>DBVL01000078.1:1684-8993 GCA_002308475.1 Spirochaetales bacterium UBA1265 | reverse complement strand
TTATCTCTGACGGTGGACAGGTTATCTATCTTGTTCCTGAGATTACACTTACGCATCAGCTTGCCCAGCAGGTAATCAAGCGTTTCAAGGGAAATGTTGCCATTCTTCACTCCGGAATGACGGAATCTCAGAGGATTATGCAGTGGAGAAAGATAAAGCGTGGCGAGGTGAGTTTTGTCATAGGTGCTAGAAGCGCTGTCTTTGCCCCGTTTGAGAACCTGAAGATGATAATAATAGATGAGGAGCATGAGAATTCATACAAGAGTTCAAACTCTCCCCGTTACCATGCCCGCCAGGTTGCTCAAAAGCGTCTGAATAACACTGATGGAAAACTTGTCCTCGGAAGCGCTACCCCCAGCCTTGAAGCCTGGCACCTTATGGAAAGCGGGAAAATGAAGCGTTTGAACCTCACTCACCGTGTTGGTGGAGGTACCCTGCCCCATGTGACTGTTGTTGACATGAGCAAGGAAAACGCCCTTATCAGTACTTCCCTGCAACAGGAGATGCATAGAACCCTCTCAGAAGGCAAACAGGTAATCCTGTTTCTCAACAGGCGTGGCTATTCATACTACTACCATTGTAACAATTGCGGATATGAATTGAAGTGCCCCCATTGTGATGTGGCCATGACATACCACAGGAACAAGGATGAGATGGTTTGTCACTACTGTGGACACAGGGAAAAACTCAGGCATGTATGCCCTGAATGTGGTTCTGTTAATGTATTGTATTCCGGAGTCGGTACAGAATTTGTTGAAAATGAGATTAAAAAACTCTTTCCTTCCCATGTTTGTGCCCGTCTGGATACAGATGTGGTTTCAAAGGACAGGAAGACAATTGATAAGACTCTCACTGCATTTGGAAAAGGAGATATCCAGATTCTCCTCGGGACTCAGATGGTTGCCAAGGGACTGAACTTTCCAAATGTCAGACTTGTAGGAATAATTCTTGCAGATAGTGGACTTCTTATGCCGGATTTCAGAGCTGCTGAGAGAACCTTTGATCTTCTGGTTCAGGTAAGCGGACGTAGTGGACGCTCTGATGAAAGTGGAAAGGTTATCATCCAGACAAGAATGCCTTTCAACGAGACTATCTCACTTGCCTCCTTAGGTAAGGTTGAGGAGTTTGCCAAAAGCGAGCTTTCTGTTAGAAGACAGCTCTCCTTCCCGCCTTTTTCACGGATGATAAACACTGTTTTCCGCTCAAAGGATAAGATGAAAGCCTATAGGGCTGCAGATGAGATTGCCAAACGGCTTAGAAAACTTGGTGGAGGCTTTGAGGTCTTCGGGGCTCAGGAGTGTCCGATTGAAAAGGTCCGAGAGCAGTACCGTTTCCAGGTACTTCTCAAGTCGTATGACATGACCTGCATGCTGAGCGCTCTCTCTGAGGCTCTTGAGGACTTTAATCCCTCTTCAGTGAATATAGAAGTGGATACAGACCCGCTTGAGCTGCTTTGAAAAAGTCTTTAAACTTCTCTATATATAAAGGTTGTTCAAATGCTTGATATCTATAAACTTGGTGATGAGATTCTCGGTGTAAGATGCACTGAGGTGACAGATTTTGACCGTCCTCTTGAGCTTCTTACAGAAGCCATGTTTGAGACCATGGAAGAGGCTGAGGGAATAGGCCTTGCAGCCCCTCAGGTTGGTGTAGACAAACGTCTGTTTGTAATAGGAATCCCAGCTGAGGGAATCCGCCGTGTTTTTGTGAATCCGCAGATTATTGAGACTTCTGTTGAGGAAGGACCCTACGAGGAGGGCTGTCTCAGCCTGCCTGGTTTGAGTCATGAGGTAATCAGGCCTCTTGAAGTGACTGTTTTTGCTCAAGACGTCCACGGAAAAGCCTTTACCCTCCACGCTACGGGCCTTTTGGCCAGAGCCATTCAGCATGAGTACGACCATCTTGATGGAAAGCTCTATATAGACCACCTCTCACCTTCTGAGAGAAAGCACATGGTGGAGCTGTTTGAAAGAAGACAGAAAAATGAACGCAAAGGAAAGAGCAGAAGGCGTGGATAAGAAAAGAATCCTCTTTGCGGGAACTCCTCAGATTGCAGTTCCTTTGTTCGAGCGTCTTTGTGAAAGCTTTGATGTAGTAGGTGTCCTCACTTCCCCAGACGCACCGCAGGGGAGGTCAAAAGTTCCTGTTGCACCACCTGTGAAAGAAGCTGCACTCAAACGAGGTATTCCCGTTCTCCAGTTTGACAGTATAAGAACTGAGGCAAGAGCGGCCGTTTCTGCCTTGAAGCCCCAGGTTCTTGTCACCTTTGCCTTCGGCAAGATTTTCGGTCCCAAATTCCTCTCTCTTTTTGAGGACGGCGCATTTAATGTTCACCCTTCCCGGCTACCTCTTCTCAGGGGAGCTTCTCCCATACAGAGTACCATCTTAAATGGATACAGAGAGTGCACTATCTCCCTACAGATCCTTGGGCTGAAGATGGATGAAGGGGATATCTGGGCAACAAGAAGCTTCCCGCTTTCAGGCACTGAAACAACAGATAGTCTGACAACTCTTGTCTCAGAAGAAGCTGCAGCCTTTGTTCCTGAGGCTCTTGAAGCCGTTTTCAGTTCAGCTATAAAGGCTGAGGAGCAGAAAGGAGAGGTTTCCTACTGTTCCAAGATAGAGAGAGAAGAGTCCCATTTGGATTTCAACAGACCGGCTCTTGAAATACACTGCCTGATCCGTGCCATGTACCCCTGGCCTAAAGCCTATGCACTCTGCGACGGTAAGGAAATATTTGTCACCGGAGTCTGGGGAGGGTATGAGGATCTGGACAAGGAAAGCCCCGTGGACCACTCAGTCAAGCCCGGTACCGTAGTGGCATACAGAAAAGACAGGGGTGTGGGAGTAGCCTGTTCAGACAAACTCATCTGGTTGAATTCTTTCCAGCTGCCAGCCAGAAAGGAAATGGACTTCAAGGCGTTTGCAAACGGAAATCCATGGATAAAAACAGCTGTTTTCAACTGAGGCATCCATGGAGAAACCGTACAACAGCTATTCAGAGAGCTTAATCAAGCGTTATGGCTACAAAATCTACAGAGTGGGTGTGGACGGAGGTTTCACCTGCCCACACAGGGACTTAAACCGCATGAAGGGCGGATGCATATTCTGTGACAGCCAGGGTGCTGTTTCCGTCTATCATAGAAAGAGCGAGAGTGCCTTCACTCATGAAAGTGGCTTTGAGAAAGTACATAGACAGTACTCTGAAAGAAACACTCATGCCGCTGGAAGAGCAAGCTCGCCGTGGAGTGGAGTTTGTAAGAAGAAGATATGGAGCCACGCATTATGCTCTCTATTTTCAGTCTTATTCAAACACCTATGCCCCTGTTGAGAGACTTAAGAAGATATATGACAGCGTTGTGGACCTCTATCCCTGGGAAGGACTGATTGTATCTACCAGACCGGACTGTCTGGACAAGGAAAAGGTGGAACTGCTCTCCTCTTACAGGGAGAAAACAGGCACAGTCTGTGTGGAACTTGGGCTTCAGAGTGGAGATGACAGAATCCTCAAGGCCATGAGGCGTGGCCATGATGTTGAGAGTTTTGTCAAAGCAGCTTCTCTTGTAAAGGAAGCAGGTCTTGAACTGTGCGTCCATGTTCTCACCGGCTTTCCCGGAGAGGGCAGGGCTGAACTGGAGAGGACCATAGCCGTCATAAACAAGGTTAATCCTCAGGCCATAAAGATCCATAACCTGAACATAGCATCCGGGACGCCTCTTTTTGACAAATACCTTGAAGGTGAAGTCCACGCTCCATGCACAAAGCGCCACATCTTAAGTACTGCGTATCTTCTCAGGAGGATACAGTCGGATATTGTTATAGAAAGACTGATATGTGAGACTCCGTCTCATAGACTGGCTTCGCCACGAGGATTTGCGGACAAGAACAATTTTCTGCGTTCTCTTGAGGCCTTCATGATAAAAAACAATTTCAAGCAGGGAGATCTGATATGAAAAAAACACTAACTTTTTTGATTGTTCTTGTTGTTGGACTGGGATTATTTGCCTCAGGCGTTGTGGAAAAGGCCGACTCGGGAGCCGTTGAGACAACTGTGAGCACCTACACTCCGGAAACAGCAGCCGAGAGGTTTTTCTGGGCACTGGGATACTTCACTAACTATTCAAACCAGGGTCAGTATCTGGAAATGGATGCCAGAGCTTTTGCTGAGGGCGCAAGAGCCTATGCAGATGGCGTAGTTGTTACAGATGAACAGTTCAACAAGATTGTGGAGGACTACAGAGCATACCTTCAGGAACAAGTTAAAGATCTTGGGGTGAAGAATCTTGAGAAGGCAGAGGCATTCCTTGCGCAGAATGCAAAAGAGCCTGGTGTGGTTACAACAGAGAGCGGTCTTCAATACAAGGTCATCAATGAAGGGACCGGAAATGTGCCAGTAGCTTCAGATACTGTGAATTTGGACTACACTCTTACTCTTCTGGATGGAACTGTTGCTGATTCTTCTGTTTCAAGAGGAACTACCTCACAGTTCGCTTTGAGCCAGGTCATTAAAGGTTTCTCTGAGGGCCTCTGCCTCATGAAAGAGGGTGCAAGCTACAGATTCTGGATTCATCCTTCCCTCGGCTACGGTGAGGGCGGAACATCAAGCATAGAGCCTAACTCTCTTCTTATCTTTGATGTCACACTTCATTCAATTGTAAGATAGGCGTTGTAGAATAAGCATTCTTTTATTTTACTGCCTTATATGGTAACCTTTTGATATAAGAATCTGGCTTTTTTGCCTTTAAAATGGAGATTTACATATGAAACCTACACTAGTAGTTCTCGCTGCAGGAATGGGCTCAAGATACGGTGGAATCAAGCAGATTGATCCGGTTGGAGCTCATGGAGAAACCCTTCTTGATTACAGTTGTTTTGATGCTAAAGAACATGGCTACGACAAGGTTGTGTTTATAATCCGTCCGGATATTGAGAAGGACTTCAGAGAACGTCTTTTTGACAGAATAGCACGGAACATGAACGCTGAGTACGTTTTCCAGACAAAGCAGAGTCTTCTGGATGCCACACAGATAGAGGCCTCAAAGAACAGGGAAAAGCCATGGGGAACCATCCACGCTGTTCTTTGCGCAAAAAACGCTGTCAACACACCGTTTACCATCATAAATGCAGATGACTACTACGGAAAGGAAGCTTATGGAATCCTTGGAAACTACCTGAGCACACTTGAGAACACAAGCACCGCCCACGCCATGGTTGGCTACATTCTCAAAAACACCATGAGTCCCGTCGGCTCGGTCTCACGTGGAGTCTGTGGCGTGAAAGACGGCTTTTTGACCGGCATGAGAGAGAACACAAAGATTGAGTTCGACTCTCAGGGGATAGTAAGCCATCTGCCTGAAGGCGATGTCCGACTGTCCGGCGACGAGATTGTCTCCATGAATTTCTTCGGTTTCACTCCGGCAGCCTTTGATTACATGCAGCTCTATTGGGACCGCTTCATCAAGGAAAATGTTTCAGAGCCCAAGAAGGAAGTTCTTCTTCCCAACTGTGCAGGTGAGATAGTTGCCACCGGCAACGGCACCATGAGAGTCTTCTCCACAGAGGACAGATGGTTCGGTATGACCTACAAGGAAGACCGTGAAACTGTCAGACAGAACCTGGCTGAAAAGACCAAGCTGGGTTTCTATCCTGAAAAGCTGTGGGAAAAATAATGAAGAGACTCCTCATTCTTTCTCTAATGCTTCTCTGTCTTTCTGCTCTTTATGCAGGGGATGGAGATCATATTCTCACCAGGGAAGAGCCTTCAAACCTCCTTATTGATGCAGGACTTGCAGTTGTCTCTCCCCTGGATTCTGAGGATCTGCGTGCAGGGCTTTTTGCCGGTGTGACTTTTACACCTGCGGTTTTCCGGAGCCTGGCCATAGGTGTCAAACTTCAGTTCTCAGCCACAGCCAACCCTAGTGAGTTGAGACAGCACGAAGAAGGCTTTTTAAAGACGCTGGACATGGCTGCTTCCGGTCTTCTTTGTGCTAAATACGCCTGGGCTAAGTCCTTTGAGCTATATGGTGCTTTCGGCGCTAGATATGATATCTATGATTTTGTAGACTTCTCCAACCTTGGTCAGCGCTGGGGTCTCATAGTTCAGGGTGGAGTCCATGGAAGGCAGACCGACAGATTCGGTGTAGGCGCGGAGATTGAATACTATAGAACCATTACAAAAGGCGCTGATGATGAACTTGGAATCAGAGCCTATATAAGTTACGAGATATAATTATTCAGGAGAAAAGATATGGAAAAGAAAAACAAAGTTGGATTATTGATCCTCGGGATTATTATGGTTGCAGCAGGAATCCTTATCCTGAGCAACAAGACTGTTTTTGTTAAAGTTATTGTCATTACTGCAGGTGTTTACTCTCTTGCCGTAGGTTTCTACACTCTGTTCAACATCAGTTCATGGCACTTTGTCAGGTTCACAAAGACAGTGGCTTTCATAAAGAGTATTCTCTCAATCTTGGTTGGTCTTGCAGCAGTGATTGCTCCAATAACCATTGCTGAGATCTCTATGAGCGCCATTCAGATCTTTGTGGCAGTTATCCTCTGTTTTGAGGCTGCTGTTGCTGTTCAGAACGCCATCATGTGCAGAAGAATAGACAAGAGAATAAATCTCAGTTCATTTGCATGGGAAGCTCTTGTTGACGCTGTTCTGGCCTTCATCCTCTTCTCAAACCCTGACAAGGCTCTCCCTGCAGTTGTCACAGTTATTGGTGTGGTCATCCTGGCTCTTGGCGCAATCAGCGTTCTTTTGACTGTTTTCTCTTTAATAAAGAGCAAAAAAGCTGAGTAATCATTAAAAAGTATAGTCGCCGTTCTCCAGCATGGAGCGGTATGAGTCCTGGCAGAATACTATGTGGTCCATCAGTCGGATCCCCAGTATTCTGCCTGCTTTTTCTATGGACTCAGTTACCTCTAGGTCGTTTGTACTTGGTTCAAGATTTCCACTGGGGTGATTGTGTGCCAGTATGATTGAGCTGGCTCTCATGGCCACTGCATCTGCAAAGACCTCTCTCGGGTGGCACACGGTTCTGTTTATTAATCCTACCGTGATAACCTTCACCGCCAGCAACTCTAAAGCTCCGTTCAGCATTATGCATATGAGGTGTTCCTGCATTCTGTCTCCGTAATGCCTCAGATGGTCAAAGATATCTGCTGGTCTTGAAAGGTTCTTTCTCCTACATGAGAGAAAACGCCGTCCCAGCTCAAGACTTGCGCAGAGAAGGGCCGAGTTTGCTTCTCCTAGTCCCTTGACCTGATTCAGTTCCTGTGGGTTGAGGTTTGTCACGTCCAAGGATGT
>DBVL01000078.1:0-1609 GCA_002308475.1 Spirochaetales bacterium UBA1265 | reverse complement strand
AGTTCCAGGTCACTCAGGGCAGAGACTCCCTGTATTTTCATTTTCTCTCTTGGTCTTGAGTCCTGTGGTATCTCTTTGATGGACTTGAACTCTATTGGTTTATAAATGTACTGCATCTTTCCTCCTGTACACCCTTTAAGACGCTCCAAAGTGCTCAAGCTTTGTTTTCTTGACCCCCTGCAAACAGAAAAAACTAGACCACAGAATAAAAGATGGTATAAAACTGTATACATGAAGTACGTTCGTTTTTCACATGAGAATAAGGTTTCCTTCGGAATTCTGGAAGGAAAAGAGATAAAAGTCTTAAGCAGAAGTTATTTTTGCAGCAATAGCACTGAGACAGGTGAGAGGCTTCCACTTCAGAAGGTGAAGCTCCTGGCTCCAACTGAGTTTGGAAAAGCACTGTGCATAGGGCTGAACTACAGGGACCATGCAGAAGAGTTCAAACTCCCCATACCCGAGAAACCTGTTGTATTCATGAAGGCCTCAACCGCCATAGCAGATCCGGAAGGTGACATAGTATATCCAAGAGACATGTCAGCACATCTGGACTATGAAGGAGAACTCACAGTTGTAATGGGAAAGAAGTGTCACAAGGTTTCTGAAGAAGAGGCCAATGACTATATTTTGGGCTATACCATAGCGAACGATGTCACAGCCCGTGACCTCCAGAGCAAAACCGGACAGTGGACAGTGGCTAAAGGATTCGACACTTTCTGTCCAATTGGCCCATATATAGAAACATCAATTGACCCCTCCTCGCTGGAGCTTGAAACCAGAGTCAACGGAGAGGTCAAACAACACTCAAACACAAAGAACCTGATCTTTAAGATTCCATACCTTGTAAGCTACCTCTCCCATGTCATGACACTGAACGCCGGAGACATAATCCTGACCGGAACTCCGAGCGGAATAAGCCGACTGGAAGAGGGAGATACGGTTGAGATAACAATAGAAGGACTCGGAACACTCAGAAACAAGGTGGTTTAATCCAATTATGGCTTTGTGCTTTGAGATTTCCGGTAGACTAAACAGACCCCTGCAGGGCTCAAATAGTATACCAAGGTATGCTAAATCAATCGGCCAGGGGGTCATTTAGACTACCGGGGTCCCGAACTTTTCATAGTCTGATATAATTCAGATGTGGAGGAAATTCATATGATCAAGATTTACGGACTACCGACATGCCCCTACTGTGATTATGTTCACCAACAGATTGAAGGCCGCGAGGATGAGTTTGAGTATGTGAACATAGGTGAGAACATTAGAAACATGAGTGCCTTTATAAGACTCAGAGACAGCAACCCCATATTTGAGAACAGCAAGAGGATTGGAGATGTGGGAATCCCAGCTTTTGTCTTAGAAGACGGGACAGTCACCTTGGATCCTGCAGAGGTTGGGCTTGTTGAATATGGCTCTCCTGCTGCCTGCTCAATAGATGATCACAAAAACGGTCGGAAAGGATGCTGAACATGACACAAAGCGAACGCCTGGCTTTTCTTGTGGAAGAATTCAAGGCAGATTCAGAAGAGTATAAAAATGTGAAAACTCCAGGAGATACCGAAGGCAGACAGGTTCTTCTGCGTTCCCTTATGAACATCCGTATGCC
>DBVL01000089.1:244-6200 GCA_002308475.1 Spirochaetales bacterium UBA1265 | reverse complement strand
GTATTCCTGAATTCAGACTTCCAAAGAAGATTGTTGCAAAGGAAGTCCAGACTCTCAAGGACCTTGGAGTAGATTTCCAGGAGAACGTTGTCATTGGTAAGACTCTTACAATTGATGAGCTCTTTGAGATGGGAAATGAAGCAGTCTTTGTTGGTTCAGGCGCAGGTCTTCCACGTTTCCAGGGTATCCCCGGTGAGTCACTCAAGGGTGTTTACTCAGCAAACGAGTTCCTCACAAGAAGCAATCTGATGAAGGCTTACAGAGATGTCAATGACACACCGATTATGAAGGGAGGTAAGGTTATTGTCTCAGGTGGTGGAAACGTAGCTATGGATGCTGCAAGAACAGCTCTGCGCCTTGGTGCCGAGGTTCATATTGTATACCGCCGTTCAATGGCTGAGCTTCCTGCAAGAAAGGAAGAAGTCGAACATGCAGAGGAAGAAGGAATCCACTTTGATATTCTTACAGATATTAAGGAGATTCTCGGTTTCAAGAATCCTGATGACCCACGAGATGAGAGAAACGGTTTTGTTACCGGTGTAAGATGTGTGAAGACCCAGCTCGGAGAGCCTGATGAGAAGGGTAGAAGAAGACCTGTAGAGATTCCGGGATCTGATTTTGTCTTGGAAGCAGACACTGTTGTCATTGCTATCGGAACATCTCCGAACCCACTCATCAAGGACACAACACCTGGTCTTGAAATTAACTCCCATGGTGGAATCATTGTCAACGAAGATGGCCTTACCTCAAGAAAGGGCATCTATGCCGGTGGCGATGCCGTTACTGGTGCTGCTACAGTCATTTCTGCAATGGGTGCAGGTAAGACTGCTGCTGCAGCAATTGATGAGTATCTTTCAAAATGAAAAAAAGGACATTTGATATTGTCCTGATAGTATTGCTTCTAGCAATCTGCATAGCTGCTGTTCTGATTACGGGACTACGTAATCAAAAGGGCAGCTATGTCTGTATTTCAGTCAACGGGGAGGTGCAGATGTACCTCCCGCTTGATGTTGACGGGGTGTTCTCTCTCAACGGTGGTACAAACATTCTCTGCATAGAAAATGGTTTTGCCTATATGTTTGAGGCCGACTGCCCTGATAGAATATGTATATCAGAAGGGAAAATCAGCAGGATTGGACAACAGATAGTCTGCCTTCCTAACCGTCTGGTTGTCACGGTAACAGACAGTTCACAGGAGGTCTTTTATTGAGAGACTTTTCTTCACGCACCATAGCCTTGACTGGAACCCTGATTGCTCTTTCCCTTGTTTTCTCTTATGTAGAGGCCATGATCCCCGTCTTTGTAGCCATCCCAGGTTTCAAGGTGGGGTTGGCAAACATAGCTATAGTTTTTGCACTGTATAATCTGGGCTTTAAGAAGGCTCTTGAAATATCTGTAATCAGGGTTGTGCTCTCAACACTTCTCTTTTCCAATGCTCTCTCCTTTATCTATAGCTTAAGTGCCGCTGTTGTGAGTCTTCTGGTAATGGGCCTCATGAAAAAAAGCGGTGTTTTCTCATCTCTTGGAGTGAGTGTTCTTGGTGCAGTGACTCATAATCTTGTCCAGCTTGTGGTTGCAGTTCTGGTTTTCCACACCAAAGAGCTTTTTTATCTTGTTCCCTTTTATATTATTTCGGGAACCATAGCAGGAATAATAATAGGTATGATCAGTTCTCTGATTATTGAGAGAACAAAGGGGCTTGGGTATGAAGGCTTTTGAAATAAGAAACATCTCATACTCCTATCCCATCATTTCCTGATGTCAGGATTCTGGAGGATTTTTCTCTTGAGATAGACGAGGGTTCATTTGTCTGCATAACCGGGGCAGTTGGCTCTGGCAAATCTACATTTGCCATGCTTTTAAACGGCCTTCTAAAACCACAAAGCGGGAGCCTCTGCGCTTTTGGCGAGAGGGATGATAAAAAGCTCAAGGCTCTTGTTCAGCTGGTCTTTCAGAATCCAGAGAACGGTTTTATAGCAGATACCGTGGAGCGGGATATGGCCTTTGGTCCAGAGAACCTATGTCTTGAGCAGAAGATAATCAGGGAAAATGTGGACTTGGCCATGAGAACTCTTGGAATAGAGGGGCTTGCAAAAAGAAGGATTTCAACTCTTTCAGGAGGGCAGAAACAGCTTGTTGCTCTATCCGGGGCACTGGCAATCAAACCCAGGGCTCTGGTTCTTGATGAGGCGCTGTCCATGCTGGATGAGCAAACTCATGAGAAGGTGCTGAGAATACTGAGAGAACTCTGCAGAAAAGAGGGTCTGACAGTTGTTTTGATTACACATAGGGCTTCAGAAATCCTGGAGGCAGACTCGGTGTATAAAATAGAGAGGGGCAAATGTTCAAAGATGTGACTTTGGGCCGCTATATTGAAAAAGAGGGCCCTCTGCATTTGATGAATCCTCTATTAAAGCTCTGTGCTCTTCTGCTTATCCTTGTCTCATTGTTTTTAAGCAAGAACCTTACCAGCCTCTCTCTGCCTCTGGCTTTCTTCTGTTTTTCTCTTGCCATAAGCAAGATAAAACTCTCGTATGTCTTCCGTGGTTTAGGGGCTTATTTTTTCATAATTACTGTATTTACCCTTGTAAGGTTTGCCCTTTATCATTTTACACTCTCCGCAGCAGAACAGGCTGTTTGCATAGCGCTGAGGTTGATTCTGGTTGTTTTGTATTCATCTCTGTTTTCCTGCACAACAATTGCTGATGATGTGGCACGGTCCATTGAGATTCTTCTAAGGCCTTTCAGAGTCTTCGGGGTGAACAGTCGCTATGTATCCCTTGTTCTCTCCGTAGCTCTGCGTTTCATTCCTGTACTATCAGATCAGGCGTTAAAACTCCATCAGGCTCAGCTGTCCAGGTGTGGTTTAACCTATGCCCGTTCAAAAAGGCGTCTCAAGGCTTTTCTTTCTGTTCTTGTGCCATTGTTTGCCGCTACTTACAGACGGGCTATTGAATTGGCTTTGGCTATGGACAGCAGGTGTTTTTCCTCTTCCTCATCAACTCATCTTTACAACTTGAGTTTTTCTTCACGTGACAGGGGCGCTGTTGTTGCGCTTGTTCTCTATTGTGGAGTATTTACTCTATTGAGGTTCATATGAGTAAGGTTCTGCTAAGTACAAGAGATCTAAGTTTCTCATATCCGGATTCTTCAACTCTTTTTTTCAAGGATTTTGAAATCAGTGAGGGATCTGTCATCTGTGTGACAGGGCCCATGGGAAGCGGTAAGACCACATTTGCCAAGCTTCTGTCCGGCTTGGAAAAACCCACATCAGGGAAGGTTTTGTACAAGGGAGAGGATATCTGGGTAAACCGCTCCTCCCGAAGATCCTTTGCAGGAAAAGCAGCTCTATTGTTTCAGTTCTCTGCAGACCAGCTGTTTGAGAAGACTGTCTTGGCAGATGTTATGTTCGGACCACTGAATATGGCTCTTGATGAAAAAGAGGCAGAGAAGGCTGCAGAAGAAGCTCTCAGGTTAGCAGGAGTTGAGGAAAAGCTCTGGAGAATGGACCCCTTCATGCTCTCTGGAGGGCAAAAGAAACTTGTTTCTCTTGCCGGAGTACTTGCCATAAAACCTGAAGTTCTTATACTTGATGAAGTTACTTCAGCTTTGGATTCGGAAACGGAGGAGAGGGTTCTTTCTCTTCTGGATTCACTGAGGAAAGAAAAGAATATGGCAATTGTGCTTATCACTCATGATAAGGAAGTTTTGAACAGATATGCATCAGATGGAGGAATATATGAAATTGGAAATGACAAGTAAGGAAAGAGCTGTTTTAAGGTCAAGAGCCCAGAGTCTTGATCCTGTTGTCATGGTAGGTCGTGAAGGGATCTCTGAAGGAGTAGTGCAAGCTTTGGACAAGGCTCTTCTTGATCATGAGCTGGTAAAGGTAAGATTCCAGGATTTTAAGGACAGTACTAAGGTTCTCAGTGCTGAACTGGCAGAAAAAACCTCTTCTGTGTTGGTTGCTACTACCGGTTTTACAGCCGTTTTCTGGAGAGAAAACCCTGATAAAATGAAATAAATAAAAAAAATTTCATTATTTATGAAACTTTTGTGACTTAATCTGGTTTTATGTTGTATCATAAACAGTGGATGGATTATTAAAACATTTGAAAGAGGAGATTACACATATGAAGAAAGGTTTAATTATTCTTTGTCTGTTGCTTATTCCAGCAACACTTTTTGCTTCTGCTTTTGGTTTGAGAGCCGGCGTTGTTGCAAAGTATGACAAGAACCTCGGAGAGCTCACAACAGTTTCCTCTGCGGAAGATATTCACTTCCCACAGGATTTCGGTTTTGGTGCAGACTTAAATGTCAAGGTTCTGTTCTTTGATGCAGACATGACAGCATACTTTGGATCAAATTCAGAGAATGTAGCTGTTATTGATGGTCTTATGTCCCTTAACGCAGGGATTGACCTTTCAGTTGTCAGAATTACTCTTGGTGCTGGCTTTGGATATGTCTACAACTACGAAACTGGCAAGTTCTTTCTCAAGGGAAATATTGAGAATGATGCTAAGTTCATAGATCAGCTTAAGAATTCTCCAATCAACCTGAGAGCTTGTGTTGGTTTTAGCCTTGATGCTGTTGATATTTCAGTATTCGGAATCTACAATACTAACCAGAGTTTTAACAGATTCAAGCCGGCAGAAATTTTTGATGGCTTCAACTGGAAAGATATCCAGGTTGGTGTAGCAGCTTCCTTGAATCTCATCAAGTAAGTTTTAAAAGACGAATTAAGAGAGCCGTGGTTTTCCATGGCTCTTTTTTTGTTGAGCTTCTGCACCTGTTTTGACATGGATGTTTCTTATTGATATGATTTCTCCTGGCTTTTAGATTCGGGTCCAAAGCTTCAATCAGGAGAAAAATCAATGGAGAATAATAACAGACAATTAACTGTAAGAGGTTTGATTACAGGGATCATTGGGCTTGTGGTAATAACTGCAAGTTCCATGTATGTGGCCTTACGGCTCGGAGCTCTGCCATGACCAACAGTTTTTGTGACCGTCCTTTCTATGGCTGTTCTCGGTCGCTTCAAGAACAGCACCCTTCAGGAAATAAATGTTACTCATACTATAATGAGTGCCGGCGCAATGGTTGCAGGGGGTCTTGCCTTCACCATCCCGGGAATCTGGATGCTTAATCCGGATGCGGAAGTGAACGTACTCTCGCTTGTAATTATGGCTGTTTGTGGCTCTCTTCTGGGCACTCTTTTCTCTGCCATCTACAGAAAGACACTTATAGAGAAACTTCATCTTGTCTATCCTATTGGAAACGCAGCCTTCAACACTCTGAAAACAGGCATAAAGAAGGGCAAGGATTCAATCAAGCTCTTTGCTGCCATGGCTTTCAGTGCAGTTTTCACAGCAATCAGAGATGTCTTCGGATGGATTCCTTCGGTTTTCAAAATCTTCGGAGGAACAGCCTCCATCCAGCCGGTCTATATGTGGGTCAGCCCCATGGCTCTTTCCATAGGTTCAATCATTGATTCTGTCTCTGCCTTCCTCTGGCTTGGTGGATCTCTGTTTGCCTATTTCATATTTATTCCAGTTGGACTTAAGATTGGTCTCTTTGCGGATTATGCTTCAGCAGATCTGGTAAGGCAGAACCTTGGTCTTGGAATTATGATTGGAACAGGTGCAGGAGTTTTTCTCAAGACGCTCAAGGCCTTTGTAAAAGATAGGAAGAAGACAGGAGAAAAGGGCTCTGTTTCAAAGCAGACTGTGGTTCTCTGTGCCTTTGTTCTTGCTTTTGCAGCAGTTCTCATGGCTGTAGGAACAGAGATGAATCTTGGACAGGCTGTTCTTGCAGTTGCTGGAGTGTGCATTGCTACGCTTCTCAGTGGAATTCTTACGGGCCAGAGCGGTGTTAACCCTATGGAGGTTTTCGGTATTCTGGTTCTTCTTCTCTCTCAGCTTGCTTTCAGCTCATCCATAACTGTTCTGTTCCTTAC
>DBVL01000089.1:0-214 GCA_002308475.1 Spirochaetales bacterium UBA1265 | reverse complement strand
GACCTCAAGAGCGGACATGAGCTGAATACAGATCCGAAGCAGCAGCTTCTCGGAGAGGGAATAGGCGGTGTGATTGGAGCTGTTATCTCCGTTGTGATTCTTCTTGTCATGAGAAAGAGTTTTGGAGCTTTCGGAACAACGGAACTTCCGGCTCCGCAGGCTGCAGCCGTGGCTTCAATGGCTTCCGGCTTTGGTAACAGTCCTGCCATGTACA
>DBVL01000083.1 GCA_002308475.1 Spirochaetales bacterium UBA1265 | reverse complement strand
ATCCTCACACTGTGAGAGAAGATAAAATATGACAAACAAAAACAGATAATAAGACAATGATGGAAAGCTTTCTTCTTCCTCCACGACCGTTTGATGTCGCATTATGCGATTTCAAAGACAATAACTCGTACTCTTCTTGTGTGAGCTCAAAACAGAAACCAGAAGGGAATCGTTTGGGATTTCTCTTGACTGACTCATTTATACGTCTGGTCTCAACATGGTACAGTTCCGCTAAATCTGAATCCAGCAAGACCTGCACACCACGGATGGTGTATATCCTGCCGCGTATGTTGCTAGAGTCGATTTTCATGGGAACTACATACTGTTCGCTCATACTTGAATTATTGTCTGCAAGCATATTAAGTCTTCCTTGAGGGATTTTACACGATTTGATTTTATGTAACGATTTCAGTGACTCGAACGATAGAAGAATAAGTGGGTTTTTGCTATCTGAAAAGAGACAAAACCTTCAAACCATGCATACAGAGCGCAGAATAAAGAAAAAGCCTCATTTGAGATTGTATCAAATAAGGCTATCAGGGTTGCGGTCGGGGGGACTTGAACCCCCACGCGAAGGCACCAGATCCTAAGTCTGGCGTGTCTGCCAATTCCACCACGACCGCGCTCTGCTAAAGTAACAGAATTTTAGCAATCTGACAACCTTGTAATCCACAATTCCAGTGTTGTCTGTCAAATAGCTTCTTTTTCTTTAAATGTTCTGTTTTATGCTTGTCTTTTTCTTTTCTTTATGCATTTTATTTTATGCAAGATTCAAATTGAGGAGGATTTTCCATGAGCCTTAATAGTAACTCTTGCAGCCTTAAAGACAGAATAATCAAAGAGGGAAAGGTCCTTCCCGGAAATATTATAAAAGTAGATGGTTTTCTCAACCATAGGGTTGATACAACACTTATGGAGGAGATTGCAAAGCAGTTTGCTGAGATTTTCGACATAAGCAAAATAACTGCAGTTCTGACTGCAGAAGCAAGCGGAATTCCTGTGGCTTCCATATGTGCACACAAATTCGGAGTTCCGCTTATTTTTGCTAAAAAAGCAAAGAGTGATAATATTGAGAATGGACTGTATAAGAGCGAGCTCTTCTCATACACATACAGAAAGACAGTAACCATGATTGTCTCAACAGAGTGGCTCAAGCCTGAAGACCATGTTTTGATTATTGATGACTTCATGGCAATGGGAAATGCAGTAACAGCCCTCATAGATATAGTGGGGCAGGCCGGATGTACCCTTGAAGGCATAGGCGTTGTTGTGGAAAAAGGTTTCCAGGGCGGAGGAGACAAACTCAGGGCCAGAAAGGAACTCAACTACCATGCACTGGCTGTGATTGATAGGGCTGATGAGAACGGGATTGTATTCAGAGAGGAAGAATAAGCCAGGACTTCAGCATTTTTCCATCATAATCGAGAGAACAGTGGAGTCCACGTTCCTCATTCCCTCTGAGCTTACACGGGACAGATAGTCTATGCTCTTCTCTCCGTCATCTCCGACTATTCCGCTTTCCTTGCCCGCAGCTGTATGGTGCATGGCAAGGGAGGCACTTGTAGCTGCAGCCTGAAGACAGGAGAATATCTTGAGCGCGCATGTAGTTTTTGCTCCGTCACATATTATCCCGGTGAGGTTCCCTATCATGTTGTTTATGGCACCCTCCATCTGGGCAGTACTTCCACCGAGAAGGTAGACATATGCACAGCTTGTCCCTATTGCTGCTGTAAAGGCCCCGCAAAGTGCAGAAAGACGGCTCTTTCTTGCTGTAAGAGCCAGAGCTGTAAATTCGCTTATGCACACTGCTCTAAGAAGTCTCAACTCATCAAGTTTCAGGAACTTTGAAAGAACATAGAGAGGGACGGTAACCGTCAGCCCCTGATTTCCGCTTCCGCTGTTTATGATTACAGGCATGGAGAGACCACTCATTCGTGCATCGCTTCCAGCTGCAGCATATGAGGCTGCAAGATTGAAAGCTTCCTTCAATGTCTTAAGTGTACTGATTTTCTGGCCGTCAGCCATAAGCATTCCAACCTTAAGGCCATAGGGGTTTTCAAGAGCGTGTTCAGCTATTCGTATATTTGTGGCTATAGCCTCTTTAATGAATGTCAGGTCTTCTGCCTTTGCACTATCTGCAAAATCCTTTATATCCTTGATTGTAACATCCAGGAGGGGACTGAGCTTGTTTTCCTTTTTCTCAGTTTGGTCGGAGTTCTTGTGACTGCCAATTTTTTTGCCATCCAGAGCACAGTAAGAGAAACGGTTGTGTTCTCCTGATATGACGGCAACTGCTGTATGACCGGGGCCGGAAAGCTCTACACTCACATAGAGCTGGGGAACATTCTCAGCAAGAATCAGCTCACTTTTTATTTCCAATGCTTTCTGAATATCCGCTTCAGTCACACTGGAGAGAATACTCAGGCTCTTGTCTGTTGTCCCTTTTACTATTCCTAAGGCAACAGCCATAAGAATACCTTTCTGCTCACAGTTCGGCAGACCTACGCCCATGGCGTTCTTAATCATGTTCCTTGAGGCTCTGACCACTGCTTTTTCTGCGGGAAAATCCTTAAGCAGTTCTTTGGCCCTGGCTCCTGCAAGTGCTGCAGCGGCAGGTTCTGTGCATCCCATTGCGGGAACCAT
>DBVL01000043.1 GCA_002308475.1 Spirochaetales bacterium UBA1265 | reverse complement strand
AGCTGATGGGTAAGTGTAATCTCAGGAACAAGATAGATAACCTGTCCACCGTCAGAGATAACCTTTTCTGCGCATTTGAGGAAGACCTCTGTCTTACCGCTTCCGGTTATTCCGTAAAGATAGAAAAGAGAGGAGGTTGAGGAGGTTATCTCTTCTACGGCCTTCTGCTGTTCGTCCGTAAGATACACAGATTCCCTTGTTTCACCTCTATCAGCATCCAAAGCTCCAAAAGAAATATCTCTCTTGCCACCGGGAATCATGGTGTCCAGGATCTCTCCCCTGCTTGAGAAGTAGAATTTCTCCATCCATAGAGCCAGATTGTATTCATTCTGTCCAAACAATGGCTCATCATCCGTCACCTTGAGAATCTCCTTTATCTCAAAGTCACATTCAGGCTTCTCCTGTAGAACCTCTATAACATATCCTTTCTTCTTCATCCTGCCAAAAGGAACAGTTACACGGATTCCAGGACATACGGAGAGTTTCTGATCATCAAAAAAATAGAGAAAATCCCTATTCAGAGGAACCGGTACAAGGACCTTTGCATATCTGACCATTTTCAGCCCCTAATGGTAGGATTGATGATTGAGGAAAGCCTCTTCAGATCTTCCCAGACAGGGCGCTTCAGCTCCATGTTTCTGAGAACAGCTGCAGGGTGGTATGTGCAGATGACAGGAATACTGGAATCAAAGAGAAACAGTTTTTCCCTGAGAGATGCCATGGTGGCATCTTCTTTTCCTGTAATAAGGGTAGAGGCAGGCTTTCCAACACAGAGGATAGCTGTAGGCATTACAAGAGCTATCTGTTGATAAAGAAAGACTTTACATGCTTCTTTTTCGTTGAATTCAGGGTCTCTGTTCTGAGGTGGTCTGCATTTGACTACATTTGCTATATACGTGTTTGTCTCTCTTGATAGACCTATGGCGGCAAGCCACTTGTCCAGATACTCTCCGGCAGGGCCTACAAACGGACGGCCGGTAAGGTCCTCCTTTTCTCCTGGACCTTCTCCTATAACCATGACTTTCGGATGCAGGGAACAACCCTCTCCGAAAACAGCATTCTTTCTTTCTGAGCAGAGATGACACCTTGCGCAGGTGGAAACATACTTCTCAAGCCTCTTCAGATCCATCTGAGAAAAGTCCTCAGGTATATCCGTAAGCATGGATTGTATGTGCTTTTCTTCCGTTTTCAGCACCGGAATCTCAGGTGCCTCTTCCTTCTTCACAGTTTTGACCACCACAGATGAAAAATCACGTTTCCGAGGCTCTACAGGGAGCTTTTTTTTGAGAATGGCCTCATAAAGATCCATTATGTTGTCAAGTTCTGTCAAAGCTCTCTCAGTGTCCATGGCCGTAACGCTCCTCAAACCACATATATTCATTCTCATCATAGCTTACACGCCAGAGATACAGACCATCTGACGGAGCCGTCTTACCGCAAAGAGACCTGTTTTTTGATTCAAGAAGCTTCTTGAACTGCTCAGAACTCTTTCCAGATAGTGCCATCTCCATCATGGTTCCTGTAAGAGATCTTATCATATGATAGAGAAAGGCATTTCCACAGATTCTGTAACAGAGAACCTTCTCTCCAAAAACAGTCTCTGTGAACATGAACTCAGATTCATAAATATCCCTGACCTTACTCGGGCACTGATCAGAAGCGGCTGTGAATGTTGTAAAGTCATGAGTTCCAATCAAAACAGAGGCATATGAATCAAGTAAAGCTTTATCAGGAAAAGATCTGACATTTGTTATCAGTCCATCTGAGAAACAGTCTTTTCCATACTGTTCCTTGAAAAAATACCTGTATTCACGGGCCATGGCAGAGTAGCGCGCATGAAAAGAGCGTGGAACATCCCAGCTTTTCCTCACCCTTACTGAAACAGGGAGAAAAGAGTTCAGGCCGTTACAGAAAGCCACAGCAGGAATACTGCAGTCATCTATCTCTGCATGAGCAACCTGGCCCATGGCGTGGACACCGCTGTCAGTTCTTCCGCTCCCACAGATTTCTACATGGTTCTGGCCTGTTAGTCTCTGTACGGCCACCTTAAGCGTATCCTGAACAGAAACACCGTCTTTCTGGGCCTGCCAGCCACAGAAGGCTCTGCCGTCATAGCTTACCTCCAGGGCAATGCGCCTCCTTCCTTCCGGAGCAGAGAATTCTTTAGGTCTTTTCCAGTCACTCCGTGCCATCTCAGCTCTCCGCAGTTTCCAGAACAACAAAGGCTATGGCAAGAGGCATCTCATGTGTTATAGAAACATGACAGACGAGGGAAGGGCTCTTCTCAAGGGTCCGACCTGAAAGTTCTATAAACGGCTTTCCCTCTGAATCTTTACAAGTGCATATCTCAGAAGGAGATATCTCAGCTCCAAACCCAAGACCACGGGCTTTGGCATATGCCTCTTTTACGGCAAAACGGGAAGCCAGAAACTGGGCTCTTATTTCAGGTTGAGCGTTTTCCAGGCTCTTGAATTCCTCTATCTCCCGGGGATTGAAAATTCTAGCTAATGCCCTTTCATTGAGCCTGCCGGCCCTTTCAATTGACACAGCATCAGTACCTATGCCGACAATCACTGCTTTTCCTCAAAATAAACTCTGACAAAGAGAGGAGAGCTCCTGAAATAGACTTCAGAAAGGTCCATCAAGCCTTTCAGTGCATCATAATCCACCTCTACGGGAACTATGGCTATCCCATCTTGGTTGATACCTGAGAAATCAGCATAAAGTCGGATAGTCTCAGGATTAATAAGGTAAATTTCCTTCTCATCTCCCATGATTATCAGATTCCCTGTATCTGGAATGACGCTTACAGCTTCATATTTCTCCGGAAGAATCACATCCAAAGGAAGAGAAACCTTTCTGGATTCCAGTCCGGTGTAGTACACAAGAACAAAAACAACAACTGCAAAGATGAAGCAAAGGATCTTTATCTGCCAGTTACTGAAAACACCTTCATTTGAAGAAGTCTTATTTCTCTTCATCTTTCACCTCCTGAACGGAAGCACGCATATCAAGACTGTTGGACAGAGCCAGAAGGGTGGACTTGAGAGCTTCATTATCCAGATTGTAGTAGAGGTTTGCTCCATAGGCCAAGGATATGGCTCCGGTTTCCTCAGAAACAATCATCACAACTGAGTCAGATTCCTCAGCAAGTCCCAAAGCAGCTCTGTGTCTTGTACCGAAGGAAGCACTTATGTCTCTCTGCTGACTGAGAGGAAGATAACAACCTGCCGCAACTATACGTCCATCCTGGATAACAAGAGCTCCATCATGAAGAGGAGTATCATGCTCAAAAATGGTAACAATGATCGCAGCTGAAATATCTGCATTCAGCCTGGTTCCTGTATCAACTATATTTTTAATTGAAACCTGTCTGGGGAA
>DBVL01000064.1:3010-4624 GCA_002308475.1 Spirochaetales bacterium UBA1265 | reverse complement strand
TTTTCTGTTTGATGGCGTATTTCAGGTCATCCTCCCCCGCCATAACAGTTGCTCCTCCAAAAGGTATGAGACGCATGGTTATTTTTGTGTTCTCAAAGTCAAGGGAGAAAAGCTTTGGGCCTATCCCAAATGTAAGACTTTCAACTCTGATTCCACAGATTTTTGCAGCTATGAAGTGCCCCATCTCATGAACAATTATAATTAAGTCCAAAGATAGGATTCCTATTATAAATGGCAAAATCCATGATAGCGTCAGAAACTTCACAGCCTTACCTGTTCCTTAACCTTAGCCTGTATCTCATATATTTCATCAAAGCTGTTGATTCTCCCTGACCAATCAAGATCAAGAACATCTCTAACAACAGATCTTATCTGGGTGAATTTGATTTTATGTTTGACAAATGCGTCTACTGCAATCTCATTTGCGGTGTTGAACACAGTAGGGTAACCATCTTCCAGACGAACACATTCAAAGGCGTCAGAAACAAAGGGAAAACGCTCAAAATCCAAAGCTGAGAATGAGAGTTCAAGATTTGTGAAGTCCAGAGCCTTTCCTGCTTCATGCGGAAAGTTGTACTGTAAGAGTGCGCGCATAATGGGAAAAACCATATCAGGAGGGCTCATCTGAGCATATACCTGACCACTGGTGCTTCTTATCATTGAGTGGACTATACTCTGTGGGTGTATGACAACCTCAATTCTGTCTGCTGGAAAATCAAACAGGAAGTGAGCTTCAATCACCTCAAGAGCCTTGTTTGCAAGAGTGGAGGAATCTATTGAGATCTTAGGTCCCATATTCCATGTCGGGTGCTTTACTGCCTGTTCTGGTTTGATCTCCTCCAGATCTTTCAAAGCCATGTTTCTGAAAGGTCCGCCACTGGCAGTAATTATCAGTGAGCTGACATTTTCACGGCCTTCAGATCTTATCAGCTCATCTATGGCAGAGTGCTCACTGTCTACAGGGATAATCCTACATCCATGCTTTTCAGCTTCTTCAAAAAGAAGCTTTCCACCCATTACAACAGACTCTTTGTTTGCCAATGCAAGAACAGGAGACGTCTCAATTACAGCTACTGAGGCTCTAAGTCCTGCCGAACCACTGATTCCGTTAAGAACAACATCCGGCTTAAGAGAGATAAGCATCTCTTTCAGCTCTCTGAATATCCGTATCCCAGTATTCTCAGGGCAGCTCTCATCAGATGTTATACAGAGGTTTTTTATGCCGTTCTCAATGCAAATGGAGATGGCCTGCTCAACCCGTGAGTGAACAGAAGCTCCACAGATATGTATCTGCTCTTTAAAACTCTTGCATCCACGGACAGCTGTCTGACCTATGCTTCCTGTAAGACCTAGAATAACCACTTCAGTCATAGTGCAAAACCTGAATAGAGAACGTAAAAGAAGGGTGCAGAGAAGATGACAGAATCTATGCAATCAAGAATTCCGCCTCTTCCAGGGATAATGTTTCCAGAGTCCTTTACTCCTGCGCTTCTTTTGAAGACACTTTCAACAAGGTCTCCCATATTTGCAAAAACGCTCATGCCCATGCCGAGGATTATCATATCCATAACAGTGGGGTTGGAGACCTTATCTGAGAGCAGGGTACAGTAGATT
>DBVL01000064.1:0-3002 GCA_002308475.1 Spirochaetales bacterium UBA1265 | reverse complement strand
TACAGCCTATGGTACAGAGAAAACCACCTATAAAACCTGCCACGCTCTTTTTAGGGCTGGCTTTGAACGGGTGTGAGGTGTACTTCCCGAAAAGCATACCAAAGACGTATGCAAAAATATCATTTACAAATACAAGGGCCAGGAAAAGAAAAATGGCGTAGGGAGAGATGTTATCCAGAGCCAGCAGTCTGATCACAAAGCTTAGAAAATAAGAAGGATAGACTGTAAGAAGCACATATTTTGAGCCTTCTGTAAGAGAAGATTTAAAGTCATCCTTTTCTCCAAAGCCAACCTGAAGAAAAAGTAAAAAACTTAAAAGAGTAAGAAAAGCATAGTCAGTGACACTGCTTTTAAAATATGCAACAACAGGAAGAATCCAAACTATGTATGAGGCAAAAACAGTCTTACCAAAGAGGATCTTGCTCATCTCCATGGTTCCTATGAGGGAGAGAATGAAGATGAGTATGCTCAAGCCTATATAGTTGTACTGCGGAAGCATGAATATGAGGGCAAACAGTGCAGGAATGCCGACCACACAGGTAAGTATTCTTGCAGCAAGATTGCTTTTAAGCATGTGCCAGTCCTCCGAATTTTCTGGTTCTTTTCCCCAGTTCCTCAATAATCAGATCTATCTCTTTTTTGTCCCAGTCAGGCCAAAGAGCTTCAATGGAGAGAAACTCAGCATATGCACTGTCCCAGAGCATGAAGTTGCTGAGTCTGTGTTCGCCTGCACTTCTGGCTATCATGTCAGGGGCAGGGATATCTGGATTATCCAGATGAGCACTTATGTCTTCAACTGTTATCTTGGCGTTCGGTTTTTCAAGTGCACAGCGTGTTGCTGCACGTGAAATCTCATCCTGACCGCCATAGTTTATGCATAGAACAACAGTGGTTCCTGTGCAGGATGCTGTTTTGTCCAGTGTGTACTGAATTCCTTTCTGTGCGTCTTCAGGAAGGGAAGATATATCTCCACGGACCCGGATTCGGATATTGTTCTGTACATAGAAATCCATCTCTCCGGGAAGTTTTTTTGCCAGGAGGTTCATCAGATATCCAACCTCCTGATCCGGGCGCTTCCAGTTTTCCGTGGAAAAAACATAGAGAGTGAGATACTCAATGCCTAACTGGGAAGCATATTTCACAATTCTTTTACAGACCTTAAGACCCTCAAGATGACCGGCGGCACGTGGCAGTGAGCGTTTTGCAGCCCAACTGCCGTTGCCGTCCATAATCAGACCTATATGCATCAGACTTCCAGAATTTCCTTTTCTTTGTCGTCAGCAATCTTGTTGATCTGGCTTATATAGTTGTCTGTCAGTTTCTGAAGATCGCTTTCTGCCTGTGACTGTTCGTCTTCTGAGATCTCTCCGTTTTTCTGGAGTTTTTTAATCTCATCCATACCGTCACGTCTTATGTTTCTGATTGCTACTCTAGAAGCTTCTGCAGTGTTCTTTGCCTGCTTTGCAAGCTCCTTTCTTCTATCTCCTGTGAGAGGAGGGAAGTTGATTCTGAGCAGTTTTCCGTCATTTGACGGGTTCAATCCCAGGTCGCTCTTCTGAATGGCTTTCTCAATTGCAGAGAGAAGACTCTTATCCCAAGGCTGGATAACCACAAGTCTTGCCTCAGGAACTGAAACAGATGCAACCTGGTTCAGCGGAGTTTCCTGACCATAGTAATCAACTTTGATTTTGTCAAAAAGAGCAGCGGAAGCTCTGCCGGTTCTAAGTGCCATAAAGTCATTTGTCAGGGCGCTTACGCTCTTTTTCATCTTATCTTCGCAGTTAGTAAGTGTCTGCAACATGGTTTACTCTCCTGAAATACAAAAAGCTGTCACAAAAATGCGACAGCTTTTCCTTGGCGTTTATAATCAGGCGCCTGCGCGCATGCGCTGGAAACCTGTAATCTTAACGTCTGCTGAATTCTCCTTGTTGAACTTGGCAAGGATCTGAGCAATTGTAAGACCATCATCATTGTAAACCTGACATACCTGGTTCATGAGACAGATCTCAGCATAGTGCTTATTGAGTTTTCCTCTTACTATTCCTTCAAGAACCTTCTCCGGCTTACCCATGTTTGCAACCTGAACCTTGAAGATAGAAAGCTGTTCTTCCTCATAGGCTTTTGGTACTGACTGAGCATCAAGATAGAGTGGGTCAGCAGCACAGACGTGCATGGCTGTGTTGAAAGCAAGTGTCTTGAAAGCTTCTGATTCGAAAATCTTCTTGTCTGAAGCTTCAAAAGAAACCAGAACACCAATGTTACCATCTGCATGGCTATAGCCGCTTACATATCCGTTTTCAGGAATATCAATAGCTGCATACTTCTTTATGCCCATGTTCTCATGGATAGTGGCAATAAGTCCCTTTACAAGGTCTTCCATCTCAGTTGTGGCTTCCCTATCTCCATTCTTGAGACCGAGAGCACAAACGTTTTCACCGAGCTTCTTGAATTCTGCATTACGTGCAACAAAGTCTGTCTCACATGTAATGTTTACAATTACTGCCATCTTCTCGCCAATGGCAAATGTGATTCTACCTTCTTCTGTAGCACGGTCAGCACGTTTCTCAACTGCAGCAAGACCAACTTCTTTGAGGTACTTTGCAGCGCCTGCAAAGTCACCGTTGCTCTGAGCAAGAGCCTTCTTGCAGTCCATAATACCTGCATGAGTCTCTTCACGGAGCTTCTTAACCATTTCCATTGTAATTTCCATAGATTACTCCTCGTCTCTGGCCTGCATCTCTTCTACAGACTCTTCAGTTGCTGCTACCATTGCTTCTTCGTTTTCAGGAAGAGATTCAATAATCTGGATTCCTACTTCGTTGTCAGCATCAATAACTGCATTTGCAATAATCTCAACAAAGAGACTGATTGCTCTGATAGCATCATCATTTCCCGGGATAGGATAGGTAATGTCTGTCGGATCACAGTTTGTATCTACAACAGCAACTACAGGAATACCACATCTCTTGGCTTCTGCAATAGCCAGTGCTTCCTTTCTGGTC
>DBVL01000032.1:1419-6303 GCA_002308475.1 Spirochaetales bacterium UBA1265 | reverse complement strand
ATTTTAATCGTGTGAGTAGGTCAGCTTCCAACTGAGGAAGGAATAACAAAGCTTGTACCTTCGGGCTTGATTGTATTTGGAATTCTGACTGTCTTAGGAATAATAACCTTTGGCTGTAGAATTTTTGATGCCATAACAGATCCCCTGATTGCCTCTCTCAGTGATAGAAGCAACAACAAGAATGGAAGACGTATTCCGTTTATGAAAGCTGCGGCAGTTCCTTTTGCTGTGGTGACTGTTCTTGTGTTCATGGCACCTGTAAATGCTTTGAGCGGTTACAATGTTGCATGGCTATCTTGTTTTCTTGTGCTTTTCTATCTGTTTATGACCATGTATTGTACTCCTTACAATGCTCTTATCTCAGAGTTTGCTAAAAACCAGCAGGAGAGAATGTATATTTCAACTGCTATCTCCCTTACATATTTCTTCGGAACCATGCTTGCATATACTCCGTTTGTGTTTGCTGGTATGCTGAGAGCAAGTGCAGGGTACTACAACAGCTATAGAATCTGCTTTGTTGTTCTTTCTGTTTTGGCCTTAGTTTGCATGCTTCTTCCAACTTTCCTTCTCAAGGAGAGGGACTATGTTGATTCAAAGCCTGATAAGACCAACACCTTCAAGAGTCTGGCATCCACCTTCAGGAATAAGGGTTTCAGGATTTTTGTAGGTTCAGATATCATGTACTGGGTAGGCCTGACCCTCTTCCAGACTGGTCTTCCGTTCTTTGTAAAGGTTTCAATGAAGCTTGATGAGTTCTATACCATGGTTTTCCTGGGAGCCATGACAGTTCTTTCAGCCTGTTTCTATCCTATGGTTGGAAACCTTGTTAAGAAATTTGGAAAGAAAAAACTCACCATAGCTGGATTTTTGGGTCTTGCCATTGCTTATACAGTAACTGCTCTGATTGGAATTCTGCCTCTCCCGGGAATTGTTTTCGGAGTGATAATAGTTTTGGTTTCTGCTTTCCCAATGGCTCTTCTTGGAATTATACCTCAGGCCATAGTTGCTGATGTGGCTGAAGAAGAGGCTGTTGTAACAGGAGAGAACAGACAGGGAATGTTCTTTGCTGCCAGAACCTTCTCCATGAAGTTTGGGCAGAGTCTTGCCATGCTTACTTTCACGTCTTTGGCAATCCTTGGTGTAAATGTTGATGTAACATCAAATGACATTACCGCTTCTTCTTACGGACTTAGAATAGTAGCCATAGTGGCAGTTGTATTCTGCGTAGCTGGAGCTATAATCCTAGGCATGTATGACGAGAAGGGAGTTCTTAAGCATATAGCCAAGGAAGAGGACAAGGCATACGTTGAGGCTATCAAATAATGGACTTTAATCTAAAGTACCGTATTCGGAACTCTGAAACTGTACTAGATACTAATTCATCTAATTCTGATGTGGAAATAACCATAAATGAAGGTGAAAAGTTATTTTCTATGTCAGTTAAAGCAAAGCAGGATCTTTTACTTGATTCTGCTTTGCTGTCTGATGTTTTCTATCTTGAACAGTCAGATTCATTTTTTATGAACGGCTATCAGAGCTGGACAGATTCAAAAGAGATGACTCTTGCTGAGAATCCCACTGAGCGAGATTCAAATAGGATTCCACGTATTCTTAAAGATATGTTTGCCTTTGACAGATACGGTGATTCTGTATTCTACAGCTACAGCCCTGATTACGTTCATGGATATGATGTTTTCTATTCAAAGGGAAAAAGGAACTTCTTTTCTTTCAACAGGAATTTTAAAACCGCCTTTGCTATTTATGAGGTAAATAAGAAATCTGGTTCACTGAGAATAAGAAGTGACATTAAAGGTATTTCTCTTAAGGCAGGGGAGAGTGTATCAGTATTTGATCTTTATTTTGGAGATGATTACAAAAAAGGTCTGGAGGAATTCAGAAGCTTCTTCAACTCTGGAAAGAAAGAAAAGATAACAGGCTACACTTCCTGGTACAATCATTATCAGAATATAAATGAGACAATAATCTTGAATGCTCTTGATCACATGGATGAGAGATTCAATTTTTTTCAGATTGATGACGGCTATGAGACTTTTGTTGGGGATTGGTTGGATACGGATACTTCCAAGTTTCCAAACGGGCTTAAGGGAATAGTTTCAAAAATTCATGAAAAGGGAATGAAAGCTGGAATCTGGCTAGCTCCCTTTGTTGCAGAGACAAAAAGCCGAATTTACAAGGAACATTATGATTGGATACTCAAGGATAAGGAGGGGAAGCCTTCTCGTTGTGGATCCAACTGGAGTGGTTTCTATGCTCTTGATCTGAGAAATGAAGAGGTTAGAGAGTATCTTAAGAAGTGTTTTGACCACTTGTTATCCCTTGGATTTGATTTTTTCAAGCTTGATTTTCTTTATGCTTCAATGATAGAGGAGGTTGAAGGCTATAGCAGGGCTCAGATGGCTGAAAAAAGCTATTCTTTCCTTCGCTCTCTTGTAGGAGATAAGCTTATCCTGGGTTGTGGAGCTTCATGCTTTGCTGCTTTTGGTCTTTTTGATTACATGAGAATAGGTCCTGATGTCTCACTGGCGTTTGACGACATCTGGTATATGCGTTTTATGCATAGAGAGCGAGTATCAACAAAAATAACCCTTCAGAACACCATTTACAGATCTATCTTTGATAGCTCACTATTTGGAAACGACCCGGATGTTGTTCTTTTGAGGGATACCAATATTAAGCTTTCAGCAAAGCAGAGAGAAGCTTTGATAATGATCAACTCTCTGTTTGGATCAGTGTTTATGACTAGCGATGATATTGGAGAGTATGACAAGAATAAGAAAGAGCTTCTCTCTCGCTGTCTTGATGTTTTCCAAAACGCTGAAGAGAGGAGTTTTGAAAAAACGGGAAGTATTATTAATGTCTCCTATGTTTGTCATGGCAAAAAAGAAAGCTTCTCCTACCATATTCAAAAAGGACTACTACTATGAAAGAAATAAAAGATAAAAGCGCTGTAATCTTCGGTAACTCTATGTCTGATAATGTATTGCGTTCAGCAGAAAAGAGTAAGGCCTCCTATGTTCGTAAGTTCGGCTCAGATGCGGATAAGCAGTACAATATAGGGTTTGAGAAAATAGAAACCCTGGATTTCATAGGTGCTCAGAACATAGTGTTCAAGGAGAAGGCTGAGAAATTTGATGAGAAGGCACTTATAGTTGGGAACATAAGAATGGGGTTCGGACACTACAGAATCTCAATTGCCATGGCAAGTGCTGCCAGAGCCTTGGGCTACACTCCCTACTGGTTAGATCTGGCGAGCTTTGATGCTACGGGAAGCAAAATGATCAGAGCACAGAATGATCTGTACTCCCTCGCCTCCCGTATATCTCAGAAATCTAAGCTTTTCAACGCTCTTTTCTGGGAACCTTTGAACAGTGAGGGGTTCAGAAAGATTACCTATAACGCTAAAGACCAGAAGAACAGTGAGCTGTTGGTACCTATATTTGGAGGAATAGACAAGAATATTCCGTATATTGCCACACATGTGTGGCCCAGCCAAGGCGCCATACATGCCGGAATGAAGCATGTTGTGAATGCCGTACCTGATAACTGGCCAATGGCATTGCACCTGTCAGAGGGCGCTATCCATGCGGTACAGACCCCGTTTGCTTATCTTGGTTACAAGACATTCAATGGTTTTGATAAAAAGCCGCTTAAGGGTATGAGCGAAGATGAACTGAAAATGACAGGTCATTTTATTGATCATGAACTGGTTGTGAATCTTGAGGAATGCAATGAAAAGCGCAAGAAGAGAGCTCTTGAAAACAAGCCTATAAGGTTTCTGCTTACAGTAGGAGGAGCAGGGGCGGGCTTTAAGCAGTTTTTGCAGGTTGTTGAACACCTAATTCCTTATGTCAAAGAGAAAAAAGCTGCTCTTCTAATAAACTTCGGAGACCATAAAACAGTCTATGACAAGATGCTTGCAAGTCTTGGAAATATTGAAACTGTAAACTTCTTTGACAAATATAATGAGCTCAAGGAGTTCAAGAAAACTCTTGAGTCAGAGGATGTGAGTGGAATCTACTGTATCTGTAATTCCAATATCTTTGAGGCTGTATACAGTACAAATCTCCTGATGAATGAGTCAGATGTTCTTGTTACTAAGCCTTCTGAGCTGGCTTATTATCCCATTCCAAAGCTTTTCATGCGCCACATAGGAGGTCATGAGGTCTACGGAGCCATCCATGGTCGTGAGGTAGGAGATTCAACCTGGGAGTGTCCGGATTCAAGGTCCATGGCAAATATGCTGGACAGTCTTCTGAATGACAGGGAGATTCTTGCCCATATGGCAGATGAGATAACAAGGCTCAAGGCTCAGGGGCTCTATAATGGAGCCTATGAGTGTGTAAGGCTGGCCACCGGAAGCAGATAGTACAACAGTTGACGTGTTTCTCTGATAGTGTTATAACTATTTTGAATACCCCCTAGGGGTATTTTGGAGGTCCGTATGGATTGTTGCAACTGCAACGTCAGAAAAACAGTAAGAACTGATGAACAGAAAAAGAAACTCATAAACCGATTAAGTCGCATTGAAGGACAGATCAGGGGTATAAAAACCATGATGGAAAATGATGCCTACTGCAATGACATCCTGATACAGAGTTCTGCAGTCTCTCAAGCCTTGAACTCATTTGAAAAAGAGGTTTTGAGTGCTCATATGCATTCATGCGTGGTCAAAGATATAAGAGAAGGGCGTGATGAGGTTGTAGACGAGTTACTTCAGACCATGCTCAGGATGATGAGGTGATTATGACACAGTACACAATAACCGGAATGAGCTGTGCTGCCTGTTCAGCCAGGGTTGAAAAGGCTGTTTCAAAAGTTGAGGGAGTCACCTCCTGTTCTGTCAGTCTTCTTACAAACTCAATG
>DBVL01000032.1:0-1397 GCA_002308475.1 Spirochaetales bacterium UBA1265 | reverse complement strand
AAGGCTGTAACAGATGCAGGATATGGTGCTTCTCTTAAAACAGAAGGTGTGAAAAAAAACTCTGCCAAAGTCTCAGAGGAAGAAGCTCTGGCTGATCATGAGACCCCTCTTCTCAAAAAGAGGCTTGTTTATTCCTTGGGTTTTCTACTTGTTCTCATGTATGTCTCCATGGGGCATAATATGTTTTCCCTTCCTCTTTCTGCTTGGTTTGAGTCAAACCATATTGCACAGGCTCTTCTGCAGATGCTGCTTGCAGGGGCTGTCATGATCATCAACTCAAGATTTTTCACAAGCGGTTTCAAGAGCCTATTTCATCTTTCTCCGAATATGGACACTCTTGTGGCTTTGGGCTCTTCAGCTTCCTTTGTGTGGAGTTTGTATGTTCTTTTTCAGATGACTGCAGATGTGGGGATGGCCTCACACCTTATTCATGAACTGTATTTTGAAAGCTCAGCCATGATTCTTACACTGATTACAGTTGGTAAGATGCTTGAAGCCCGCTCCAAGGGAAAGACAACAAATGCTCTGAAGGCCCTGATGAGAATGGCTCCCCAGACTGCTACGGTTATAAGAGATTCAAAAGAAATGACCATAGCTGTTGAAAACGTGGTTGTCGGAGATGTTTTTGTTGTAAGACCAGGTGAGAGCATTCCGGTTGATGGTGTAGTTATCGAAGGTCACAGTGCTGTAAACGAGGCAGCCCTTACCGGAGAAAGTATTCCTTCAGATAAGGTTGAAGGGGACAGGGTAAGTGCGGCAACCATAAACCAGAGTGGCTATCTGAAATGCCGTGCAACAAGAGTTGGAGAGGATACCACCCTCTCACAGATAATCAAAATGGTAAGTGAAGCTGCAGCCACCAAGGCCCCTATAGCCAGAATAGCTGACAAGATATCAGGTTACTTTGTACCTTCAGTCATAGCTATAGCCATTGTTACAACAGTAATCTGGCTTCTGTCTGGCAGAAGTTTCTCCTACGCACTGGCAAGAGGAATCTCGGTTCTTGTGATAAGCTGTCCCTGTGCCTTAGGCTTGGCCACTCCAGTGGCAATAATGGTCGGAAACGGAGTCGGTGCAAGAAACGGGATACTTTTCAAGACCTCAGCTTCCCTTGAAGAGACCGGAAGAATCAAGGTTGTGGCGTTAGATAAGACAGGAACAATCACAAACGGAAATCCTGTAGTAACAGATATGATTTCATTCAATGGGTTTACCCAGAAGGATCTGCTTGAGACAGCAGCGGCTTTGGAAAGCAGAAGTGAACACCCTCTTGCAAGAGCTGTTATGGAAAAAGCCTCAGAATCACTCTCAACTATTCCCGATGTTTCTGATTTTCAGGCACTTCCCGGGAACGGTCTTTGTGCAAAAGTTGATGATATGGTTCTTACAGGAGGCAG
>DBVL01000036.1 GCA_002308475.1 Spirochaetales bacterium UBA1265 | reverse complement strand
TGAAGACCGGTTGTAGGTTCATCCAGTATATAAAAGGTCTTCCCGGTTCCTATCTTACTCAGCTCAAGACTCAGTTTAATTCTCTGAGCCTCTCCACCGGAAAGAGTAAGAGCACTTTGACCAAGCTTTATATAATCAAGTCCCACTTCCTCAAGGGTTTTAAGTTTTCTCCTGATAGGCGGATAGGCCTCAAAAAGCTTGAGAGCCTCTGAGACTGTAAGATCCAAGACATCACTTATACTATGACCCTTGAACTTAACAGACAGAGTCTCCTTGTTGAAACGTTTTCCGTGACAGACGTCACAGGTAACNNTCAGGAAGGAAGTTCATCTCTATCTTAAGGTTTCCGTCTCCTGAACAGTGTTCACATCTACCGCCGGAAACATTGAATGAGAATCTACCGCTCTTGTAGCCACGAGCCTTGCTCTCCGGAAGCTTAGCAAACAGTTCTCTTATCTGCCCGAATACCTCAACATAAGTAGCAGGATTTGACCTTGGAGTCTTTCCTATCGGGCTCTGGTCTATCCTGATCAGCTTATCTATATGCTCAAGACCCTTGATATCATTACAGTACTTGAAATCACTAATCTTCTTGTTAAAATAATCTGACAGATTGGTGGCTAGAATCTGGTTGAGAACAGTACTCTTTCCACTTCCTGAAACCCCAGTGAGAACTATCAGCTTCCCTAGCGGGAAATCCACATCAAGACCTTTGACATTGTTCTTATTAGCCTTTTTGAGGCTCAGATATCTGCCATTACCCGGTCTTCTCATAAAGGGCAATGCAATCACTTGTTTTCCACTCAAGAACTGCCCAGTTATGCTGTTCTTGTTTCCGATTATCTCTTCAGGAGTTCCTTCTGCTATTACATGACCTCCGTTCTCTCCGGCTCCAGGCCCCATGTCAACCACATAGTCAGCATTTCTTATGGTTGCCTCATCATGTTCAACAACAAGCACAGTATTTCCCAAATCCCTGAGATCTTTGAGGGTATTTATAAGCTTTTCATTATCCCTCTGATGAAGACCTATNNCTATACTCGGTTCATCAAGTATATAACACACTCCTACCAGACCGGATCCTATCTGAGTGGCAAGCCTTATTCTCTGGGCCTCACCTCCGGAAAGGGTAGCAGCACTTCTGTTGAGAGTCAGGTAACCAAGCCCTACATTTATGAGAAACTTGAGGCGGGAAAGAATCTCCCTTCTTATCTGGACGCTGATTGTCTCCTGCTCTTTGTTAAGTTTCAGTGACAAAAAGAAATCATAGCTGTCTTTTACACTCAGAGCTGTTGCCTGGTTTATATTCAGTCCACCCACATACACTGATAAAGCTTCTTTTTTAAGCTTCTCCCCATGACAGACCTCACAGACTATTTCTGACTGGAAGTTGGAAATCCATGCCTTCATAGCTATGCTTTCAGTCTGAGCATAACGTCTTTTCAGGTCATTTATGACTCCATGCCACCTTCTGTTTATATCCATGGTTCCCATGCGATCCTCATAATGCATGGAAAATTTCTTTTCGGACCCGTACAATACTTTTTCAAGCTGAACCGGTGTCAGCTTGTCAAAAGGAGTATCCAAAGTAAAACCGGCAGTCTCTGCAAACGCCTCAAATCCAGCCCTGCTCCATGAGGCATTCGGATTCATACTTGCTATGGCTCCCTGATTGAAACTCTTCTTTCTGTCAGGAATTATCTTGTCTATGTCATATTCAGTTATGAATCCAAGTCCATGACAATGCGGACAAGCTCCGAAAGGACTGTTGAAGGAGAACATTCTTGGTTGGATATCTCCTATGCTTATTCCACAATGGGGACAACTGTTCTTCTCACTGTAAATCTCGCTTCTTTCACCCTTATCCGGATCCAGATAGACTATCTCAACAAGTCCATCAGTCATATCTATGGACTTTTCTATTGAGTCAGCTATTCTCATGTGATCTTTCGAAGAAAGAACAAGACGGTCTATAACTATACTTACGTTGTGTTTGACCTGCTTATCCAAGACTATGGGGTCTTCAAGCATAAGCATCTGACCATCTACCTTGACTCTCTGATAGCCTGCCTTTCTTGCATCTTCAAAGACTTTACGGTATTCACCCTTTCTACCAAGAGCCACAGGAGCAAGAACCATGATCCTTCCACCCTCTGAGCTTTCGCGGAAGATTATGTCTATGATCTGGTCAACAGACATCTTATCTATGACTCTTCCACATTCAGGACAGTGAACCTCTCCTATTCTTGCCCACAGTAGTCTGTAGTAGTCATATATTTCAGTAATTGTGCCAACAGTGGATCTGGGGTTTTTGCCTTTAGTCTTCTGTTCAATTGCTATGGCTGGACTTAAGCCTTCAATCAGCTCAACATCCGGCTTATCAAGCCGTCCGAGGAACTGTCTGGCATATGAAGAGAGAGACTCAACATAACGTCTCTGGCCTTCAGCAAAAATAGTATCAAAAGCCAATGAAGATTTTCCTGACCCGGAAATACCACTGACAACAATGAGTTTATTCTTATCTAGTGAAAGATTTACATCTTTAAGGTTGTGCTCGTTTGCTCCCCGTATGATTAGCTTTTCATTCATATTCTGATATTACCTGCATAAGAAGCGTCTTTGCATCTTCTGCAGCTACTTCTCTGTATATTTCTCCGTTTTTATAAATATATACTTTTTTACCTATTCCTGCTACGGCTATATCAGCTCCTTTAGCCTCCCCAGGACCATTCACCTGGCATCCCATTATAGCCACACAGATATCCTTATTGCAGGAAAGAATGTCATTCTGAACCTCAGAGAGAAACTCCTGACTATTGAAGCTCTTTCTACCACACATGGGACAGGATACAATCCTGACGCCCTTCTTCCTCAACCCCATGGTCTTCAGAAGTTCAACTCCGGCTATGACCTCATCTTCAATTGATCCGGTTATGGAATACCTCAATGTTGAACCTATTCCCTTCTCAAGAAGTCTGGATAGAGTGATTGTGCTTCTTACGCAGCTTGTAACAGCTCCTCCTGCTTCCGTTACTCCAAGGTGCAGTGGATAGTCACTAAGGGAAGCGAACCTGCTGTAAGCCAGATAGGCAGCCTCAGGGTCTGAAGCCTTAAGAGAAACAACAGTATCATAGAATCCAAGATTCTCGAACCATGATATGTATTCAAGAGCAGTATCCGTCATAAGCGTAGCCATATCCACTGAAGCCTTGTTTTCGGGTAGAGACCCACTGTTCAGACCTATCCTTACAGCCACACCTTTATCAAGACACTTTCTGATTACTTCTTCTGTTTTCCATCTAGCACCTATGTTTCCCGGGTTTATCCTCAAAGCTGCCACACCACAGTCTATGCAATCCAAAGCATTCCTGTAGTCAAAATGTATATCCGCAACTACAGGCATGGGAGTGTTCTCAACCACATATTTCAGCTGATCATGCTCCTTTATATCCGGATATGAGAATCTGATTATGTCACACCCCATGGATTTAAGCTTTGACATACGGAGACTGAAATTCTCCTCAATTGCAGACAGGGGCCTGTCATACATGGTCTGCACTGAAACAGGTGCGTCTCCACCAATGAATATATCTCCAACTTTTACTTTTCTTGTCATGGAAGATTCTCCAGAGCCGTGAAAAACAGATCCCAGAACTTCTTTGAATCTGCCTTGATGGCCTTTTTAACATTCTTATTTATGCTTTCTCTCAGATCAACCGTAGCACCATAATGCAAGGAACTCTTAAGGTCAACAACCACATCTGTCTCCTTGAACTTGAAGATAGAGGGGTCTACAAGATATGCAATAGTACAAGGGTCATGCATGGCTGGATAGTCATGAATGAACTCCTTACATGATTTGACATAATAGTCCATGGAAGCCAGGAAGATGGATTTATAGTTTGTTTCTTTTGATTCTCTCACACGTTTGAGAATCTCCTCATTCAACATGACCTGCAGTGTTGTATCCAGACCAAACTGAACTATCTCAACTCCACTGGAGAAAACTATCTGCGCCGCCTCTGGATCAGCATAGACATTAAACTCTGCTGTACTTGTGATATTTCCACCGCATGTTGAACCACCCATTACAATAATTCTTTTCAGAGATGGTGCAAATCTCGGGTCTGCTTTAAGACAGACAGCCAAGTCAGTAAAGGGGCCAACACTTACAAATGTTATTTCTCCCGGGTTGTTTATAACCGTCTCTAGAGCATAGGTTATTCCGTTTCCAGCACACTTTAACCTGCATTCAGGAAATACAGGTCCGGCCAGACCATTCTCTCCATGTATATTTGCAGCCACCACTCTTTCTCTGATAAGAGGTTCTTCAGAACCGGCATAGACAGGTACATCCAAAGCAAGAGCCTGAGCAAGATTCAAAGTGTTCATAAGAGTCTTTTCTCTTATCTGATTGCCGTAAGTTGCTATAATTGCCTCAAGTTTAAAAAACTTAGACAGCCCTTTGGCCATGGCGAGGGCTACTGCATCATCATGCCCTGGGTCACAATCAAAAATAATACGTTCCATATCAGCTCTCCTTTGAAATTCTGTATGCAGTCTCAAGGGCTACCTTGATCATGTTCGAATTTGCCTGCATTCTATCCTCATCTCTGAAACACTCTCCCGTCAGGCAGTTATCAGTCATAGTAAGGATTGAGAGAGCTTTCTTGTGAGTATACATGGCATTACAGTACAGTGCTATTGTCTCCATGTCTGAAGCAAGAGCCCCCATTTCTGTCCATTTAGCATAGGCTTCAGGCCCTCTTGCACTGTAGGTTGAGAAAAGATCACTTGAAAGAGTCATCCCACATCTGTATTCAATTCCAAGTTCCTTTGCACACTCAACACCTTTAAAAAGAAGTGAAGAATCAGCACAAGGAGCAAGCACTCCTTGAAGATTATACTGCTCTGCCCATGCAGAATCCGTTGAACAGCACATGGAGAAAATCAGACATCCAAGCGGAATGTCTGCCTGAAGACCGCCGCTGGTACCTATCCTGATTATGTTATCTACGTCATACTCAGTAAACAGTTCATAGGAATAGATTCCGGCACTGGGAGCACCCATTCCACATGACATGACAGAGACAGGAATACCCTTATATGTTCCGGTATATCCGAGTACATTTCTGACATCTGTAACCAGTCTTGAGTTTTCCATAAAGTTCTCTGCACAGTATCTGGCTCTCAGTGGATCTCCAGGCATAAGTACAGTCTTTGCAAAATCTCCAACATTTGCCTTGTTGTGTGGTGTCATAAAGAAACTCTTCTCCTTTCAGATAACATGAAAATCTTAACACATGTAAACGACTATGTGAAGTAAGTCTGATCAAATGAAAAAAGGAGCCAACTGATAAAAACCAGTCAGCTCCATCAATTATGCCTTCAAACAGATATCAGCTTGAAGATTTCTCATATGGAATACCTGCACTTCTTGGTGCAAAATCCTTACCAGAGAAAGCAATCAGTGCTATCAGCGTTATGGCATAAGGAATAATATTGAACACCTCTGACGGAATAGATGTTCCGCTGAGAAGAACGGACAGTGCCTGAGAAGCTCCGAAAAGAACAGAGGTTCCGAGAACTCCTATAGGAGTCCAACGTCCGAAAGCTACTGCAGCGAGAGCAATAAATCCTCTACCACCAATCAATGTTGAAGTGAACTGTGTTGTCTGTGTCATAACAGCACATGAACCGGCAAGACCAGCAAGAACACCGGAAACAAAGACTCCAATGTATCTTGTACGTCTTACATTAATACCAACAGAGTCGGCTGCCGCCGGGTGTTCACCACAGGCTCTGAGGTGCATTCCAAAAGGAGTCTTGTAAAGAACAAACCAGGAAAGCGCAACAACAGCTATTGCAATATAGAATGAAGGATAGAATCCAAGACCATCTGTATGCATTCTGATTGGGATGGTATCTGTTCTGTCCATTCCGAAAAGAACCTGACAAGCAAAGATTGTTATACCATCAGCAAGAAGGTTGATACCTGTACCTGAAATGGTCTGGTTGGCCTTGAGGTCAATGGCAGCTACAGCATGAATCAGGGAGATAATACCTGAAATAAGCATGGCAATCAGAACACCGACCCAAACAGAACCGCCACCTGCTCCGGAACTCTGAAGGATAAATGCTGTACAAGCGGCAGAACAAGCTCCAATACTCATAAGTCCTTCAAGAGCAACGTTAACAACACCGCTTCTTTCACAAATCATTCCACCAATAGCAGTAATGAGAATAGGAGCAGTAACCATCATGATTGTAGGAATCATATTAAAAATATTCATTTTGCAGCCTCCTGTTCTCTTACTTTCTTGATTCTCTGTTTTGCTCTGTATTCCTGGACTTTACCAAGACCAGCTCTCAGAGCAATAAAGATAACAATAAGACCCTCAATAATATTTACAACCTCTCTCGGAATATTCATGAACTGCATAAGTGAATATGCACTTCTGAGAGCTCCGAAAAGAATACCGGCAAGGAAGATTCCGGGAGCCTTACTGTTACCGACAAGGGCAACTGCAATACCCATAAAGCCGTAGTTATCCTGACCCTGCATGATTCTACCGAACTTAAGTGATCCAAGAAGAACACATGCACCAGCAAGACCTGCAAAGGCACCTGCTATAGCCATTGAAAGGGAAATGGCCTGAGTGTCATTAATACCTGAGCAACGAGCTGCATCCTTGTTAAAACCTGTAGCTCTGAAGCTGAAACCAAGCTTGGTTTTCTCCATGATGAACCAGTAGACAACTACTGCAAGAATCATGAAGAAGAAACCTATGTTGAGGTTTGATTCAGAGATAAATACTCCCTTAAGAATAGATGTGGAAGCAAGATCTGCTGTTCTGTAGGTCCTGTTTGTAAGACCTGCAGGGAAGAGATAAAGAGCAACAAGTCTGTAAATGTACAGTGCAATATAGTTAAGCATGATTGTTGCAACAACTTCGGAAATCTTGAACTTAGCTTTCAAAATACCGACTATTCCGCCCCAGATGGAACCTGCGAGAACTGCAACTACCATACAGAAGAGCCACTGACCAGGGAAAGCAGGAATACATACAGCAAAAGCATGGGCTGCAAGCATACCGACTGTGTACTGACCTTCAGCTCCTATATTGAACAGACCTACTCTGTTTGCAAAACCCATTGAAAGGCCACAAAGGACATATGGAATTGCATAAGTCAGAGTATCTCCAAGAGGTCCAATACTCCAGGCACCCTTACCCTTGTTGTAGTAACCTACAAAAGCCTGCCAAATAGCCTTGAAGAGACTTGAGGGGTTCTTTCCAAGAAGAGCAACAATAAGTGTACCGGAAAGAATACCTAAAACAACAACAAGTACGGATGTAGCACCCTCACTTGCTAGCAGGCGGTCAATCCAGACCTGTTCAGTTTTATTTCTGGAATTTGAAGACTTTGTCATTTAGAAGCCTCCTTTGATTTTTCACCAGCCATCATGAGACCAATTTCAGAAGCTGTCTTTTCACCGGCCTTGAACACACCGACAATAGAACCCTTTGAAATGGCGGCAATACGGTCACAAAGGTTCATGATCTCATCAAGCTCAAAGCTGACAAGCAAGATAGCTCTGCCTTTATCTCTTTCAGCAACCAGTCGCTTTCTGATGTATTCAATAGCTCCTACATCAAGACCACGGGTCGGCTGGGCAACAAGCAGAACATTCGGAGAAAGAGAAATCTCACGGGCAACAATAACTTTCTGCTGGTTTCCACCTGAAAGTGCACCGGCTGGAGTAATACTTCCCTGACCTGAACGAATATCAAACTCTTCAATAAGCTTGTCGGAATTTGCAAAAATCTTCTCGGTCATGAGAACACCAAGTTTTCCGGAGTACTTAGGAGTATAGAAATCTTTAAGTACTGTGTTTTCAGCTACGGAGAGACCTCCAACAAGACCATGCTTATGTCTGTCTTCAGGAATATGTCCAAGTCCTGCTTCATTTCTCTCGCGGATCTTCATGTTGGTAATATCCTTACCATTCATGATTATCTGACCCTTTGTTACAGGAGAAAGACCACTTAATGCATACAGAAGCTCAGTCTGACCATTTCCATCAACACCTGCTATACCGACAATCTCACCGGCACAAACATCCAGTGAAAGGTCATGGACCTTTTCAACACCTACGCTGTCATTTACACTGATACTCTTGATTTCAAGAAGCTTTTCACCTGGTGTACAAGGCTTTTTCTCAATATCAAACTTAACAGGTCTTCCAACCATCATGGTAGCCAAATCCTGCTCAGAAGTCTCAGGAGTAATATCTACACAATCAATGTACTTACCTCTTCTGAGAATGGTACATCTGTTTGCAACAGCCTTGATTTCCTTGAGCTTATGAGTAATAAGAACAATAGTCTTACCTTCTTTCTGCAGAAGTCTGATTATATCCATTAACTCATCTATTTCCTGCGGAGTAAGAACAGCTGAAGGCTCATCAAGGATGATAATATCTGAGTCAGAATAGAGGGTTTTAAGAATCTCTACTCTCTGCTGCTGACCGACTGTAATATCTTCAATCTTTGCCTTTGGATCTACCTGCAGTCCATACTTCTCAGAAAGCATACGTACTTTCTTCTCAGCTTCATCAAGTGAAAGAATACCGAACTTGTTCTTAGGCTCTCTGCCAAGAACAATATTTTCTGTAACGGTGTAGTTATGAACCAGCTTGAAGTGCTGATGAACCATACCTATTCCAAGATCTGTAGCAACGTTCGGGTTAGTTATCTTCACCTCTTTACCGTTGATAAGAATCTTACCGCTATCTGGAGAATAAGCTCCGAAAAGTACTGACATAAGTGTACTCTTTCCAGCTCCGTTTTCTCCGAGAATGGCATGAACTTCATTCTTCTTAACAACAAGATTAACGTTGTCATTTGCTATAATGCCCGGGAATGTCTTGGTTATACCCAGCATCTCAATTGCATATTCGCTCACCCTCTCCTCCTATAGTTATTTCTTTACCTTTCAGGTATTACAAAGACACGCCTCAACGAGGCGTGTCCAAAAATACCTGAAATAATGATCAGTCGTCGATTGCACCGAGTCCTGCAGGAGCAAGACCAGCTGCCTTTGATGCTGCATATGTCTTATTGACAACAATCTTTCCTGAAAGGATATCAGCCTTAGCTGCTTCAGCAGCACTCTTTGCTTCTGCGCAAAGCTCTGCGTTTGTTGTTGCATATCCAACACCATCAGTCTTCATGTTCTGTACGACTACGCCGCCAACAAAGCTTCCATTCTCAACCTTTGTAAGAGCGTCGATTGTTGAGTTTTCAACCATCTTAAGCATGGATGTGAGAACAGCTGACTTTGTCTTATCTCCATAGAGACCTTCTTCATACTGGTCAGAGTCAACACCGATTGCCCAAACGTTCTTTCCAGCTGCTCTGTATTCAGCTGCCTGAGCAATTGTTCCACCACCTGTTCCACCAGCTGCTGAGAAGATGCAGTATACACCACTGTCATACCAGCTCTTGGCCTGTGTCTTAGCAAGTTCAGGTGCGCCCCAGCTGTTTGCATAGTAGTCAACAATCTTTGCATTCGGGAATACAGACTTGATACCTTCAATATAACCAATCTCAAACTTTGTGATTGTAGCTCCCGGTACACCACCGATGAATCCGAAAACAGGATTTGAGATACCGTCGTGCTTAGCCTGCATAGCAGCTGCTACACCAACAAGGTAAGAACCCTGCTCTTCTTCGTAGATGTACTGGATAAGGTTAGCTGTCTGTGGAAGATAGTCAACGTCAACAATAATAACCTTCTGGTTAGGATACTCTGCACAGAAAGCAGCAACAGCATCTCCCCATGTGAAACCTGTTGTGATGATAAGATCATAACCCTGAGCAGCAGCGTTCTTGAGGTTAGGAAGGTAGTCATCAGATGACTGAGCTGTAATGTTTCTATAAAGAACACCTTCGCCTTCGTTATTGTAGAACTGCTTGATTCCGCGCCATGCAGCTGCGTTAAATGACTTATCATCAACACCTGTTGCATCAGTNNTCAGTAAGAATAGCTACTGTTGGCTTACTTGATTTTGTCTCTTCCTTTCCACCTTTTGCAAATACTGAAAAAGAAACCAAGAGAACAAGAAGAATCACCAAAAATTTCTTCATTTGAAACCTCCAAAGTTTCATCCTCAATTAATGAGGATAATCTGAATAATAAAAATTTTAATTGCATT
>DBVL01000057.1:3994-4167 GCA_002308475.1 Spirochaetales bacterium UBA1265 | reverse complement strand
CAGAAGGATGGGAAAGTGTAACTCTTCCTCATACCTGGAATGCTGAAGACGGTCAGGATGGAGGAAACGACTACTGGCGTGGAACTGCCTGCTATGTTAGAACACTCTCCGTTCCGGAAGTCTCTGGAAGAGTATTTCTGGAAGTGAACGGAGCTGCCATGAGTTGTTGTGTG
>DBVL01000057.1:0-3960 GCA_002308475.1 Spirochaetales bacterium UBA1265 | reverse complement strand
CTGCTCTGTCTTACCGTTGACAACTCAGCGAACGACAGGGTTTATCCTCAGAAAGCAGACTTCACCTTCTATGGTGGGCTTTACCGGGATGTGAACCTTATCATGGTGCCGGAAACACATTTTGAACTGGAAAAGGATGGTACTCCAGGTATTAAAGTAACTCCTGTTCTTTCTCCTGACAGGAGCAGTGCGGTAGTAACCGTCCAGACGTGGCAGAATGGGGGATGTGTCACATTCAGTCTGGACGGCTGCACTGAAAAGGCTGTAAGCCTAAATGGAGAGGCAGAGGTTGTTTTCTCTCTGAAAAATGTTCATCTATGGGACGGACTTGAAGACCCATACCTCTATACAGTCACTGCAAAGCTGGATAGTGGAGATGAAATCAGTGCCCGTTTCGGCTGTCGGACCATGGAGTTTGACTCTCAGAAAGGTTTTATCCTGAACGGTAGGGTCTATCCTCTGCGTGGTGTTAGTCGTCATCAGGACCGTCAGGGACTTGGAAATGCCATAACTGACAAAGAACATAGAGAAGATATGGAGATTATCAGGGAATGTGGAGCAAACACAATACGACTTGCTCATTATCAGCATGCCCAGTTTTTCTACGATCTCTGTGATGAATATGGAATGGTTGCCTGGGCTGAAATCCCGTATATAACAGAGCATATGCCTAACGGCAGGCAAAATACCATTGACCAGATGCGTGAGCTGATTACCCAGTGCTATAACCATCCAAGTATCTGCTGCTGGGGGCTTTCAAATGAGATTGCTGTTCATGGTGTGACTGAGGACCTGATGGAAAACCACAGGATACTGAATGACCTGTGTCACAGCATGGACCACACAAGACCTACAGTTATGGCACATGCCTTTATGCTTGAGCAGGACAATCCGCTTGTCAATTTGCCGGATATCAGCTCCTACAATCTCTATTTCGGGTGGTATCTGGGCACTCTTGAGCAGAATGACAGTTTCTTTGATGATTATCATAAAAAGTATCCAGAGAGGGTTATGGGCTTCTCAGAATATGGGGCTGATGCAAATGTAAAGTATCATAGCTCACATCCTGAAGCCGGCGATTATACTGAAGAGTATCAGTGCCTCTACCATGAATACATTCTTTCTTGCATCCAGCGGCATCCTTGGTTCTGGGCTACTCATGCATGGAACCTTTTTGACTTTGCGGCAGACGGCAGGGACGAGGGTGGAAGCCATGGTCTGAACCAGAAGGGTTGTGTGTCCTTTGACAGAACATACAGAAAAGATTCCTACTATCTCTACAAGGCGGCATGGAACAAGAAGGATGAGTTTCTCCATCTTTGCGGTAAAAGGTACATTAACCGGTCGGAGGAGGAGACTGAAGTAAAGGTATATTCCAACAGGAACAGTGTAACTCTTTTTGTTAACGGTAAGGAAAAAGAGACCATTGAAGGCGAGACAGTCTTCAAATTCAAAGTACATCTTGAAGGAAAAACGGATGTCATGGTTGTCAGCGGTCCTTTCTCAGATAGGATGACAATAGTAAAGGTGGCTGAACCTGATATGTCTTATATTCTTGAAGGTGGCGTAGGGTCGTTGAGTAACTGGTTTGATGAGGAAGGTTTCAGTACAGATCNNTTTTCTGTCAGGGACACTCTTGGAACCCTGTTGTCTGACCCTGAAGCTGGTAAGATAGCTGGCTCGTTTATGGCCAGACTGGTTGAGAGCAGGGGGGATGTGGCAAAATCCGCCGCAGAAAACAAGAATCTTCAGAAAATGCTGAACGCAATGAGTTTTGAGACCATTCTCAAAAAGGCGTCTCTCCCCTCCGAAGAGATAAAGGCTTTGAATGAGTCTCTACAGCAGATAAAGAAATAAAAGGTTGGATATAGCTACAGACCCTGTCATTACCTCCGGCAGGGTCTGTACTTTTTCATTCGTAGTTTTTTCTTGCGTCTTTCTTTGCCAGAGAATACTTCAGGAACAGGTAGCAACCCAGACACATGAAAATCTGCACAACTGTAGAGCACGGGGTGGCAAGCCCAATATGGAAAAGAGACACAGGAAGCTGTCTGCTCATTATGAAAGATACCGGGACCCTTATCAGGAAAGCTCCAAGTATTCCCTGAGCCATGACAAATCCTGTGTAGCCCATTCCATTGAAGAACCCTATGAAACAGAACAGGAAGCAAGTAAACAGACAGTCTATGGCGTAGGCTTTAAGGTACTCGGTTGCCTGGAAGATGACCTCTGCGTCTGAGGCAAACAGAGAAGCCAGCATTTGTCCATGGAAGAACGACAGATAAAACATAAGGGCTCCTGAAATAAAGGAGATTCCTATGGCACTCCAGAGGCCCTTTGTGGCTCTTTCTGTTTTTCCTGCACCTCTGTTCTGCGCAACAAAGGCTGACATGGATTGCATGAAAGCAGAAGGAATGAGCATTATGAAGGCGCATACCTTTTCGGCAACTCCTACACCGGCAGAATAGAGAAGCCCAAGAGAGTTCACTATGGAGAGAATGATCAGAAATGAGATGCCCACAAGAAGATCCTGAAGAGCAATAGGGGTTCCAAGCATGAGAATTCTCTTCACGATGGGACTGGCCCATCTGATTGAGGCCCGTGTGAATGTGAATGGAAGTTCCTTACGTCTTATGATTGCAAATGAAATGATTACGCTGATGAGCTGTGCAAATACTGTTGCCAGAGCGGCTCCCTTTGTGCCCATCCCGTAAACGGCTACAAGCAGAAGGTCTGCGGCTATGTTGGTCACACAGGCTATCAGAACAGTCAAAAGCGGTGTTCTTGAGTCTCCTATGCCTCTGAAAACGCTTCCTATGAGGTTATAGAAGACTATGATTATTGAACCGGCTCCACAGATTCTTATATACGTGACTGTATGTTCAAAGGCCTCTGTGGGTGCATTCATGACTGTAGCCAAAGCAGGAGCCAGCATGGTTGTCATAACCGTCATTATTATTCCTATGAGAAGAAACAGGATAATTCCTGTGCCTGCAATCTTTCCACCTTCTTCTGCTTTTCTTTCTCCAATCTTCTCTGCAATCAGGATAGTCATGCCCATGGCAAGTGCGCTTATCAGGTTTGTTATGGTGAACATGATCTGAGACCCTGTAGATACAGCTGAAACGTGGGCTGAAGAAGAAAAATGTCCTATTATCATAAGGTCTACGGCTCCGTACATGGACTGCAAGAAGAGTGCAAACAGTACAGGGGCAGCAAATTTAAGTAGTGGTGTTATGATTTTCCCACTTGTAAAATCAGTATTAGTCATAATAGTCAAAATAAAAGGGTTGCAATCTGTGAATTGGAATCAATTCAAAATTACAACCCTTAGGTATTTAAATGAAAAAACTTGTTTTTAATTACTCAACTTCACAGCAAACAACCTGGTTCGGCTGCTCCCAATCATCCATGGTGGAAGTAACAATGTTGTGTCCATCTGCAGGAATGTCTGCATCAGAATAGGCACTCATTTTTATTTCTCCGCTGTTTCTTGCAATACTTCCGTTCAGTTCAGGATCATTCATATCAAGTTCTCTAGACATATCTTCAAGTCTCATCTTTTTTTCTCCTTCTTATTTCTTTACATCTCAAATTTCGCCGGTATTATGTATCCGATTCTTTGATTTGTCAACAAAAAGTTTTAAAGATTTTCTTTACGAAGTTAACGCAATTAAATACTTACTATATAAGTAAATAAAAAATTTAATCGTACAAAACTGAATGAAAAAGTCTTTTTTGTCTAACTTCTTGACACAAACTTACAGTTTCTGACTTTTATCTTTCTATCTCATACGGCCAGGTATTAATGCCTCCGAATTCAAGTACGTCTGTGTACCCCAGTTTCACAAGTGAGGAAGATCCGGTCTTGCTTCTGTTTCCGCTTCTGCAGTAAACAAGTATCTTCTGGTTTTTGTCTGTGAGAATGCTTTCAGCCTTCTGGGGAATCTGGTCGTAAGG
>DBVL01000076.1:232-2861 GCA_002308475.1 Spirochaetales bacterium UBA1265 | reverse complement strand
GATTCTCAGCCCTACTCATATACGGAAGATTGTCAGAAAGATCCCTGGCACTGAGAGACAGGGTTTCTGGATAATCCCTGTTGAAAAAATGAGAAGAAGCTCTCAGGTTTCCCAAATAGCTGAATGAAAAGAACAGGCGGTGTGCGTCTGTTGCCGGAGAGAGGCCTTCGGGTACAGTCGTGCACATTTTCCTGAAGGTATCCCAGCTTATTACCGAATCTGCAAAAACAGCCCTACCCGGATTTGTTTTTATGAAATGAGTCAGAAAACTTCTTGCTGTTGTTTCTGTTGGAAGAACTACAAGTCTTCCTTCTGCTATGGCCTGATTTACCGTCATGTAGATAATATACCACAAGATTAAGCCTGTCTTGAATACAAAGACCAATCCTATTAGTCTTATTTCCATGAGCAGAATCAAAAACATATTTTCAAGACCTAAAGAAGAGATTTCCCGCACGGTTCTATGGGTTTTCGGATTTCCCCTTATCTACGTCCTTTATTTTGTCCTCTCCCTCTTTGTACCTTCGTTCGGAAGTTCAGTCGTCTCAATCATACTTTTCAACACCACACTTTTCATTCTTCTGCTGGTTTCTTTTCTTCTTGTCACAAAGTACCTGCTTAAGACTCCTTTTTCTGCCTTCCTGAGCCCATGGACAGAAGAAGAGAACACTGAAAAACCTTTCAGAACAGCTCTGTTTCTCAAGGGTCTTGTGTCTGTGATGATAATTGAGATTCTGTTGATAGGCGTTGAGATGCTTTTCAACAGGGAAGACTTTGAATTCACCTTTGCCCCAGAAGGCTTTGTTTTACCATGGCTTTTGCTGCTTATCATGCTCTTTGTCTCAGCCTTGAATGAAGAGCTTCTGTTCAGAGCCTACATAGGACACTTCGGAAACCTCAAGCGCCCTGAAACAGTTAAAGGAAAACTCATTCTCGCTTCTGTCTCGGGTCTGCTATTCAGTCTCTCACACTTCATGAACCCTGAAAGCTCAGGAGACCTGGCCATCTGGTATATGGTCAGCTATTTTGTACTGGGTTTTGCTTTCATGCTGTTCTACATACAGACTGGAAGCCTTGAGTTTCCACTCGGAGTGCATCTTGGAAATAATCTGGTCTCAGCTTATTTCTGTGGCTACAGCGGAAGTGTGATCAATTACACAAATCCTCTGTTCACACAGAAGACCATAAGTAACCCATCACTGATCCTCATAGAAGCTGTTCTTGCCATGACGGCCTGTGCCTTAGTTATCAAACAGAAGAAGAATTGATCCCACTGCCTCAAGTATCTCAATTTTTGTCTGACCAAAGTATTCATAAAGAAGAGCCTTGAAAGCCAGATCTGCCGGAAGTTTGGATTCTTCTTTGTCTGCACTCTTCTTCACCACAGTCTTTGTGTCCTCTGTCCATGTTCCGTCATAACCGTACTGAGCAGCAACAGACGAGGAGTACTTCCTGAAATCCCAGATATCCGTATTAATGGAGCTTTCTATCTCATCCTCATAGGAGTCTTCAAGAAGATGGAAAAAGTCTATTCCCGTCAACTCTTCAACATAATCAACCGTTACAGCGTAGGATTGAAGACTTCCATCACATCTGTCATTTGCCATGACAAAGGCTATGGCACTGTTCAGATAAGGAGAATAGATCACCTTGTAGTAGTAATTGGGAACAGCAACCTTGTTTGCTCCTATTGTTTCATATGGGCCGTCAGTCAGAACAGGTCCGGTAACCACACAGATGGGACCGGAAAGACTGAATGTCCTGACAACAGCTTCCAGATCAGCCCAGGCATAACGGTTCAGATCTCCTGCCTGAGGACTCATGTTTGAGAGATAAAAAGAGTCCCTTGCAGATTCTACTGACCATGAGAGATCAGCAAAAGGAGCCATGTGGCCTCTATCATAACCGGAGCCCCTGTAATCAGAAAGGGTTGCACTTCCAGTTGAGACAGCACTGTCGGCTCTGAAATCATCAGCTCTGTCTACAACCTTTGTCACAGCCTCCCAGGGAGTAAGCACATAGGCCACCCACCAAGGTTGTTCAAACTCCTCAGCGTAGCTCAATGTAAAACCTGCGTGTTCTATCACCTCGCCGTCATTAAAATGAGGAAGGGCTATTCTCTCCAGATCTTCAAGCGTATAGAGGCCATCAGAAGAGCTGATAGTTTTGTATTTTTCTCTCGGATCCTCAGTTGGAGTAAGAACAAAAACAGCTACTACAATAACTGCAATGATTATAATAAGAGGCACGGATGAAAATTTCTTTTTTCTCTTGGCCATAGCTTGAGAATAGAAATTCAAAGACCTTTCAGTCAAGAGACAAACACTTCTGTTCACCTTAGCGGTTTTATGTTGTAAGATTAAATGAGGATGTGATTTATGGCAGAACCGTTGGTGATAATAAATGCAAATCTCATAACCGGCTACTCAGTCATTCCAAACAGCGGCATATATGTGAATGCTGAGGGAATTATTGAAGACGTCTTCAAGATGAGCCGCCTTTCGTCGAAGACATTTCCGGCAAATACACTGACTTACAATGCCGAAGGCCTGAATGTAACACCAGGATTGATAGATACACATATTCACGGCTGTGGAGGCTATGGAACAGAAGACATGACAGCCTCCTC
>DBVL01000076.1:0-209 GCA_002308475.1 Spirochaetales bacterium UBA1265 | reverse complement strand
GCCTTTCTTCCCACCATATACCCGGATGGTGAAGAGTGCATTTTCCAATCTGAAGATGCCATTCTGGAAGCCATGGGAAAAGAGAAAGGAGCTAAAATCCTTGGAATAAACGTAGAGGGACCCTTCATCTCCCCCAAACGTCCCGGAGCACTTCCAGTCTCATCAATAAGTGCTGTAGATATAGATTATTTTGACAGGATAATTGAGCA
>DBVL01000071.1:429-3412 GCA_002308475.1 Spirochaetales bacterium UBA1265 | reverse complement strand
GTAAAAGTCACTGCAAGAATCTGGTAAGGCTTTACCAGGTTGTTTTCAATGGCATAGGCAATCTTGGTTGTAATTACACGTGTCTTTCCACTTCCAGCTCCTGCAAAGACAAGAAGAGAACCATCATTTATCAGAACAGCTTCTCTCTGCTGTTCGTTCAAACCTTCCAAAAGCTTATCAGTCAATTCTTACAGCCTCCAGATCCACATCTTTCACGGAAGTTATCCTGCATTTGTAAATACTGCCGGGAACCATATCTCTTCCCATGACAACGGTCAGACCATCCACCTCAGGAGCCTGAGCGTAGATTCTGCCTATAGCGAGATCCTCTCCAGAGATATTCTCCTCTATGAGTACAGGGTAAATATTTCCAACAAAGGCCTGAAGTTTCTGTCCTGTTATCTTCTCCTGTATTCTCTGAAGCTTTTTCTGCCTCTTTTCAGAGATTTCCGAAAGCTTAAAATGCTCCTCTTCATCTGTCATGGAGAAAGCAGCGGTATCCTCTTCCCTTGAATAGACAAAAGAACCCATCCAGTTGAAGCGGGCTTGTATTGTGAAGGTCTCAAGAGCCTTATAGTCCTCCTCTGTCTCTCCCGGAAAACCGAGCATAAGGGTGGTTCTGATAACTGCATCCGGTATGCTTTTCCTGATTCTCTCTACAAGTTCCAAATAGGATTCCAGGTCTCCGGTTCTTCCCATTTTCCTGAGAATATGGGCACTTGCGTGCTGGAATGGAATGTCAAAGTAATGAAGGATTTTCGGATTCCGTTTTACGCACTCTATTATCCTGTCAGTCATCCAATCAGGATGAATGTACAACATGCGGATTGAGAAATCTCCATCAAGGGCACAGAGTTTATCAAGAAGCTCCTCAAAATGACTCACTCCATCCCAGTCCCAACCATAGGCACTTAAATCCTGAGCTATCAGATTCAGCTCTTTCACTCCAGTTCCAATGAGCCTTTCAGCTTCTTTGAGTACCGCGTCCATTGGTCGGCTTCTCAAAGGCCCTCTTATCACAGGAATGGCACAGTATGAGCAACAATGGTTACAGCCCTCAGAAATCTTAAGATATGCTGAACCGGGAAAGCTGAAAAGACTGCCCCTCGTATCATCTTCCTCGTTCGGATTGGGATAATCAGGAACCATACAGAGAGCTCTGTCCTGTTTTTTGCCGTCAAGAGATGAGACAAGATCCGTTATCTTCCTCAAGTCCCTGTTACCGAAGATGGCGTCTGCTTCAACAAGTTCATTTGTAAGATCAACGGCATAACGCTGGGCAAGACATCCTGTAAGGATAATCTTTTTGTCAGGGTAATCATTCCGTAGAGAGAAGAATGTGTTCAGAGACTCTTCTTTTGCACTTTCTATAAAGCCACAGGTGTTAACAAGGATCAGATCGGCATCCTTTGCTTCTGTAGTAAGAGAGTATTCGTTTCTAAGCCTGTAGGCCATGACTTCGGCATCTACCTGATTCTTGGCACAGCCGAGGTTTTCAATATAAAGCTTCTTCATAGTTGCCTTGATTCTAAAGAAATTCGCGAAGATAGAGAACATCTGAAGAAACAACTTTTTCCTCCCAGATACTCTTCACCGCCTTCTCATATACTTCAAGCTGGGCTCTATGCTCAAGAGGATTCTTGAAGCTGTCCGTCTTGAAGTCATAGATTATGACCTCTTCATCATTGTAGACAAGTAAGTCTATTACACCTTCAACAGTTGTTTTTCTCTCACTGTCATAGTAAAGAAAGGCCTTCTCAGACTCCATTGAATAAGACTTCTCTTTAATCTGCCTGAAAAGGTCACTTGAAAGAAAAGCCGAGGCCAATGCTAAGGCATCCCTTATGAGAATCTTTGTTTCAGAATCCGTCAACTGACTGTTCTCTGTTTTGAATTCAGGGTTTTGGCCTTTCTTTATGCTGGCTTCTATCAAGGCATGCACAAAGGTTCCAAAGTCAGTCTGGATGCCATGCTTTCTGATTATCTCATCACTGTCCAGTGCTCTTAAAGGGACCTTTGAAAGACCTTCAGGCCTGCTTATCAGAGCTGTAACAGCAACAGATTTTCTGCTGTAGTCAGCAGAGAAATCCTCAAAGTCCTCATACCAAGGTCTACAGGCCTCAATTCTTGATTCATCCAGCCTTCCGTACGAATACAGAAGGCGCTCTTCAACCTGCTCAGTCGTAATCTTTTCAAGTATAAGAGAAAGCTTTTCTTCTACGCCAGGTTCCGAAAGAGCTGACTGCAAAAGAGCCTTAAGTGTATTTTGAGCATCTTTCTTAAAGGTTGAACTAAGAACCAGATGACTCTCTGCTCTGGTTGCAGCCACATAGAACAGTCTCTTGAGTTCCGCTTCCTCTTCCTGCTCTTCCGTACCAAGACCAAGAAATCTTACAGGATCCTGAGGAAGCTTGTTGCTTGAGAATACAAAGGGCAGATAAAGGCACCCGCCTGAATATGTGAACCCAATATCCGAAGCCCTCTTGCTGCTTTGAGAGCCCATACCGGCAACTATGACAATAGGAAACTCAAGACCCTTTGATTTGTGGATGGTCATAAGGCTCACCCCAGAAGACTCTGTTCTGAGAACCCTTACATCTCTTCCCTTACTCGAATTTCCCTCGGCATCTTCCAGATAAGGACGCAGGTAGCTTAGAAATTCCACCGGTCCTTTGAGGTTTTTCTCAAAATCCACAGCAAGAGTATGAAGCCACAGATAGTGTTCCTCATAAACCTGGTTTGCAGGGTTGGAGATAATATAGCTTCTGTATGAAGCACTGTCCCAGATCCATGAGAGAGCCTCTGCCAATCCTCCGTCAGCCAGTTTCCCTCTTACAGTTTTTATGGTTTTACTATCTGTCTCACTCAGACCATTTTCAAGGTCTGAATGGCCATCAGAAAGCGGTCCATTTATGAAAGCCGCAAAGCTGATGGGGTCATCCATGTACACACATAACTGGAGAACAGAGTAAAAATCATTTAC
>DBVL01000071.1:0-380 GCA_002308475.1 Spirochaetales bacterium UBA1265 | reverse complement strand
GCCTTCTCATAGTCACTTTGTGAAGAGGCCGTTCTGTACAGGATGGCAAAGTCATCATACGTGGCCTTTCTCACTACTCCGTCAACACAGACCATATACTTGGGATTATCCGCCATCTCCTCAATGAGAGAAGCTATCTGAAAAGCTTCACTGGCATCTGCGTCCGCAAGAGGGAATTCGCTCTCATCATCTTCATTTTTCTCAACGGTATGAATCAGAAGAGAAGGCTTGATATGACTTACACCACGGTCTTCAAGCTTTCTGAAACGCGCCTCAAAATCATAGCACTCAGGGCTTTGCTTCATAACTGAGGAAAAGATGGTGTTGAAAGACTGAAGAAGCTCAGGTTCCGTTCTGAAGTTTGTCTCAAGCTCCAGCAT
>DBVL01000081.1:2728-2934 GCA_002308475.1 Spirochaetales bacterium UBA1265 | reverse complement strand
TATATCAAGCCTTTCGTGGACGCCATCGACCAGCAGATCATGTTCGCGGAGAAGTCCTGGGGCTCCTATCGCGTCCTGGACGTGGAGGAGGACAGCATGACCGTCAAGGTGACGCTGAACCCCGGTCACAGGATGAACTATCACAGCCATGAAAAAAGAAATGAGGTCTGGACTGTAATTCAGGGCAGCGGGATAACTGTAATAGA
>DBVL01000081.1:0-2562 GCA_002308475.1 Spirochaetales bacterium UBA1265 | reverse complement strand
TCTTCTGAAACCTGCATATAAGGACTACCTCTGGGGCGGAACCAGACTGAGAGAAGAATACGGCAAACAGACTGAACTCAGTCCTCTTGCAGAAGCCTGGGAGTGCTCGGTGCATCCTGACGGCCCCAGCATTGTATGTGAAACGGGAGAAACACTTACAGACCTTATTGTTTCCCATCCTGAATACATGGGTTCGCATGCGGCAAAGGTTGCCGATGGCAGATTCCCCATTTTGGTGAAACTGATAGATGCCAGGCAGAACCTCTCAATCCAGGTTCATCCTGATGATGAGTATGCAAGAATACATGAGAACGGAAGTCTTGGAAAGACGGAGATGTGGTACATCCTGGAGGCTGAACCTGATGCACGTATCGTTTACGGTTTCAATCAGGATGTCAGTGCAGATCAGGTAAGAAATGCCGTTGAAAACAACACAATAGGGCAGCTTCTGAATTATGTACCGGTCAAAAGGGGAGATGTCTTTACAATAGAACCCGGCACCATCCATTCAATAGGAAAAGGCTGTCTTGTTGCGGAGATACAGGAGTCTTCCAATCTGACATACAGGCTTTACGACTACAACCGTACCGACATATATGGAAGAAAAAGGGAACTTCACATTGATAAGGCTCTGGATGTTCTTAAACTGAAAAACAGTTCAATTCCGAACCAGCCCATGAGAGTACTGAGATACAGGAACGGCTTTGCATCGGAAGTGTTGGGCAGGTGCAGGTACTTCCAGGTTGAAAGAATTCTTACAAACACTGAGTCCGTAAATAATAGTGTCACTCTTAATACCACCGACAACAGCTTCCTTGTCCTGCTTTGTGTTGACGGAAGAGTTGAACTGAGAAGTCCTTCTTCGGAAGTGAAACTGGGAAAAGGGGACTGCTGTTTTATTCCTGCCGGAACAGGGAATGTTGAAATAAGCGGGAAATCGCAGATAATATACATAGGTTGTTGAGAATGAAAGATAAAGACATTGCTGTTCTGGTTGTATCGTGTGACAAATATTCCGACATGTGGCCTGTTTTCTTTGAGCTTAAAAGAAGAAAATGGTCTGATTGCCCGTATAAAACATATCTTGGATCCAACTATATAAAAAGCGGAGAAGAAGGCGTTTCTGACATATCCATAGGTGAAGACAAGTCATGGGCAGACAATGTCCGGGAAATGCTTGTCCATATTGAGGAAGAATATGTCATTATGCTTTTGGACGACTTCTTCATAGACAGAAAAATTGATACTCAGAGAATCAGGGAATTGGCACAGTATATGGAGGAACAGGGTTTTGACAGCCTGAGGCTTGAACCTGAGCCCGGTCCTGCAAGACTTTGCAACAGGAAACTGAGGGTGGGAAAAACAAAACCCGGTTATCCGTTCTATGTTTCAACCCAGCCTGCAATATGGAAGAAGAACAGTCTTATTAGACTTCTGAAAGAAGGGTATTCGGCCTGGGATTTTGAACTTAAGAATACCATTGATGCTGATAATCTTGAATGCAGTTTCGCAGCAACAAAGGATTATGTCTTCCATCATAAGAACGGAGTTGAGCGCGGAAAGTATTACTCCAGTACCGTGGATTTTCTCAGTTCTGAAGGTATTCAGGCGGATTTTGAAAAGAGGGGGATAATAAACGACAAATTGTTATCCCGCCGCTTTGATTTGATGGTCTACAATTTCAAAACATGTGTTAAATGCGTCCTTGCAGAGTACGGATTATGGCACAGATAGGATCATCTATGCTCATTGTTTCTTATAAGCTTCTGCAATGGTACATACTTCAATTTTCCCGCTGGCTATCAGTTTTGAAAGATAATTACAAAGCTTTTTGAATTTCTCCGGGTTCCAGGACCACTTGTCTTTGTCATTGTCAATGCTGTGGAAACAGAGAATAAGGTCTTTCTGATTTCTGACGGCGTGAAGTACAAGTTTCTTAACCTGTCTGAGATATGTTCCGTTCAGGACAATCACGCTGTACAGCATTTTTTCTTTGTAGTCATCTGCCGAAAGAAAACTGTTACTGAAAGCAAAGGCATACAGAGAAGCAGAGGGAATAAGCCTGCTTACCTTCCTGGCAAGTGTTCTCAGCTTTTTTTTATTCAGAATCCTGTCACCGTTTCTTGCATATATTACCTTTCTGATAAACGGGTCGTCTGTCCGGTAGAATTGACTTAAATCTCCGCATCCGGGGCTGGCAAAACCCATTGCAGTATCATTCGGAAAGCCCAACCACTCCCGGAGCTTTCCATAGCACTTCTTCTGTTCCTCCAAGCCGTTGTCATGGCTGTCTCCGTGAAGGGCAATCTCAATCAGGGGATTGCGGTACAGCTCCCTGACTTCCTCAATGGAAAGTGCCGGTTTGGATGTCGGCATAATAGATGCGCTTCCGTCAATATACCCTGTGGTTATATTGATTGTTGCAGGAATAAGCAGGGGAGTGCAGATGCTGTTTACTGCCTCAAGATTGTCTTTCCGTCCGTCATCAAAAGAAAGGGATATATGGGAAATCCTCTTTTCGGAGTGGAGCTTTGTATAATAATCCTGAGGCTTTCGTGCCGT
>DBVL01000111.1:3052-3363 GCA_002308475.1 Spirochaetales bacterium UBA1265 | reverse complement strand
ATTGCACGTCTTATCGGAAAGCTTTCCGGCATGGTGAGAGAGTGCGAAAGCGATATAAGAATACTGTGCTCACAGGTGAAAGAAGCTGATTTTCTGTATGCATTTGCTTCATGGGCAAAGAATAATGACTGCTGTAGGACTCTTGTTGGAGACCCCTCTGTTGCAGGTGATTACAGCTGTAACCTCATAAGGGCACGCCATCCGCTTCTGGGATCAAAGTGTGTTCCAATAGATCTGACGATTCCTTCTGGAATCAAGGCTGTGGTTCTGACCGGTCCTAACGCAGGCGGAAAGACCGTCACCATGAAGAC
>DBVL01000111.1:2656-3030 GCA_002308475.1 Spirochaetales bacterium UBA1265 | reverse complement strand
CTTTTAAATCAGATCTGCGGCTATATTCCTGCATCCGATGGAAGCAGCCTTGCTTTGTTTGACAGGGTCTTTACGGATATCGGAGACGACCAGAGCATAGAAAACCATCTTTCGACTTTCAGCGGTCATATGAAGAGCATAGGTTTCATCCTAAGGACCATGACAAAGGATTCTCTTGTCATATTGGATGAGCTTGGAAGCGGAACAGATCCTCAGGAAGGTGCGGCTCTGGCCAGGTCTGTTCTTGAGTTCTGTACCAAGAAGGCCGCTTTGACTTTAACCACAAGCCACCATGGAGTTCTTAAGCAGTATGCATACGGCTCTGACATTGTCCAGAACGCCTCAATGGAGTTTGATGAGAAGACCTTGGAGCC
>DBVL01000111.1:1272-2584 GCA_002308475.1 Spirochaetales bacterium UBA1265 | reverse complement strand
CTTCCCAAGAGCGTCACATATTCAGCCCAGCGCTATATGGGCCAGGAGGCGATGAAAATCTCCTCCATAATCAGAAATCTTGAAACTTTGAGGCGTGAAGCTGAGTCCCACAAGGCTGAACTTGAGCGCAGGCTCAGAGATATCTCCAATCAGGAAAATCATATAGAGAAGGAAAAGCGCCGTCTTCAGGCCTATGAGAATCGTCTTAAGAAAGAAAGGCTCAATGAGTTTGATGACTACCTTCGTCAGTCCAGAAAAGAGATGGAGAACATGGTTGCAGAGCTCAGGCAGGGTGAGATTACAAGAGAGAAGACTTTAAAGATGAAGAGCCTTTTTTCGGATCTTCAAAGCCGTGAGCAGAACCTCAGAAGTCAGATTGAGGCAGACGAGCAGAGTCTTGATGAAAAGCAGCTTCAGGAAGATAACGCACTTTCTGACAGTGTAGAGCTTAAAGTAGGAATGGATGTGCTCTGCGGGCCTTCAAAGAGAGAAGGAACTGTTGTCAAAGATCTGGGAATGGGCAGGTGGCAGGTTGCAATAGGTCCTATGAAATTCACCTTCAAGGAGACAGAGCTTACCGTTCCAAGAAGAACAAATGCAGTAAAATCCTACTCATTTGACCAGGGCTCCCGTTCTCCTTCTCCTAAGTTGAGCCTTGATTTAAGAGGCTACAGGCTCTTGGAGGCCCTAGATGCAATAGACGCTCAGATTGAGGCCTGCTGTATCCACGGTCTTAAGAACTTCTCTATAATCCACGGCTACGGAGACGGAATTCTTTCTACNNNAAGTTCGCCCTTCCTGATGACGGAGGGCAGGGTAAGACCTATGTTACTCTGAAATGATACAGAATAATTTGGAATAAGGCGGAAAACGGATGGAAAAGGGTATAGTGGCACTTAGAAATCTCAAAACTGATAAGGTTTTTCTTTTTTATTCGGATGATATCAAAAAGGACTGCGTCGATATGCGCTTCAAGCTTGATCTAGGCATGCATCCCTGTAAGGCTCTTCAGGCTGACTATACTGCCACAGGTCTTGAGGTTTTCCGCTTTGATACAATAAAGCTGACGGATGACCCGTCAGCTTTGAATGAACTTAGTAAGGATTATGACTTATATACCGACTGAAAGCTATACTGCCGAAGTCGGCTTTCTATCATTCTTAATAATAACTCTCATGGACTCTACAGCCAGTTTACAGATCAATTCCGTGTCATGAACTATAGGATTATCCATTCCAAGTCTTTCTCTTTCCTGGTTGCCTACCGTGAAGAATACAGAGCCGCATCTTGCCTTGAGGTAGCTTGCAACTGT
>DBVL01000111.1:227-1187 GCA_002308475.1 Spirochaetales bacterium UBA1265 | reverse complement strand
GGATTGTGCTGGCCGTAGAAGGCATCCTTACACTGGACTATTCCCATGTGATACCTCAGGTGCATCTTCTCTGCAGCTTCTCTGATTGCAGCTGCGACATTGAAATCGGCTACAGCGGGAAACTCGATCGGAGCATACTCAAGGCTTGTTCCTTCCATTCTTACGGCACCTGTTGCAATGACTGCATCTCCGCCTATTACATCAAGGTCGATTCCTCCGCATGTTCCCATTCTGATGAATGTGTCCGAACCGCACTGGAAAAGCTCCTCCATTGCAATAGAGGCAGAAGGTCCGCCGATTCCTGTTGAGGTTACACTTACAAGCTCACCTTCGAGCTTTCCTGTGTATGTTGTGTACTCTCTGTAATCTGCGACAAGTTTCGCATCCTCAAGGTACTTTGCAATAAGCGGGACTCTCTTGGGATCTCCCGGAAGAATCACATAACGGCCTACATCGCCTTTCTTTATCCTGAGGTGATACTGAATTCCTGTTCCACCCATGTAATCTGACATATCTTACCTCCATATATGGTGAGATATCCAATTATTTGAGCAGCTCCTGAAGTTTGTCCAGTTCTTTTTCCGTTGTGGACCAGCTTGTGGCGAATCTCACTGCAGTGTGGTCTTCATCCACGGTCTCCCAGAATCCGAATCCTACATCCTTTTTAAGGCGCTCCATGGTAGCATTGTCCAGAACCACGAACTGCTGGTTGGTGGGGGACTCAAGAAGGAAAGGAAAACCTGCGTCTGAAAGAATTCCCTTAAGGCGCTCTGCCATATCAATGGCATGCTTTGAGATTCTGAAATAAAGGTCGTCCGTGAAAAGAGTGTCGAACTGGACTCCTAATAGTCTTCCCTTGGCAAGAAGGGCTCCGTTCTGCTTTTTCATTGTGAGAAAATGCTTAGGCATATTGCCGTGTGTGAACACAACGGCCTCTCCGCAAAGAGCTCCGACCTTTGT
>DBVL01000111.1:0-170 GCA_002308475.1 Spirochaetales bacterium UBA1265 | reverse complement strand
ACATCCGTGCTGTAGCTCATAAGGCCGTAGCCGAGTCTTGCTCCGTCAAGGAAAAGAGGCATGTTGTGCTTTCTGCATACTTCTGAAATAGAGGTGAGCTCTGAAAGAGTGTAGAGCGTGCCGTACTCGGTGGGGTGGGAGATGTAGACCATGCCGGGAAATACCATGTG
>DBVL01000095.1 GCA_002308475.1 Spirochaetales bacterium UBA1265 | reverse complement strand
AGCAGCGAGTCATGGTATCAGGGAACAGCAGATGCTGTAAGAAAGAACCTCAAGCACTTCCGCGACCAGCGTGCTGACTACTATATTATTCTTTCAGGTGACCAGCTTTACAGAATGGACTTCAGGGAGATGCTCAAGCGCCACAAGGAATCCGGAGCAGACCTTACAATTGCTGCAAAACCAATCTCAAGAGCAGAGGCCACAGGTCTTGGAATCATGGCCACAGACAAGAAGGGTATGATAACCAAGTTCTATGAAAAACCCGCTCCGGATCTTGATATCTCTGAGTATAAGGTTAACCCGGAGTACCTTGAGAGTTCTCTGAACAAGAAGGCAGACGCAAGTAACGAGTATCTTGCATCCATGGGTATCTATATTTTCTCTGCAGATGTCATGGAAAAGGCACTTCAGGGCACAGAGACAGACTTTGGTAAGGAGATTATTCCAGGTCTTCTCAAGACAAACAAACTTGCCTCTTACCTGTTTGATGATTTCTGGGAGGATATTGGAACAATCAAGGCTTTCTATGATACTAACGTAGACCTTGCCAAGGTTCAGCCCAGATTCAATTTCTATGATGAGGAGATGCCTATCTACACTCACAGAAGATTCTTGCCCGCTTCAAAGATCAACTTCTGTAACATTTCAAGTTCTCTGACATCTGAAGGTTCAATCATCACAAACGCATATATTGTGAACTCTATCATTGGTGTACGTACAATTATTGAGAGTGGAGCATCTCTTGATGGTGTTTACGTGATGGGTACAACTCATTATGAGACAGAGGAAGAGAAGGCCGAGAACGCAAGAAAGGGCATTCCAAACATGGGTATAGGTAAAGGAAGCATAATCAAGCGTGCAATCATTGATATGAACGCCAGAATAGGTGAGGGATGCCGCATTGGTATTGATGATATTCCACGTCCGGAATGTGATACTGAAGCTTATTCAATCCATGATGGAATTATTGTCATCAATAAGGGTCAGGTCATTCCGAACGGAACTATTCTCTGATTTGTTTATCTGATATGTTTTGAGGGGTGTCGGACTATCTGACACCCCTTACTCATTTTATGGAGATAATGGATTGCCAGAGTCCATCTTCAATGGATATTCCCTCTTTGAGGTTTTTCTCTCTTCTGAGAAGCGATCCTTCGCCCGGGATTCTTACACCCTTTTCAGGCTCTGATGCCTCAGCATTCCTTATGGCCTGTATGATTGTCTGTGTCTTTATATCCATTAAACGGGCATTTTCAGGCTTTATGGCTATGAAAATCTGGCAAAGCTGTCTCTCATCGGTGTGCTTTTTCCCAAGGCTTCCTATTTCCGGGGTGCTCAGACCCTGAGAGAGTCCTGAGACTAATATATCCAGCAGAACAGAGATGCCGGAGCCTTTCCAGTACCCTATGGGGAGAACGCGTCTGGATTCGGATATCTGTGCCGGATCACAGGAGAGCTTTCCCTCCAGATCATAACCTCCTGGGTAGGGAAGTGTTCTGTTCTCAGAGACTGCCTTGTCCAATGCTCCATAAGAATACTGGGCCATGGCTCCATCCATTACTATGTATGAATCCTTGTAGGGAGCGGCAAAGACGAGAGGGTTGTTTCCTATGCACTGTTCCTTTGTTCCCCAGGCCGGCATGTTTGGCATGGTGTTTGTCCAGCAGATTCCGACAAAACCCCGGGACGCTGCCTGGATGCCGTATGTTCCTCCACGAAGCCAGTGATTTGTGTTCCTCAGAGCTACACAACCTATGCCGTTCTCTTCTGCTAATTCCATGGCTCTGTCCATACAGATGGAAGCGTTAATTACGCCAAGTCCCAGGTTTCCGTTCCAGATTTCCATGGCTGGGGAGGAAGAGACACAGGTGGCAGTGTTGTTGGGGAGAATGTTTCCGCACAGAATCATATCCCTTAGGCGCAAAAAGCGTCCCGTTCCGTGGCTGCTTATTCCATCAAGGTCGTTTTCAGCAATTATTTGGGAAGCTTTCTCTGCAATTGCCCTGTCTGCACCAAGAAGGACAAGCTTTTCGCAAAGTGTGTTTTTCAATTCTGAAAAAGAGACTGTCATGTCAAACCTCCATTAGAGAGAGTACCTGTTCCCTGCTTTTCAGTGCCGTACAGGCCCCTACGGCTGTACTGCACAATGCTCCACAGGCATTTGCAAACTCCAGAGCTGAGTGAATATCCTCACCCCTCAGAAGCTCTGAGACAAGGCCTGAAACAAAATTGTCTCCAGCACCTGTGGCGTCTATTGCCTCAACTTTAATGGCTGGCAGGTAAAATCTTTCTTTTCCGCTACTGAAGTAGCACCCTTTACTCCCAAGTTTTATTACAACGTTTCTTATTCCGTAAGAGAGAAAAACTTTTGCCATCTCCTCCGGTTTGTCTTTCCCTGTAAAATAACGGGCTTCGTCCTCATTTGGAGTTATGTAATCAATTAACGGCAGACAGTCTTTTATGTCTTCAAGACTCATGAATTTGAAGTTTGGCAGCTTAGTGTCTGCTACTATAAGGGCGGCGTTTTCATAAGCACATTCAAGGACTGCTTTAATTGATGCAGGGTTGTCAAACGGAGCTCTGAACAGGGAGCCTAGTATGACAGCTTTAGTTTGCATTAGAGCTTCCAGATGTTTCTCAGGGCAGAAGTTAAAAGTATGAGAAAGGTTTGTAACAGACTTTCTTGTTCCGTCTTCATTTACAAACATGGTAGTGACAGGAGTGCTATGTTCCTTAGGGTAAAGAACAAATGAAGTATCTACGCAGTTTCTTTTGAGAGTGTCCAAGACAAGAGTCCCGGCCATGTCCTGCCCAATGGCACATAGGATGGCAGTTTTCAGACCTAGTTTTGATGCGGTGACAGCCTCATTCACCGCTTCTCCGCCGACAGAGAGTGTACAGGAAGAAGCTCTGTAACCTGATGCAGAGACCGGAGAGGGGTCAAAACCCTTGATTATGGAATCCACCAAGGCCATTCCCACACTAACAACATCATATTTTTTTGCTGTGCTCATATTCTTAAGTATAGTTCAACCATTCACTGTTTGTACATTCTGCCTTGGATAGAGGCTCCGGCAATTGAACGAAGGCGCTTTATTGTGGTATAGCTGAATATATGAAGAGAAATATTTATTTTGCTTTATTGTTAATTCTGGTTTTTGTTGTTTCTTGTGCTTCTAATAATGGCTCTGCAACCCTCAGTGTAGCAGATCCTGAAATAGATATGACTGCTTCGGCTTCAGGCAAGACTCTTACAGTTAAGGTTTATGGAAACCCAACAACAGGCTATGTGTGGAAAGCCGAGGAAAACCCGGCATTCAAAACAGTAAAAGCTGACTATCAGGCTTCCGACTCTCTTTCTGGCATGGTTGGTGGAGGCGGGTACTACGTATTCGTATTCGAGGCTGAAAAGGCCGGACAGTCTGAGATTGAATTTGAATATGTGAGACCTTGGAATGACGAAGAGGCTGAAGAGTTCTCAATAGCTGTTTCTGTCAATAAGGAGCTTACAATCACGAATCTGGAGGTTTTATGAGACTGAAAAGGACTATCCTCACTTCTGATGACATTCAGGCAAGAGTCAAAGAGCTGGCAGATCAGATCAACCGCGACTATAAGGACATAGAGAATCCACTTGTTCTGGTAGGTGTTCTTAAGGGGTCTTTCATCTACATGGCAGATCTTTGTCGCTACCTTACCATTCCTCATGTGGTGGACTTCATGGCTGTTTCAAGTTACAGTCACTCTTCTAATGCAACAAAGGCATCAGGAAATGTAAGAATTATTATGGACTGCAGAGAAAACCAGCAGGATAGAGATGTCCTTATAGTTGAGGATATTCTGGATTCAGGCCATACGCTTGACTACCTGATCAAGAATTTCAAAGCAAGATATACAAAGTCTGTAAAGACCACCGTACTTGTGAGAAAGAAAACTGACCGTACCTATCCTGTAAACATTGACTATCTTGGATTTGAGATTCCAGATGTCTGGGTTGTCGGTTACGGTCTCGATTATGCGGAGAAGTACAGAACTCTGCCATATATAGCTGAAATGGGAGAGTAATGATGAGCAGAATGATTGGAACCGCATCTTTTGGTGTAAGATGCCCGGTTATCAGACAGGGAGATGATCTTTGTAAGATTGTGACAGACAGCGTGCTAAACGCCGTAGAATCTGCAAATCTTAAGATTCATGATAAGGATGTGATAGCAATCACAGAGTCCATTGTGGCCCGTGCACAGGGAAACTATGCTTCTGTTGAGGATATTGCCAAAGACGTGAAGGCAAAGACAGGCGGAAAAACAGTGGGAGTACTGTTTCCCATCCTTTCCAGGAACCGTTTTGCCATCTGTCTCAGGGGAATAGCGAAGGGAGCAGAGAAGATTGTTCTCATGCTCAGTTACCCATCAGACGAGGTTGGAAACGCAATTCTGGATGTGGAGAAGCTCTATGACAGCAGTATAAATCCATACACAGATGTGCTTAGCCTTGAGAAGTACAGAGAAGTTTTTGGCGTATACAAGCATCAGTTCACAGGCGTTGACTATGTTGAGTACTACTCTTCCCTTATCAAGGAGAGTGGGGCGGAGTGTGAAGTTGTCTTTGGAAACAATCCGAAGAGCATTCTTGATTATACTGATACGGTAATTGCCTGCGACATACATACACGCTTCAGAACAAAGGAGATTCTCAGAAAGGCAGGGGCCAGGGTAGTCCTTGGCATGGATGATATTCTCTCTTCACCTGTAGACGGAAGCGGATGCAATGAGAAGTATGGCCTTCTCGGTTCAAACAAGGCAAGGGAAGATACGGTAAAGCTTTTCCCCAGAGACTGTCAGTCTCTTGTTGAGGATATTCAGAAGGAAATGCTCAAGAGAACTGGTAAGAGAGTTGAGGTTATGGTCTATGGTGACGGAGCCTTCAAGGATCCTGTTGGAAAAATCTGGGAGCTTGCTGACCCGGTTGTTTCTCCAGCTTACACAGCTGGTCTCATAGGTACACCGAATGAGCTCAAGCTCAAGTACCTGGCCGATAATGATTATAGAAATCTCAGTGGAAGTGAGCTCAGAAAGGCTGTAGAGGATAGCATCAAGGCTAAGGAAGGAGACCTTAAGGGCCAGATGGCAAGCGAAGGTACAACCCCAAGGCAGCTTACTGACCTTCTTGGTTCACTCAGTGATCTGACAAGCGGAAGCGGAGACAAGGGAACNNATTCAGGGATACTTTGACAACTATACAACTGATTGAGTTATAATTATCTGAGATCATTATTTGGAGTTGGTTTATGCAGAGTCTAAGACAGGATGCAGATAGGATTATCAGTGCAGCCATTCATGCGGCACTACCGGATACTGCTGTTAAAGAAGCT
>DBVL01000092.1:3489-3995 GCA_002308475.1 Spirochaetales bacterium UBA1265 | reverse complement strand
ACAAGTGACCTTGCTCCTCTTGATGAGCAGGCCAAGATGATTCTTGAGTGGTTCCCATCTGCAAAGAAGGTCGGTCTTCTTTTCTGCAGTGCAGAGGCAAACAGTGTCTATCAGGTAGAAGAGATTGAGAAGTACCTCGCTGAGCTTGGAGTCAAGACACAGAGATTCTCTTTCACAGATACAAACGACATAGCTTCCGTAACTCAGAGAGCATGCGAGCAGTCAGATGTGATCTATATTCCTACAGACAACACAGCAGCTTCAAACACAGAAGCTATTGCAAATATAGTTTATGTGACAAAGACCCCGGTAATTGCCGGTGAGGCAGGTATCTGCTCAGGTTGTGGAGTTGCAACTCTTTCAATCAGCTACTATGACCTTGGTGTAACAACAGGTAAGATGGCTGCAAAGATCCTCAAGGGAGAGGCAGATGTGAAGAGCATGCCTATTGAGTACACTTCAGTTACAAAGCAGTACAACGCTGATATGTGTGCTTTCCTGGGAAT
>DBVL01000092.1:0-3472 GCA_002308475.1 Spirochaetales bacterium UBA1265 | reverse complement strand
TCTCCTCTGGCTGGATACGAAGCCATAAACTGAGTATAATACCCGAATTGTTGGAGTTTAAATGTCATTTATCAATTCGTTGCTGAATGCAACACCAGGTGCGGTTGCACAAGGTCTTGTCTGGGGAATTATGGCCCTGGGTGTTTACCTGACCTACCGCATAATGCATATTGCAGATCTTACAGTAGACGGCTCTATAGCTACAGGCGGAGCCGTCTGCGTCATGCTTATCAGGGCGGGTATCAACCCTGTTGTTGCCATGCTTGTCACTCTCTGTGTTGGAGCTCTTGCAGGTCTGATTACAGCTCTGTTGCACACAAAGTGCGGGATTCCGGATATTCTTGCCGGTATACTGACCCAGCTTTCCCTCTATTCCATAAACCTCAGGATCATGGGCGGAAAGGCAAACCAGACTGTAAGTGTGGATAAGTACGACCTTCTGATTTCTCAGAGATATGTCAGGGCATTGAACCTGGATAATCCCATTCCGCTTCTTATACTGCTGATTGTTTTGACAATTGCTGCCATGTACTGGTTCTTCGGCACCGAGAAGGGCTGTTCCATCCGTGCCACAGGTACTAACCCGAATATGGCCAGGGCTCAGGGAATAAACACCCAGAATGACATACTGATTGGTCTTATGATCTCGAACGCCCTTGTTGCTTTTGCAGGTGGTCTTCTTGCACAGTACCAGGGTGCCTCAGACATAAACATGGGTCGTGGTGCCATAGTCATAGGTCTTGCTGCAGTTGTCATAGGCGAGGGTGTTTTCAAGAAGATCTCATCAAACTTTGCCATAAGACTTCTGGGAGTTGTGGCCGGAGCTATCATCTACTATCTGGTTCTCCAGATCACGCTCCAGCTCGGTTTGAACACAAACGATCTCAAGCTCATTTCCGCCATGATAGTGGCAGTCTTCCTTGCTGTTCCTTACTGGACAAAGAAGAGCGCAAAAGGAGGAAAGAATGCTTAGTATAAGAAACATTTCAAAGACCTTCAATGCTGGGACAGTTAATGAGAAGAAAGCTCTTGATAATCTTTCTCTTGAGCTTAAAGAAGGAGACTTTGTTACTGTAATTGGTGGTAACGGAGCAGGTAAGTCCACACTGCTGAATGCGATTGCCGGTGTCTATCCTGTAGACAAGGGCAAAATCTATGCCGACAGGATAGATGTGACCAGGCTTGCCGAGTATAAGAGAGCATCCTTCCTGGGACGTGTTTTCCAGGACCCCATGATGGGAACAAGTCCTGATATGCTGATTGAGGAGAACCTTGCTCTTGCTGCAAGACGTGGTCAGAGAAGAACTCTGAAATGGGGCATAACAGAAGTTGAGAGAGAGAACTACAGAGAGATGCTCAAGCGTCTTAATCTTGGCTTGGAGGACAGGCTTTCAACAAAGGTCGGTCTTCTCTCCGGTGGTCAGAGACAGGCTCTGACTCTTCTCATGGCTGTTCTCAAGAAGCCTAAGGTTCTTCTTTTGGATGAACATACGGCTGCACTGGACCCAAAGACAGCGGCCAAGGTTCTTGAGATCTCAGACCAGGTAGTTCAGGAGAACAATCTCACTACCATGATGGTTACACACAATATGAGGGACGCAATAGCCCACGGCAATCGTCTGATCATGATGAATGCAGGTCACATAGTTGTGGATGTGAGCGGGGAAGAGAAGAAAAACCTGACGGTCAACGACCTGATGGACATGTTCTCCTCTGCCAGCGGCTCAGATGAGGCAAATGACGTTCTGCTTCTCTCAGGCAAGAACGCCTAAAAAATAAATAAAGGCATCAGACAAAACCCTGTCTGATGCCCTTTTTTCATTCAGTACGAATAACCGAACAGTACCTCATCCACGTAGGCAATAGTGAGGGTTCTGTTCAGTCCTCCTGACAAATATATGTAGATATTCTCAAATTTGTATGTTCCTGAATACACATCCGAAGAGGTTCCAGTAAGATAACTGTGTTTCACCGCTTCATATCTCCCGCTTGGATATATGGCATAGACATACTCATAATCATGGTCCTCAGATACATATGTCCATGGTCCGTATGTTATGACAAAGCTCAGTGTTGCGGAGTTTGTTCCTGCACTGCTTGTACGTTCGAACTTCAGGTAATCAGATGAGGAGAAACGGAAGTCATTTTCAAGATAAAGGGTGTTGTTTACAATCAGATAGTCAAGTTCATAATCATCATCAAGATGCAGCTCTCCGTCCTTAAGCCTATACTGTCCGTTGTTCTTGTACTGTCCATCAAAGATGAAGGTACCGTTGGAGATGAAGGCCATCTTGAAGTATTCTCCTTTCCATGTTCCTCTTATTCCGGAACTGTTGTCCTTGGCACTTCTTGTAATCCTCTTGTACTCATTTCCGTCTAAAACCATAGTTTTTCCAGTAATAGAGAAGTCCCAAACTCTTTCATCATCTAAATAGAGAACAGGTTCAGAATTAGCAAAAAAAATATACTCATAGTCATGGATTTCTATGTCTATGTAGTCTTCCTCTTCGTATTCACAGACATATCTACCGGTATCCGTGAACCATAGTGTTTCGGTGTAGCCTTCCCCCTTCATCTTCCATCCGCCCACAACAGTGGGAGTCCCTGAGGCAAGTGATGCACAGGAGGACAGAACCAGGGTTACAAGTAAGGCCAATGCAAGTAAGATTAGGGATTTTTTCATAGCTATCTCCTTTATACTAAAGATGTTAGCATGGCAAATGCTCTCATGCAAGCAAGACAAAAGGAAGAAACAACCTTTGACGAGTATCTAATCAAACACATACAATAGAAATATGAAAGACGGAAAAACAGGAATAGCGGTTGTCGGGCTTGGGGTGATCTCCTCAACTCACATAGATGCAATTGAGAAATCAGGAACAGCCTATCTTGCTGCGGTATGTTCTTCCTCAAAGGAGAAAAGGGATAAATACAGCTGTAAGGGCTACGAGAGCATAGATCAGGCTCTGAAAGACCCGAACGTAGATGCTGTGGCTCTCACAACCCCTTCCGGTGCTCATTTTGAAGATGCTCTTAAAGCCATAAGAAACAAAAAACATGTTCTTGTGGAAAAGCCTCTGGAGATAACAGAAGAAAGGTGCAGAATCCTCACTGAAGAGGCTGAGAAAAACGGTGTGGTTCTTGCAACGGTTTTTCAGGGAAGGTTTCTGGATTCCACAGCTGAGATAAAGAAGGCTCTAAAAAACAAAAGATTCGGGCAGATAGTCCTTGCGGATGCTTCCTTCAAGTGGTACCGCTCCCAGGCCTACTATGACAGTGCTTCCTGGAGAGGTACAAAGGCTCTTGATGGTGGAGGGGTGTTCATGAACCAGGGCATTCATGCCATAGATCTTCTTCTCTACCTGCTTGATGAAGAGCCAGTCTCAGTCAAAGCCATAACAGATACTGTTGCTCATGAGAATATAGAGGTTGAAGATGTTGGAGCTGCAATTCTCAGGTTTCCAAGTGGTGC
>DBVL01000063.1 GCA_002308475.1 Spirochaetales bacterium UBA1265 | reverse complement strand
CTCGGACCTCATGGTGTAAGTGCCCCACAGTTCGTTCAGCAGTTCAATGACCGCACAAAGTCATATGAGGCTGGACTCGTAATCCCAGTTGTCATCACAGTTTATGCTGACAAGACATTCTCATTTATTCTTAAGACTCCTCCTGCAGCAGTTCTCATCAAGAAGGCTCTTCATCTTGAGAAAGCAAGCGGTGTCCCCAATAAGGAGAAAGTTGGAACTCTCTCACAGGCTCAGCTTGAAGAGATTGCAAAGACCAAGATGCAGGATCTCAATGCCAACGATTTTGAAGCTGCAAAGCGCATTATCGCAGGTACTGCAAGATCAATGGGCGTGGAGGTGGAAAAATGAAGCACGGAAAGAAGTATCTTGAAGCAGCAGCAAAAGTTGACAAATCAAAGCTCTACAGCCTCGAAGATGCAGCTTCATTGGTAAAGGAAGTTGCCTTTGCTAAGTTCGATGAGACAGTCGAGCTCCACATTCATCTTACACTCAAGAAGAGTCAGAGCGTCAGAGACACAGTAGTTCTCCCCAACCAGTTCAGTGCTGAGAAGAGAATTCTCGTATTTGCAAAGGGTGACAAGGCTCAGGAAGCTCTTGATGCCGGCGCAACATACGTTGGAGATGCTGATCTCATTGAAAAGGTTAGAGGCGGATGGATGGACTTTGATGTAGCCGTTGCCACACCGGACATGATGAAGGACGTAGGACGTCTCGGTCCTATTCTCGGTAGAAGAGGCCTCATGCCTAACCCCAAGACACACACAGTTACTATGGATATTAAGGGCGCCCTTGCTGAGCTTAAGCAGGGAAGAACTGAGTTCCGCAGTGATAAGACTGGTGTTGTTCACATGGCAGTAGGTAAGGTTTCTATGGAACCTGCAAAGGTTGCCGAGAACGCAAGTGTTGCTATTAAGGAAATCTTCAGGAAAAAGCCATCAGATGCTAAGGGTGATTTTGTTCAGTCAGTTGCTCTTTCATCAACAATGGGTCCTGGTGTTCTTCTTGATGCAAAAGAATTTGTTTGAGTACGAGGTGAAGTATGGATTATCAGACAAGAGTGAACGCAACAAAAGAAGATGCTGTAAAGCAGCTTAAGGAAGAGTTCGGTCAGTATTCAGGATTTATCTTCACTGACTACAGAGGTCTCACAGTCGCTCAGATCACAGACCTCAGAAAGCAGCTCAGAACCAAGGAAGCTGCCTGCCGTGTTGTCAAGAACCGCTATGCAAAGATTGCATTCAAGGAGCTCGGACATGACGGTCTGGATGAGCAGCTTGTTGGACCTACAGCTGTTATCATGGGAAAGGACGCTCACAATGAAGTGGCAAAGATTGTTGCAGATGCTGCTAAGGCAACTGGAGACAAGCTGCAGATCCGTGGCGGACTTCTTGATGGAAATTTCCTCGACAGTGAGGGTGTTATTGCTTTCAGCAAGCTCCCTGGCCGTCTGGATCTTATCAGCATGCTCATGGCAACCATGAAGGCTCCTGTTCAGAAACTCGCAGCTACATTGCTTGCTTACAAAGAGAAGCTGGAATCACAGAACTGACGTTTTTAGTCTTCAAGTAACCTGCTATTAACGTTTGAATAAAAAAATTTTTAAGGAGAAGATAATATGGCTACAGTAACAAAAGACGATATTCTCGAGACTATCGCTAACATGTCTGTAATGGAAGTTGCAGATCTCATCAAGGCTATGGAAGAAAAGTTCGGCGTTACAGCNNGCAGCAGCAGGTGTTGTTGTAGCAGCTGGCCCGGTTGAGGAAGTAGAAGAGAAGACAGAGTTTGATGTCATTCTCAAGAGCTTTGATCCTGCCAAGAAGATTGCTGCTATCAAGGCTGTCAGATCATGCGTACCTGAGCTCGGTCTTAAGGAAGCTAAGGAACTTGTTGAAGCTGGCGGAAAGGTCAAGGAAGGTGTTTCCAAGGCTGATGCTGCAGATATCAAGGCAAAGCTTGAAGCTGAAGGCTGCGTAGTCGAAGTTAAATAATCGTGAAAATTGAGGAATCCTCCTGGCCTGCTTTCAGGCGCAGGGGGATTTGTCGCTATTTTACCTTAATCTGATGGGGGCAAACATGGTTGCTGAAAGCAAACCTATAAACAGGATTTATCTGGGAACTGACTTTGAAGAAGTATGTGAGTTGCCGGACCTGATCGGAATCCAGAAGAACTCATATGAATCATTCCTTCAGAGCGAGAAATTGCTCAAGGGTGAGCCGCTTGATCCCAAGTGCGGTCTTGAAGAAGTCTTCAGGACTATTTTCCCTATTGAGGGACCCAACGGTGAAATGACTCTTTCCTACGAGTCATATTCTTTGGATTTTGACAATATCAAATACAATGAAGTCGATTGCAAAAAGAAAGGACGCACATACAGTGTTCCTCTTAAGGCTGTCATAAGCCTTGCCCTGTCAGCAAATGACGAACTGAGAGAAAAGGAGATATTCCTTGGGGATATTCCTCTGATGACAGATCGCGGCACCTTTATTATCAACGGTGCTGAAAGAGTTGTTGTCAGCCAGATTCACAGATCTCCCGGTGTTATTTTCTCATACGAGAAGAGTACCGGCTCAAGCGAAAAGGATACTTCTGTCTATTCTTCAAGAATTATTCCGTACAGAGGATCATGGCTTGAATTTGAAATTGATGAAAAAAAGCATGTCATAGCTGCCAAGATTGACAGAAAGAAGAGAATTCTCGGAACTCTCTTCCTCAGAGCCATTGGCTATAACACACGTGAAAAGATAATTTCCGCATTCTACAAGACAAGAACCGTTGAGGTTGCTGATAACAATGAGACAAAAGAGCTTCTTGAAGGTCAGTACCCTGCAAAGGATATTTTCATTGAAGTTGAAGATGGCGGAAAGACTGAGAAAGTAAAAGAATTCCAGGCTGGAAGCAAGCTTCTCCTTGCAGATGTTGAGCATCTTATTGAGCTTGGCATAAAGGAGATTGAGATAGTTGATATGGATGCTGAGGATTCTCTGCATTCAGATATGATTCTCAATTGTTTTGCAATGGAAGAGGCCAAGTACACAAGACCTGAGATAAGCGATGAGCCTACCAAGGAAGATGTGCTTACCAGCATTTATGCTGTTCTCATGCCCGGTGAGATAATCACCGTTGAACGCGGAGAAAGAGAACTCAACGATATGTTCTTCTCTCAGCGCAAGTATGATCTGGGAGCAGTTGGAAGATATAAGCTTCACAAGAAGTTCCATGCAGGAGATGAGGATGATTCCTTTGATGAGAATCTGACCACTCTCACTCCGCAGGATATTGTGAACACCATGAATTACCTTATTAAGGTATACATTCATGAGGAAAACACGGACGATATTGACCATCTTGGAAACCGCCGTGTCAGATGCGTTGGAGAACTTCTCCAGCAGCAGCTCAAGGCAGCTTTCTCCCGCATGGAGAGAACAGCCAGAGAGAGAATGAACACAACCCAGGAAGACCAGAAGCTCTCACAGAGACCTCAGGACCTTATTTCCAACAAACCTATTGTGGCTGCAATCAAGGACTTCTTCGGTTCCTCTCAGTTCTCACAGTTCATGGACCAGATCAACCCGCTGGCNNAACCCTCTGGCAGAGCTGACACACAAGAGAAGACTTACTGCCCTCGGTAACGGAGGTCTTAACCGTGACCGTGCAGGCTTTGAGGTCAGAGACGTTCACTATACTCACTACGGAAGAATGTGTCCTATTGAGACTCCTGAAGGTCCGAACATTGGTCTTATTGTCTCTCTTGCAAACTATACACTTATCAATAAGTACGGCTTCCTCGTAAGCCCATACAGAAAGGTCAAAGACGGAATTGTAACAAAGGAAGTCAGATACCTGGATGCAAACGACGAGGAGAAGTACTTTATAGCTCAGGCAAATGCCAAACTGAACAAGGACGGCACCTTTGCTGAGAATGATATTCCTGTAAGAAACAAGGGTGATTACACAACTCGCCGTGCAGGTGATCCTGAGATCAAATACATGGACGTTTCTCCAAAGCAGGTAGTTTCTGTTGCTGCTTCACTCATCCCGTTCCTTGAGCATGATGACGCAAACCGTGCCCTCATGGGATCAAACATGCAGCGCCAGGCAGTTCCTCTTGTATTCCCGGAGACTCCGAGAGTTGGAACCGGTATGGAGCAGAAGACAGCCTACGACTCAGGTGTTCTTATCAAATCAAAGAACGCAGGTGTAGTTGTCTATGTCTCAGCGGTGGATATTGTTGTTGCTCCTGAGACTCACACAGTTGTTGAGATAGAAGGTTGCACACCAACAGTTTCCTTCGGTGACAGGGTTGAGAAGTCAACAGTTGTTGCAAAGGGAGAAAAGACAATCAAGGCTGGAGCAGAGGGTGTGGTTGTTCATGCATCAAACAGCCTTATTGATATTGTCCCTGACTCAGAGATTGTCACACAGGAGCTTCCTGCAAAATCAAGCGACTACGAGAGAACAGTTTACGCCTCTGTCGGCAAGCTTATTTCTGAGAAGGATCTGATTGCAACAGATATCAAGGAGAAGGCAGACAGGCTCAGAGCTCCTGAGAAGAAGGAGATTAAGGCTCTTTCCACAGGTTATGTCCTCTCTGTTTCTCCAAATGCAGTAGTGATTGCAAAAACAGACAGATACAAGGTTCAGAAGTATCAGAGAACAAATAACGATACCTGTTTCACACAGACTCCGATTGTGAAGTACGGCCAGAAGGTTGGTGCGGGATATGTCCTTGCTGATGGTCCTGCTACAGACCGCGGAGAACTTGCCCTCGGTAGAAATATTCTTGTCGGATTTGTTCCATGGAACGGTTACAACTACGAAGACGCCGTTCTTATCTCTGAAAAGGTTGTCAAGGAAGATATTTACACTTCCATACACATCAAGGAGTTCTCCATTGATATCCGTGAGACAAAGCTCGGTCCTGAGCGCCTTACAAAGGATATTCCGAATATTGGTGAGAACATGACAAAGCACCTTGATGAAGAAGGTATTGTGAATATTGGTACCATGGTACATCCGGGAAATATCCTTGTAGGTAAGGTCACTCCGAAGAGTGAGAGCGATACAACTCCTGAGTTCAAGCTTCTCAACTCAATCTTCGGTGAGAAGGCCAAGGAAGTAAGAGACACATCTCTCAAGGTTCCACACGGAACAGAAGGTATTGTCATTGATGTCCAGAGAATGAAGAAGGCTGACAATGATGAACTTCAGACCGGCGTTGAAGAGACCATCAAGGTCCTGATTGCCACCAAGAGAAAACTCAGACAGGGTGACAAGATGGCTGGTCGTCATGGAAACAAGGGTGTTGTTTCAAGAATCCTTCCGATTGAGGACATGCCGTTCATGGAAGACGGCACACCACTGGATGTCTGTCTTAACCCACTTGGCGTTCCTTCACGAATGAACATTGGTCAGCTGATGGAAACCCAGCTCGGTTGGGCCGCTGTCAAACTTGATGAGTGGTACTCAACTCCGGTCTTCCAGAGTGCTGAGATGGATCAGATAGAAAAGAAGTGTGTGGAAGCAGGTCTTCCGGCAAACGCAAAGGTTACTCTCTACGATGGTAGAACAGGTGTACCTTTTGTAAACCCGGTATTCTGCGGATACATCTACTATCTTAAGCTTCACCATCTTGTTGATGACAAGATGCATGCAAGAAGTACAGGTCCTTATTCATTGGTTACACAGCAGCCTCTTGGTGGTAAGGCACAGTTCGGTGGACAGAGACTCGGAGAAATGGAAGTCTGGGCTCTTGAGGCTTACGGTGCTGCAAACACACTGCAGGAACTGCTGACAATCAAGAGTGATGATATGAACGGAAGAGTCAAGATTTATGAGAGCATTGTGAAGGGTGAGCCTTCCATAAATGCCGGTATGCCTGAGGCCTTTAACGTTCTCATGCAGGAAATCAGAGGTCTTGCACTTGATATGAGTATCTATGATTCAAAGGGTAAGCAGGTTGCTCTCACAGAGAGAGATGATGAGATTATCAGAAAGAAAGGTCAGAACTGACAGGAGGAGCTAGGAAATGAAAGAAATTCAGGATTTCGACAGTGTAATGATAAAGCTGGCATCTCCGGAGCAGATCAGGGCCTGGTCTTACGGTGAAGTCAAAAAACCGGAAACCATCAACTACAGAACACTCAGACCGGAAAGAGAAGGTCTGTTCTGTGAGAAGATTTTCGGTACTACAAAAGAGTGGGAATGCTACTGCGGAAAGTTCAAGAGCATCCGTTACAAGGGTGTTGTCTGTGACCGCTGTGGAGTTGAAGTTACAAACACAAAAGTGAGAAGAGAGAGAATGGGTCATATTACCCTGGCTTCTCCCGTATCACACATTTGGTATTACAGAAGCGTGCCCTCACGCATGGGTTATCTGCTGGATCTGAACCGCAATGCCCTGCAGAGTGTTCTGTACTATGAGAAGTACATTGTCATCAACCCCGGTGACGAGAACAAGGGCAAGCAGATTGAGATTGGTCCCGGAAGGACAATTGAACTGAAGGAAATGCAGCTTCTCAGCGAAGAAGAGTATGTTGCTCTCAGAGATAAGGTGGGTGACACCTTTACAGCAGCAATGGGCGCAGAGGCAATCAGAACTCTTCTTGCAAACCTTGATCTTGAAGCTCTGAGCATCAAACTCAGAGACCAGATGAGAGCAAAGGGCGATAAGGCTGATAAGAAACTCCTCAAGAGAATTGAGGTTGTAGACAACTTCCTTGCTTCAGACAACCGTCCTGAGTGGATGATTCTCACAGTCATCCCCGTTATCCCGCCGGATCTCAGACCTATGGTTCAGCTTGATGGCGG
>DBVL01000014.1:5463-6354 GCA_002308475.1 Spirochaetales bacterium UBA1265 | reverse complement strand
GCTCATATCCGATCGGTCAGGGGATCATAGCCCTTCGCCACTAAAGAAAAGGAGTTGTAACTTTTGGTTATGACTCCTTTTTTTGTTTGTCTGTCTTGTAAGACGTCCTCTTTTTACATAGAATTCTGTTCATATGTTTCAGAGGAGATGTAACATGTCAGCTTTAATTAAAGAAATCAAAAAAATGGAAGCAGGACCTCAGCTCGTTACTGTAGAAGGCTGGGTCAGAACTAAGAGAGACAGTAAGACCGTTTGTTTCATAGAAGTGAATGACGGAACCTGCCTCAAAGGTCTGCAGGTTGTGGCAGACAAGGAAAAGTTTGATAATAATCTCCTCAATTCCATCTCTACCGGCTCTTCTGTAGTCTGTGAAGGTACTCTTATCAAGTCCATTGGTGCAAACCAGGATGTGGAACTTTCAGCCGAAAAGATCAGTCTTATAGGTGAAGCTCCTGAAAGCTATCCGCTTCAGAAGAAGCGCCACACCCTTGAGTATCTGAGAGAGATTGCTCACCTCAGACCAAGGACAAACACAATTGGAGCTGTGGCCAGAGTCAGAAGCACCATGGCCTATGCTGTTCACAAGTTCTTCCAGGAGAACGGATTCTACTATGTGAATACACCTCTGATCACTGCCAGTGATGCTGAGGGTGCAGGGCAGATGTTCCAGGTAACAACCCTTGATCTGGACAATGTTCCCAAAACAGAGGACGGAAAAACAGATTACTCCAAGGACTTCTTCGGAAAGAAGGCAAACCTTACAGTCAGTGGTCAGCTTGAAGGTGAGACTTACGCCACAGCGTTGAGAAATATCTATACCTTTGGTCCTACTTTCAGGGCTGAGAACTCAAATACAAAGAGACACCTGGCTGAGTTCTGGATGATTGAGCC
>DBVL01000014.1:5156-5386 GCA_002308475.1 Spirochaetales bacterium UBA1265 | reverse complement strand
ACATGGACTTCTTCTCAAAGTTTGTTGAACCAGGAGTTAAAGATACAATTATTCATGTTTCTGAAAGCCCGTTTGTCCATATGACATACACAGATGCCATCAAGGAACTTGAGAAGAGCAAGGACAAGTTTGACTTCAAACCTTACTGGGGCTGTGACATCCAGACTGAGCATGAGAGATTCCTTGCTGAGGAAATCTGTAAGTGTCCTGTCATAGTCACAGACTATCCA
>DBVL01000014.1:4386-5021 GCA_002308475.1 Spirochaetales bacterium UBA1265 | reverse complement strand
CTGGTGGTATCTGGATCTGAGAAGATTCGGAACAGTTCCACATTCAGGTTTCGGGCTTGGTTTTGAGAGAGCCGTACAGTACGTAACCGGAATGCAGAACATAAGAGACGTTATACCTTATCCGAGAGCAGTCAAACAGGCTGATTTCTGATAATCGACAGACCGACCGGCCCTAAGTGCCGGTCTTGTTGTAAACAGGAGGGTTTAGTATGAAAGCACTCGTAATCCTTGCAAATGGATTTGAAGAAGTTGAAGCCATTGCCCCCATAGATATCCTCAGAAGGGCAGGTGTTTCTGTAACTGTTGCAGCTCTTGCAAATAGTCCTCAGAAGATAGCTACAGGCAGCCACGGTGTTGAGATCAGGTGTGAGGCTTCTTTTTCAGATGTTCTGAATGAAGATTATAATGCTGTCATTCTTCCTGGAGGTCTCAAGGGTGCTGAAAACCTTGCTTCCAGTTCAGAGGTTTCTTCCTACTTGAGAAAGATGAACAATAAGAAGGCCTTTGTCTGTGCTATCTGCGCTTCTCCTGCTCTGGTTCTCCATCCTTTGGGAATTCTGGATGGTAAGAAGGCTGTCTGCTATCCCGGAATGGAAATAGAAGGAAGCACTACGGATTTCCGTGAAGACAGGGTT
>DBVL01000014.1:3706-4248 GCA_002308475.1 Spirochaetales bacterium UBA1265 | reverse complement strand
GGTTTTGACAACGAGAAGTATCTTGCGGAACAGACAAGATATATTACTGAAAGAATGCAGAAAGTGGACGGAAGGCTCTACCTTGAGTGTGGAGGCAAGCTCCTTTTTGACTATCATGCTCAGAGAATTCTTCCCGGGTTTGACACAAATGTGAAAATGAGGGTTTTCCAGTCTTTCAAAGATCAGCTTGATGTAATTATCTGCATAAGTTCAGGAGATATTGAACACCGCAAGGTAAGAAGTGATTTCGGTATTACTTATGACACAGATGTTTTCAAAATGATCTCTGATTTTGAGATGTGGGGAATCTCTGCAAACAAGGTTGTCATTACCAGATTCAACGGAGAAAAAAGCGCCTTGGGCTTTTCTGACATGCTCCAGAGGCGTGGTGTACAGGTTTTCTTCCATAAGAGCATACCCGGTTACCCTGAGAACGTGGATCTTGTGGTTAGTGATGAAGGTTACGGTATAAACACATATATTCCTACTGATAAGCCTGTTGTCGTAGTAACTGCCCCCGGACCGGGAAGCGGAAAGCTCGC
>DBVL01000014.1:0-3573 GCA_002308475.1 Spirochaetales bacterium UBA1265 | reverse complement strand
ACTACAACCAGATTGACCCGTTCTATGCAAGCGCTACGGGGAATATTGCAGTTAACTATAACAGAGACATAGAGGCTTTCCCCATTCTGAGAAAGATTTTGGATAAGCTTACAGACGGGAAGTTTGTCTACAACTCTCCTACAGACATGGGTGTGAACAGACTTGGTTTTGGTATTATAGATGACGCTGTTGTCCGTGAGGCAGCCCGCCAGGAGATAGTAAGAAGATACTTCCGCTCAGAATGTGAATATGTTCAGGGGATTGGTAGCAAGGAAACCATGCTCAGAACAAGGACCATCATGGAGAAGTCCGGGCTTAAACCTGAAGACAGGGTGTGCGTTGTGAAGGCTGAAGAGGCTCTTAAAGATGCAATTGAAAGGGGAAAGAACAAAGATGGAAAGACCTGTGCGGCCGCCATGCTTCTCAATGATGGAAGATTTGTCACCGGTCATAACTCATCTCTTCTTCATGCTTCCAGCGCCCTTGTCATAAATGCCCTTAAGGCTCTTGCAGGAATAAACCATGAGATAGAGCTAATCCCTTATCAGGTTCTTGATTCTGTAAGAAAGATGAAGAGTACTCTAAGCGAGCCAGGAATAAGTCTGAATCTGGATGAGATGCTTATCTGTCTTGCCATGTCAGCTCCCATGAATCCTGCGGCTCACCTTGCACTTGAGAAGCTCCCTGAACTTAAGGGTTGTGAGGCTCACTTGAGTCACATACCTTCAGCTGGAGATTCAAAGGGCTTGAGAAAACTTGGCATAAATGTGACAAGCGAACCAAAGTTTCCTTCAAACAACTCAATAAGCTTCTAAGGCTTGCTGTATTTCAAAACCATGGTCAGGACCCTGTCCTGATCTGCAGTTATCTTCAAGCTCAGATTATCCGCCGTTATGCTGCATGAAAGCACAAGGCGGATTTTTTTCCCATTAAATGAAACCTGGGCCTTTTTGAGATCCGCTGAAAAAGAAAAAGATGAGATTCCTGTATTCTCCGTTCTGGAAACAGTTGCATCAAAAGTANNATCTTTTTCAGAATATTTGAGGCGGTACTGAGACTCTGATTTCAGGGAATTATCAGTAGCGTTTGTCCTGGTGTGAACGCTCTTCATTTCAAACCCTGAGTAAGAAAACTCTGTTGTCAGACGTACTCTTCTTGTCTGGCTTGTCATTCCGTAGACAGGGGCACTTCCCAGAGTCTCCTCAAAAGAGTATCTGAGTTCTGAGTTAAACACTACAGCGTACATACTCTTCTTCTCTGTTCCATATAAAGAGGAAATAGAAAGACTTATAGGCCCTAATTCTCCTTGCAGAAAGGAAACTACGGATAATTGAGGGTCTGATTTGCCGTTGCTGTGAGCTTTTATGTAAGAGGATGCCTTGGCAGAGAAGTCTGGGCTATTCAGTTCTCTGGAAAAGCCCGAGATAAAAGACCAGTTAAGGCCTGAAAGCTTTTCTTTTTCCCAATCAATCTGAAAGGCTGATGATGAAGAGTCTCCAACTTCTTCCATGCTGATTGCCGTAAAGTGTTTTTCTCCTCCAATGGCAGCAAAGAAGAGGGAAGGATAGCTGTAACCTATGGCCCATGTATCTTTTTCAAAAGTCATACCCATGTACTGAGGCTTCATGGAAAGAGTGGTTGGCTCAGTGAAAACCTTGTTCTTGAAACTCAAATAGGACAACTCGTCAGAAAACAGGGCGGAAAGGATTTTCCCTGTCTTGAATTCTCCAATAGTCAGAGACTTTGAAACTTTTATTCTGAAAAATGGTGGAGTTTCCACAACTGGAGAGCCCTCTGACATCTTTATGGAAAGCCTGAACCTTGTTCTCTCATCTTTGAAGTCTGAAACAATGTACGGTTTTTCTGCTCCTCCACCTACAGTCATAGTCATGGAGGCAGGAAACAAAAGATAACAGGTTAGGATAAAGTAAAGAGTAATAGTTATTTTTTTCATCTCATATATTAAAGACGTTTCAAAGTGCATGAGCATTGTTGACTAAACGTAAAAATAGGAATAAAAGGCTTGTTGTGAAAGGAAAAAGCCAATTATTTGAAGATAACAGACAGTTGTTTAAAACAGTCCTGGCAGTTGCTGTTCCCATAATGATCCAAAACGGTTTCACAAGCTTTGTAAACCTTCTGGACAACATAATGGTTGGGCGTTTGGGAACGGAACAGATGTCCGGGGTGGCTATTGTAAACCAGATCCTGTTTGTCTATAACCTATGCATTTTCGGAGGGCTCTCAGGAGCTGGTATCTTTACAGCACAGTACTTTGGCAAGAACGACAATGAAGGAATAAGAAACACGTTCCGTTTTAAGTTCATACTTGCTCTTACTGTTTCAGCCATTGCCCTACTTGTTTTTACATTCTTCGGTTCATCACTCATAAATCTGTACCTAAGTGACAGTGCTGAAGGCGGAGATCTGATGGCAGCTCTCTCTTATGGAAAGGAATACCTGAACATAATGATAGTGGGGCTACCTGTCTTTGCCTTGGTCCAGACATATTCATCCACACTCCGTGAATGTGGACAGACGGTTGTTCCCATGAAGGCTGGAGTAGCGGCAGTTCTGGTCAACCTTCTTTTCAATTACCTTCTCATTTTCGGTTCCTTTGGTTTTCCTGCTCTTGGAGTCAGGGGAGCTGCCATAGCTACGGTTCTTTCCAGATTTGTTGAACTGTCTGTTGTTGCTTCCTGGACTCATAAACATACCTCTGAGGTTTCATTTGCCAACGGACTTTACAGAACGCTCAGGGTTCCATCTCATCTTGTTTCAGAGATTATGAAAAAAGGTATGATCCTTCTTCTTAATGAGGCTCTCTGGTCTCTTGGCATGTCTTTGGTTAACCAGTGCTTCTCAACAAGGGGTCTTAATGCCGTAGCTGGAACAAATATAGCGTCCACACTTGATAACCTTTTCAAGGTGGTTTTCCTTGCGTTTGGAAACAGCGTGGGAATTATAGTCGGGCGGCTTCTCGGCTCCGGCAAAATGGAAGAGGCGAGGAAAACAGATACCAAGATTATTTGCTTCTCTGTTTTCTTCAGCGCCTTTGTTGGCCTATTTATGCTGAGTCTGGCCAAGCTCTTCCCTCAGCTTTACAACACAACAGATTCAGCAAGATCCATAGCCACAAGTATAATAATGGTTCAGGCTATCTGCATGCCCATAGAGGCGTTCAAGAACGCCACTTATTTCACTCTGAGAAGTGGAGGAAGAACCTTTATCACGTTTCTCTTTGATGGTTTCTCGACCATGACAGTGAACTTCCCAATTGCCTTCATTCTAAGCCGATACACAGATGCAAGCGTTCTTTGGATTTTCATCAGTGTTCAGATCGGAGGCCTGGTAAAAGCCCTCTTGGGATTCATTCTTGTAAAGAAGGGTGTCTGGGTCAGAAACATTGTGAAAGAGTGAAACGGGCTGGCTTGTATTTCACTTTCCGTTGTGTTTTAATTTACCTAGTTCGCAAACAATAATCGGAGGATTTATGGTTATACTGTCACTTAATTGCGGAAGTTCTTCTGCAAAGTACCAGGTGTATGACTGGGACAACAAGGATGTTCTGGC
>DBVL01000085.1:5040-5596 GCA_002308475.1 Spirochaetales bacterium UBA1265 | reverse complement strand
ATAGACAGCATGGATTTTGTACTGGGAACAGGAATTACAAACAGGGCGGCGTGTAGTCTTGTAACTTACAACAACGTCTCAGTCTTATCTGTGACAAAGTACACCGCTGACCCCACATTTGAGGAAAGCATGGACAGACTGCTGAAAATGGAGAATGTAAGGTTCACGGTGGAGGGAAGCAGAATATGGAAATAAAGAATGTCTATCCGCCTGTTAAGAGACGCAGCCGTGCTGTCTATATTGCCAGAACTGTAACAAAGTGGATTCTTGCAACCGGATGCGTATCCTCCGTTATAGTTAACATTCTTACAGGCTATCCGTGGTGGAGCGCAACTGTTGTGACAGGTTGCTGTGTTCTGTGGTATCTTTTTCTATCCCCAAGACTTGTTGAGAGCAACGCAATAGAATTTTTCATCCGTCTGACAAGCTGCTCGTGTCTTGTTCTGTCCGTAATAGGCTACACTCTTTCTCCAGGCTGGGCAGGTTTTGTCATCCCCATGGTAAGCGGAGGGGGACTGCTTGTTTCAATGATCCTCCTGCTTTCAGACAAGGAAGG
>DBVL01000085.1:3857-4952 GCA_002308475.1 Spirochaetales bacterium UBA1265 | reverse complement strand
GAAGAAACCATTTTCAGGGACCGTCTTGTAAGCGTCATTTCTGCACTGACGGGTCTTGTATTCTTAATTGTGGCTGTCTCGGTTCTGGGAATGGATTTCTTCCGTGAGCTGAGGCGCCGTTTCCATCTTAAGTAAGAAAAAAATCTTATAATTGTCCTTTTCTTTATTTTGTCCCTTTAGTAATTCTATGCTACTATTGGAAATCCCCTGGTGGAGGAGGTAGAATAATGACTTATTTTGTTCAGCCGGCCAAACCTGAGGAAGTGGAAAAGGCCTTTGACCTGTACAGAAAAAGAGTTCAGTGGATGGATGAGGTGGGAATCAAGCATTGGAATGTTTATGATTATCTGTCTCTCTATCCGATCAGTTATTTCAAATGGCAGCAGAGACACGGCTATCTGTTTTTACTGATGAAGGATGACTCTCTCATTGGATCTGTCGTACTGCGTGATCATGACTGTGAAGGTGTATGGAGGGATAAATCAGGCGCTCACGCTTACTATATCCGAAACCTTGTAACCGACCCCTCTGAAAAAGGAGCTGGCAGACTCTTTCTGTCAGAGATTGAGAAGAAGGCCCTTGCAGATGGTGCTCAGTATCTGCGTCTGGACTGCTCGAGAAGCAATACAGCCCTTAACGAATACTACAGAACCAAAGGTTATAACCTGCGTGGAACGCTCAGAAGAGGCGAGTATCTGGGAAACAAATGGGAAAAGAATCTTACACTAGAGTAACACGTTTCATCGGATTATCCAGTAACCGNNACCCGAAATCTCTGTGCTCAGCCAGATCAAACACATCGTCTCCGGAATATCTGGCATACTGGAACTGCAGAGCGTTCTGGTCTGAAAGCAGGTATGCAAGATAGTTGAATTCCCTGTCCTCAGTGTACAGCTCAAGCTGAATCAGGAAATTGTCCTCCACCTCGAATCCTTTCTCCAGGTATTGCCCTTTCAGATAGTTGAAGGACAGATCCTGTCTTGGAGAGATTTTTGAAACGAGGGTTTCTTTCTGGCGTTTCTGGAAGAGATTCATAATCATCCCTTCTGTCATTTTTTCAGTAGTACTCCCTATTCTGAAAAAACAACCTTCGGG
>DBVL01000085.1:0-3840 GCA_002308475.1 Spirochaetales bacterium UBA1265 | reverse complement strand
AGTACGGGCGCTGATTACCTCCGGACACAACAATCTGAATGCAGTTCTTTCCTTCAATTTCAGGTGTTGCTATCTCAAACAGCCCGAGAGTTGAGGGAGCAATGTTGTTCTTGATGCGGTCCTTTATCTCTTTTTGCTTTTCATCCAGACCGTCAACACCTACAACAGTTCCATCATCTGCTATGCCGATATATACGGTGCCGCCGTGCGGGGTATTGAGAAAAGCAACAACTTCATGCTCCAATCTGTCATTCAGTTTTTCTTTGAACTCAACCATCTCGTTCTTGNNCGTTTCATCGGATTATCCAGTAACCGGTTTTCCTGGAGCCCTCTCTTACAATCCTCCCCTCTTCTTCCAGATCTTTTAGCTGTCTGTAAACAGACGATTCGGATATTCCGAGTTTCTCAGCAGCGGCCGCTCGGGTAATCTTAGGGTTGTCCTTAATCAGTTCAACAAGACTCGTATCTGAATCCTGGGCTTTCGCATTTACCGGTATGGGCTTTCCCAAAGGGATGCTTACTCTAAGAAAACTTGATGAGAAGCGGAATACTTCTTTGGGATAGTATTTCAGAACTCTTCTTATATGAAGCAATAAATGAAGCAATAAATGAAGCAATAAATGAAGCAATAAAAAACCCTGCTTAAAGCAGGGTCTCAATCCGCAAACAGAGGAGTTGATAGATACCTGTCTCCCGTATCCGGAAGCAGAACCACAATCGTCTTTCCTTTGTTTTCAGGACGTTTTGCAAGCTGAATGGCAGCCCATGTTGCAGCACCGGAAGAAATACCTACAAGCACTCCCTCCTTCCTTCCAATGAGCCTCCCCGTTGCAAACGCATCCTCGTTCGTCACTGTGATTATCTCATCGTAAACGCTGGTGTTGAGCGTCTGGGGAACAAAGCCTGCGCCTATGCCCTGGATCTTGTGTGCACCGGCTTTTCCCTGACTGAGAACAGGTGAATCTGCAGGCTCAACCGCAACAACCTTCACATCAGGGTTTTTGCTCTTCAGATACTCTCCTACTCCTGTTATTGTTCCGCCAGTTCCGACACCGGCTACAAAGATGTCTGCCTTTCCGTCAGTATCTTCCCATATTTCAGGACCTGTGGTTGCTCTGTGTACTGCAGGGTTAGCAGGATTAACAAACTGTCCCGGGATAAAGCTGCCGGGAATCTCTTTTGCAAGTTCCTCTGCCTTTGCTATGGCTCCTTTCATGCCCTTTGTGCCCTCTGTGAGAACAAGTTCGGCACCATAGGCCTTCATGATCTGTCTCCGTTCTACACTCATGGTCTCCGGCATGGTAATAATAAGCCTGTAGCCCTTTGCAGCTGCAACCGAAGCAAGGCCTATTCCGGTGTTACCTGAAGTCGGCTCTATAAGAACGCTGTCTTTGTTGATAAGCCCCTTCTTCTCGGCATCTTCTATCATAGCCTTGGCAATTCTGTCCTTTACACTGCCTGCAGGATTGAAGTATTCAAGCTTTGCAAGGATTCTTGCCTGAAGACCTGATTCCTTTTCAATGTGCGACAACTCCATTAGCGGAGTCTTTCCGATAAGCTGATCTGCAGAAGTATAGATATTAGCCATTTCAAACCCTCCATTAACCTACCAAACCACTATGTTTGTAGTTAAATGCATGATACACTCTCCGCAAGTGTTTGTCAACATATAAACCTTGAGGTATAATGGGTATTTATCGGAGGACTGAAATGATTGTTTCCACAAAGGGCCGCTATGCGCTGAGAGTTCTGATTGACATAGCAGAGCATAATACTGACTCGTACATAACACTCAAGGATATTGCCGCAAGGCAGGAGATATCCGAAAAATACCTTGAGAGCATAGCAAAGGAACTTGTGAAAAGCGCAATCCTGGAAGGTCTAAGAGGAAAAGGAGGCGGCTACCGCCTGCGCCGTAGTCCAGATACCATAACTGCCGGCGAAGTTCTGAAACTGACTGAAGGAGACATTTCCACCGTACCGTGCCTTAAAGACAACGAGGCCTGCTCCCGTACTTCAGAATGCAGAACCGTTGCCTTCTGGAAAGGGCTGGATGAAGTAATTGACCGCTATATTGAAAGCTATACCATTGCAGATCTAATGCGCCGGGAACAGGACGGAAACGAGTACATAATATGAACAGCTGATATTTGTTTCACTGTTCTAATCCTATGCGAACAAAAAGCTCTTGTTCGAGCCATCCGTTGAAGTCGGGTGTGGACTCGGCTGTTTTTATGCTCGTATATTGACAGAATAGGATTGAACTGCTACGTTGTATTAGTAACAGATACAAGTACAAAAGGAAGTTATTCTTATGACATTTTCTGCAAAAGATATGATACGTAAAAGAAAAAGTGTGAGGACCTTTACCGGAGAACCACTTAAGAATTCAGACAGGGCGGCTATTAATCAGTTTATTCAATCCCCTACAAATCCCTTTGATGTCCCCGTGGATTTCCGTTTGCTTGACGCCAAAGAATATGGACTTTCCAGTCCGGTGATTGTAGGAGCAGATCTGTATCTTGCCGCAAAGGTGAAACGCTGCAAAAACTATGAGATTGGCTTTGGCTATAGCTTTGAGCATGTGTGCCTTTATGCAGAATCACTCGGTGTGGGTACTGTAATGCTTGCTGCATCACTCAACAGGGCTGCTTTTGAAAAGGCTATGGATGTTAAGGATTATGAAGTTCTCCCTGTTGCCAGTCCGGTCGGATACCCTGCACAGAAGAAATCCATACGCGAAACCTTAATGCGCAAAGGCTTGAAGGCGGATGAAAGGATTCCTTTTGAGCAAATGTTTTTCAATAAGCAGTACGGGAATCATCTGGCTGCTTCATCTGCTGGAATTTATGCCGAAGCTCTGGAAATGACAAGATGGGCCCCCTCTGCCGCAAACAAGCAGCCTTGTAGAGCAGTTATCTCAGATCATGTGGTTCACTTCTATGAGGAGAAGTCCATTAAGGATAGTCCGCTTGGAGATATACAGAAGGTGGATGTAGGAATTGCCATAGCCCATTTTGACCTGACCATGCAGGAAGAAGGCCATACCGGACGTTTTGTAGAAACTGATCCCGGCATTTCTCTTCCGGGAAATGTTCACTATGTCATTTCGTATGAAAGGGTAAAATAATGGATACACGTTTTTCATCAGCCATACATATATTGATCATGATTGCCGGAGCTGAGACGCCTATGACCTCAGAGCAGATAGCGGAAAGCGTCGGTACAAATGCAAGTTATATACGTAAGATAACAGGCTTGCTGAAGAAACAGGGTATAATTGACAGCCGTCAGGGAATCAGCGGTTTTTCACTGCTCGTTAAGCCGGAAGAGCTTTCGTTGCTGAGGATATATCAGACAATTGCAGAGACAGAGCAGGTTCATGTGTTCGACCTTCATCAGAATCCGAATGATGAATGCATTGTTGGACGGCATATCCAGCCGGTACTTTCTGACGTGTTTCGCGGGATAGAGGAAAAGGCCGAGCAGGAATTGAAAAAGACCACATTGGCGGACTGCATGCAGATAATGAAAATGAGAATTGGCAAGGAGTAATATACATGAAAGCAGCGATTTTGAATGGTTACAACAAAAATGGATGTGATCTTGTTCTGAAGGATGTTTCAATTCCGGAGATCAGCGATTAAAAAAAGTATGCCAAAACACAAAAAGCCGGCATTTAAGTGTCGGCTTTATGAGAAAAGATTATTAAGGTTTTGCTTTTGCCAGATAGTAGTTGTATTCTTTATCTAAGGAGAATAATAAAATGAAGTACAAGAAAATAGTAGTTGCAGGTGGCGGTGTTCTCGGAAGTCAGATTGCATTCCAGTCAGCTTATTG
>DBVL01000126.1:221-10763 GCA_002308475.1 Spirochaetales bacterium UBA1265 | reverse complement strand
TCCATGTACGGAGGGTTTGAACAGGTCGGTATGCTGGAGAAAAGTCTTCCGAGAAATGATAAGCAGACCACAACTACAGCAGGAGATATAGTCTTGTACTCCGGGAATCAGATAGTTGTGTTTTACGGCTCCAATTCCTGGTCTTACACGAGACTTGGACGTATAAAGGATAAAAACGCTTCTGAGCTGGCAGAACTCCTCGGTAGGGAAGACGTCTCAATAACCATTTCCTCATATTAATGGTTAAGAGGGGTCTTCTGAGAATTAGTTGATCAAGGGATCTGCTATTTAGAACCTTTATATGCAGAAAAAAACTGCCTGTCGAGATCAGTTCAAGCATTTTGTTCTGGTTCCCAATATCTAAATAACCCCTGTCTATTTTATATAGTCTACCTTGGTATACTATTAAAATTATTCAGGGCTGTTTAGTAGCTCAGCAATCAGAAAACCTAACAAATTTCTGGAAGAATGAACCTCCGTTTGTTTAAAAGCACCAGTTGAGGGAAAAATCCTTATGGTGTATTTTATAGCAGAGGCAGAAGATGAGAACTGAAGCTGAATACAGACAGATTATAACTGATATTAAGAGTAGAATAGGGAAAGCTGAGCTTGTGGCTGTGTCAAAGACCAGGAGTTTGGAAGAGATTATGTTGTCCTACAGGGCAGGAGCCAGGATCTTTGGGGAAAACCATGTTCAGGAGATAGTCCAGAAGTTCTCAGGAGAGAGACCAAGTGATATGAAGGTTCACATGATAGGACACCTTCAGTCAAACAAGGTGAACAAGGTAGTGCCTCTTGTAGATATGATTCAGAGTGTTGACAGTTATTCTTTGCTTGAAAAGATAGACAGGGCTGCTGGAGCTTGTGGAAAGAAGATGGAAGTTCTTTTGGAAGTGAACGCCAGTGGAGAGAACAGCAAAAGCGGATTTGATTCAGATGAGGAAGTCTTTGACTGCCTTGAGAAGGCTAAGAAGCTTGAGAATGTACAAATCAGAGGTCTCATGGCCATGGGACCTGTTAATTGCCCTGAAGATGAGAAGGAGAAACTGACTCACCTGGCTTTTGCAAAAACAAAGGCTCTCAGTGTAGAATGTCAGAAGCGCTTTCCATGTTACAATTTGTGTGAACTGTCCATGGGTATGAGTTCAGATTACATGGTGGGAGTGGAGGAAGGCTCAACAATGGTGAGGATAGGAACCGCCATCTACGGAGAAAGGGATTATGCTTAAGAAGACAATAGCTGTATTACTGCTTCTTGTTTGTTCTTTCAGCCTCTTTGCACTGGATATGTCAAATGCCAAGCCTTATGAGGAATCCGAGTTTCCAAAGTGGCAGTTGAATCTTAGAAGAGCCGAGACCATCTTTTTCGGCGGTATACCTCTTATCTATCCCATAACCTATCTTGCAGTGGATGCACTGAACGGAAACACAGATTTCTGGAATGTCATGGCCATAACATGTGGTATTACTGCATCTATCTCAATAATTGACTATTTTATAGGGCTCGGAAAATGAAAATCTCGCGCACCTATGACTTTGAGGTAACTGAAGATGAAAAAGGTTTGAGGGTAGACTCATTTCTTGCCTCCAGGATAACAGGACTCTCCAGATCTGCACTTACTGGAAAAGACTGTGAGATTTATATAAACGGAAAAGAAGCGAAAAAAAGTGACAAGGTAAGAGAAGAAGACTCAGTCATGCTGTTCTACAATGCAGAAGTGTTTGACAGGGTTGAGCCTCAGAACATACCACTTGAGATCCTCTACGAAGATAAAGATATGCTGGTTATCAACAAGGCACAGGGCATGGTGGTTCACCCAGGAGCTGGAAATATAAGTGGAACTATTGTAAACGCTTTGGCCTACAGATATGGAGACAGGCTGATAGAAGAGATGGCAGACGAGTGCGACATTTCTAGGCCGGGCATAGTTCACAGGCTTGACAAGGACACAAGTGGTGTGCTGGTTATAGCGCTCACTGCCTCGGCTCACGAGAAACTGGCTGCCCAGTTTCAGAACAGAGAGGTTAAGAAGATTTACAGGGCCATCTGCGATGGGGATTTCACTCTGCCCAAGGGAACGATTGAGTGCCGTATGGGTAGAGACAAGAACAACAGAAAACTTTTCTGTCCGGTTCAGATTGGAGGGAAGGAGAGTAAAAGCGAATACTCAGTTGTTAACAGGTATGGAAACTTCTCTGAGGTGGATGTGAGGATTTTTACAGGAAGAACACATCAGATCAGGGTGCACATGAAGAGCATAAATCATCCGGTTATAGGAGATGTTCTGTACAATAAGTTTTTCAACAGATATCCTGATTCCACACTTATGCTTCACAGCCATATTCTTGAGATCAATCATCCGGTTACCGGAGAGAGACTTCTCTTTGAGGCTCCTGTGCCTGAGAGGTTTGAGGCCTTTGTGAATAAATACGGAGTAAAGATATGACAGGAACTGTTTACAGATCCATAAACAACATTTACACGGTCAAGAATGAAAAGGGTGAGACCTATCTTTGCAGGATCAAGGGAAAACACCTTTCTCAGGCAGAGGGAGAGTATAATCCCATAGTTGTGGGGGATCTGGTGGAGTTTGTTCCTACATCTTCCACAGAGGGTCTTGTTCTGAGCCGGCTTGAGAGAAAAGGTTACTTTGCGCGCTGGAACGCCAAGAATCAGAAGAACCAGGTCATCTGTGCTAATATGGATTCCCTTATCTGCGTGACAAGCGCCATGACACCTCCTTTCAGACCACGCTTTGTGGACAGGGTGATTGCCTGCAGCAGAGACGTGGATATAACCATATGTATGAATAAGAGCGATATTCTTCTTACTGAGGATGAGTTTGAGCGCTTTTCCCTTTATAAGAAGCTTGGTTTTAATATTATCAGTGTTTCAGCCAAGACGGGTGAGAACATTGAATCTTTGAAAAAGATACTTCTTGGGAAGAGAACAGCCTTTGTGGGGCAGAGCGGAGTTGGAAAAAGCTCTCTTGTAAACCGTCTTTTGGGCACAGAACAGAGGGTGGGTGAGCTCAGTGAGAAGTACAATCGCGGCTGTCATACAACAAACCATGCACTTTTGCTTGAAGGGGAAGGCTTTTCTATCATAGACACTCCGGGGTTCAGGGAAATCTCAGTTCCCCATGATGACCCATATCTTGTGGCAAAAGCCTTTCCTGAGTTTGAAAAGCCTTCATCTGCGTGTTCTTATGACAGATGTCTGCATACAGATGAACCAGGTTGTAGGGTCAGAGAGTGCGTGGAAAACGGTACTATTAATGAAGACAGGTATGAAAGCTACCTGAGAATACTTGAAAGCCTGGAAGACAGAAGTCCAGTCTGGAGTAGAAATGTACAGAAAAACAGTAAATGACCTGGGACTGGATTCGGTTCTTAAAACTATTTCCTCTTACGCTTTAAGCACAGGCGGAGCTAATAGAGTTGTCTCTTCCCGTCCTGTTTTTGACAAGGAGGTCTATCTTTATAGGCAGCAGCAGGTAACAGATGTTCTTTCCTGTATGAGCCTGGCTCCGGAAAAGGATATTCAGGTAAGTTCTTTTCCTGATCTGACTCCGCTATTTGAGGATCTGAAAGCTGGTCCTACCAGGGTTCTGAATGGAGAAGAAATATTCAATGCAGGACTTTTTATCCAGGCTTCCCGTGTTTTTCGCTCATTTTTAAGGAGTTCCTCTGCAACTTCTTCAGTCAGTGAGATGATAGATGAAACTGATTACTCACTGCTTGAGACTGAAAAGCAGATTTTCAGCATACTTGAAAGCCCTGGAAGGGTTAAGGAAAACTATCCTACAGTCAAACGTCTTAGAGAAGCTGCTGAGGCTAAGCGCAGTGAGAGAAGTGCTTACGCTGCTTCCTATGTCCGTGAGAATAATTCTCTGATGACCGGAGATTCAGCAGTCCTTAGAGATGGCAGAATCATGCTCCCTGTGAGAAACGACCTGCATTCCAGAGTGGATGGGTATATTCAGGGATCTTCTCAGACGGGTCAGACCGTATTCATGGAACCTTTCAGACTTGTTAATCTGAACAATGAAGTAAATCTGGCCCAGCAGGAGATAGAGATTGAGATGGCTCGCCTCATAGGTATGCTCGGATCTCTGATAAGAGAAAATGAGGACAAGTTGAGGATTCTGGAATCCCAGGTTGCAGATGCAGACTTTCTGTATGCTTTTGCTCTCTGGAGCAAGAGATCTTCATGCTGTCGTGTTATCTCGAGTGAAGACTACTCATGTAACCTTATAAACGCCAGACATCCTCTTTTGAAGGAAAAATGTGTTCCTGTTGATTTTACAGTTCCTAAAAACTGTCGCTCCGTTGTTCTCACTGGTCCTAATGCAGGAGGAAAGACAGTAACCATAAAAACAGTCGGACTCTTTGCCATGATAAACCAGATATGTGGGTACATACCGGCTTCTGATGGAAGCTCTCTTGATCTCTTTGACAGATTCTTCACTGATATAGGAGATGACCAAAGTATAGAGAATCAGCTTTCAACCTTCAGCGGACACATGAAGGGGATAAGTTTCATTTTAAAAAACATGACCGAAAACTCTCTTGTCATTCTTGATGAACTTGGAAGTGGAACAGACCCNNCCCTCAGGAAGGAGCTGCTCTAGCCAGAGCCATTCTTGAATATTGTATGAAGAAGGCTGCCTTGACTCTTGTTACAAGCCACCATGGGGTTCTCAAGCAGTTTGCATATGCCTCGGAAAATGTTCTGAATGCCTCCATGGAGTTTGATGAGAACACTCTTGAGCCAACATTCCGTGTCATCAGTGGTCTTCCAGGAGAGAGCCACGCCATAGATACAGCTAGGCGCATGCATCTGCCCAAGTCTGTAACCTCAGCTGCCCGGACCTATTTGGGAAAAGAAGCTGTCAGAATCAGTTCCATAATCAAAAATCTTGAACTGAAGAGAAGGGAAGTAGAGAGGGAAGAGTCCGAGATCAGGGAAAAGCTCAAGGAGACAAATGCTCTTTTGATCTCTCTCAAACAGAAGGAGCGCCACCTTCAGGCTGAAGAGAACAATCTTGAGAAGAGGTATCTGAAGGAATTTAAATCGTATGTAAGTGAAAGCAGAAAAGAGCTTGAGAATCTAGTCAGAGAGCTTAGAGAAGGGGAGATTACCAGAGAAAAGAACCTCAAAGTGAAAGCATTCATAGAGAAGCAGGAAAATGAGAAGATGAGGCGTGAGAATGTCTTAGAGGATCATGAGAGAATTCTGGATGAACAGAATCTTGATGAAATGGCTAATGATTCTGAGAACGTTGAACTAAAAGTTGGAATGACTGTTTTCTGTGGACCAAACAAGAGGGAAGGAACTGTAGTTAGAAAAGAGAAGGATGGTAGGTGGCAGGTTGCCATAGGACCAATCAGATTCACTTTCAAGGAAAATGAACTGAGCGTCCCTTCTGTTGAGAGAAAGGTTTCCTCAGCCGTTTATTATTCAGCTCCACAGCCGAAATTGAATCTTGATCTCAGGGGTTACAGACTTGAAGAGGCCTTGGAAGCAGTAGACACGGAGATAGAGGCCTGTTGTGTTCATGGAATCAGAAGTTTCTCAATAATTCATGGTTACGGAGATGGAATACTAAGCACAGGTATTCATACTCACCTCAACCTTAACCCTTTGATTGAAGCTTTCAGCTTTGCACATCCTGATGATGGAGGACAGGGTAAGACTTACGTTACCCTCAAGATAAGATGAGTAGCGGAATAATGGAAATCAGAAATCTGAAAACTGACAGGCGTTTTCTTTTCTTTGCTGCAGACATGCAGAAAGAGGCTGTATCCCAGCGCTTTAATCTGGATCTAGGAATTCATCCTTGTGCTGAGCTACAGAGTGACTATACAAAAACAGGCCTGGAGGTCTTCCGCTTTGATGTGGTGGAAGAGACCTCAGACCCGTCTCGTTTACAGAAGTTGATCAGTGAATCTGAAAACCTTTATTTATGAGCCTTCCTTGCTTGTTCTTTCCTGTCATTTAGAATAAGGGTTCTGAGACAAGATACAGACAGTTTAATGACAGGCTCTGTGTCATGGATTATGTTATTTGTCAGTCCTTCTTTTTCTCTTTCCTGGTTTCCTATTACAAACAGAACAGTTCCACATCTGACTTTAAGATAAGAGGCTACTGTGAAGAGGGTTGCGGACTCCATTTCTGAGGCCAAGACCCCAAGACGCTTCCAACCTTGCCATAATGATTCAAGCTTGTAGGAAACGGGCATGGTCTGTGGACTATGCTGACCATAGAACGAATCCTTGCACTGGACTATTCCCAGGTGGTAGGGAAGATTCTCCGACTCCGCAGCTTCCCTGCATGCATTTACTATGTCAATGTTTGCAACTGCAGGAAACTCTATAGGGGCGTATTCACGGCTTGTTCCATCCATTCTTACGGCGCCTGTGGCAATGACCGCATGTCCCCCTTCAACTTCAAGATCTATTCCTCCACATGTGCCCATTCTCAGGAAGGTGTCTGCGCCACATTCTTTAAGCTCTGTAATAGCTATGGCTGCAGAAGGTCCTCCTATACCGGTTGAACACACGGTTACCAGCTCACCCTCGAGTTTTCCGTTGTATATGGTAAACTCTCTGTTGTCTGCAACCAGAACAGGGTCTTCCAGATATTTTGCTATTTTGGAAACACGTTTGGGGTCTCCTGGAAGAATTACGTAACGACCAATGTCTCCTTTTTTTATCCTAAGATGAAACTGAATGCCTGTTCCACCCATGTAATCACTCATAAACTTCCTCCTGACTAGGTAATCTGCTATAATTGTACCATATTTTGAATAATGGAGACTAAAAATGCTCAGTTTTGAAAGTGATTACACCACAGGGTGTCATCCAATGATTTTGGAGCGACTTTCTGAGACAAATCTTATCAGTCAGCCCGGATATGGTTTTGATGAGTACTGCCTTAGTGCTGCTGAGAAAATTAAAAAAGAATGTGGATGTCCTGATGCCGAGGTTGAGTTTCTAGCAGGAGGAACACAGACAAACCAGGTTGTCATAGCAAGTATGACAATGGACGGTGATGGGATTATTTCAGCAGATACAGGACACATCAACGGACATGAGGCTGGGGCTATTGAGCTTACAGGTCACAAGGTCTTTGGTCTTAAACATACTGATGGGAAGATTTCCGCTTCTCAGGTTTCTGACTTTGTTGATGCCTATTATGCAGATGCAAATTTTGAACACATGGTCCGTCCTGCCATGGTATATATCTCGCATCCTACTGAGTATGGAACTCTCTATTCAAAGAAGGAACTCTCTGAATTAAGCACTGTTTGCAGGGAGAAGAATCTGGTTCTATTTCTTGACGGAGCAAGACTGGGTTATGGTCTGATGAGTTATAAGACAGATGTCAGCTTGAAAGATATAGCTGCTCTTACAGACGTGTTCTATATTGGTGGAACCAAGGTGGGTGCTCTCTGTGGTGAGGCTGTTGTGTTCACACACTCAGGCAAACCCGAGAGGTTTCTTGCCAGAAAAAAGCAGAGGGGTGCTCTTCTTGCCAAGGGAAGACTGCTTGGTCTGCAGTTTGATACGCTTTTTACAGATGGTCTTTACTATAAGATAGCAAGAAATGCTATAGATAGAGCGGAAGATCTTAAGGCTCTTCTTGTGAAAAAGGGTTATAAGTTTTTCATGGATTCACCTACGAACCAGCAGTTTGTGGTGGTGGATAAGAAGAAGTATGAAGAGATGAAAAAGGTGGTTAGGACAGGTTTTTGGGAAAACGTGGATAAGGATCATGTGGCTATCCGTTTTGCCACAAGCTGGTGTACTACAAAGGAAGATATAGAAGCCATTGAGGAAGTGTTATGAAAGATGAACAAATAGATCTTGAACAGGACAAGAAAGACTTTATTGACGCCTTAAATGCCTTGAATGAGCTTGCAGAAGCTTTCTGGGAACAGAATGAGCCTGAAAGGGCCTGTCTTACAGAGTGTCAGATTTATGAGTCTTCAAGAAAGATACTGGGCACTGATAATCCGGATACTTTGAAGGCTACGCATAATTATGCTCTTGCTCTGGCAAAAATTGGGCGGAATGAAGAGGCTGCAAAGATTTTGAACGAGTATCTTGATTTACTTGAAGAGTATGAAAAAAAGCACTCAGAAGGATTTTGATGTTGTTAATAGTATAATATTTTGCGATAATCACTACTTAAGGATGGAATTGTATGGAACTACAGATTAATGACCTTGTTTCCTCTATCAGAAAAGAAGGAATAGACGAGGCTAGAAAAGAAGCTTCAGAGATAATCAGAGAAGCTGAAAAGAAAGCGGAGGAGATAGTCAGTTCTGCAAAGGAAGAGGCTGCAAAAATCATCTCAGATGCGGAAAAGAAGATAGATACACTCAGACAGAGTGCCAGAGCTGGTGCCAAGCAAGCTGAAAGAGATGCCCTTCTTTCATTCAAGAAGGAAGTTGAGAACCAGTTCAAGAAGATTCTTGCCACCAAGACCGCTAAGGTTCTCAAATCAGATGCCCTTAAAGCTCTGATTGAAGCTGCCATTTCAGGGAAAGATGTTTCAAAACTCTCACTTGAGATTTCGGAGGCAGATGCCTCAATTAAGTCTGCTCTTGCGGAAGAAGTGAATAAAGGGCTTAAGATTTGTCCCGTTAAGGATATAGAAGCAGGCTTCAGACTTGCAGATAAGGATGGCAGTGGATTTTTTGACTGCACAGATGAAGAGATAGCGGATATTCTTGCTCCGTTCTTCAGTCAGCTTAACATCTGACGGAGGCTTACGTGGCTGCCTACTATTATCTAATTTCAAGCCTTCCGACTCTAAAGACCGATGAACCTATGCCTCTTAGCTATGATGAGTTTCTTCTTCAGTGCAAAAGCGCTGTAAATGAGAGCACATATAAGCTTTTATGTTCCTTAGATGTGTCTTCAGACTCTTCGGGTATAGGTTTTGTAAAAAAATGGACGGCCTTCAACGGTTCTCTCATGAAAGAGCTGAACAGAAGAAGAAAAGAAAAGTTCGGAAAGAAGGTTGAATCTGATATGGAGCGCAACAGCGAGATTGAGAAGGTTGTTAATCTTGCCATGAACGCAAGAAATCCTTTGGAGGCTGAGAAGATTCTCCTGGACGCGCAGTTCTCATATCTGGATAGCCTGGTCAGCATGCATTTTTTTGATGACAATGTTCTTTTTGGCTACGCTGTCAAACTCAAGCTTCTTGAAAGACAGAATGTTTTTGAAACAGAAAATGGAAAACAGGAGTTTTCCAGACTTTACAACTCAATTCATCAGCAGATTATGAATATAGGATTGGAGAATTAAGATGGATACTATTAAGGGATATGTTACCGGTGTTAACGGAAATATGGTTTCCGTACATTTTGACGGCTCGGTATCAAAGAACGAAGTCGGATATATTGTACTCGGTGACACCAGACTGAAAGGTGAGGTCATCCGTATTAACGGAAACACTGCAAGTATGCAGATTTATGAGATGACCAACGGAATCAAGGTCGGAGATCCTGCGGAGTTCACAGCAGAGCTCATGAGTGTTGAGCTTGGTCCGGGACTTCTGACACAGGTCTTTGACGGACTTCAGAACCCGCTTCCGGATCTGGCCAGGCAGTGTGGCTTCTTCCTTCAGAGAGGGGTTTATCTTGATCCTATTCCAAATAAAGACTGGGAGTTCACACCTTGTGTCAAGAAAGGTGATAAGGTTCGTCCGGGAGATGCTGTAGGAAGCGTTCCAGAAGGACTTTTTGATCATAAGATTATGGTTCCTTTCTCACTTTCAGATGAGTACTGGACTGTCGAGAAGATCGTTGAGAAGGGCTCTTATAATGTAAGAGACACCGTTGCAGTGATCAAGGATTCAAAAGGTAATAAGAAAGAGCTGTCCATGGTTTTCACCTGGCCTGTTAAAAAGGCTATCAACTGCTATGCGGAGCGCCTGAGACCGGACGAGGCTCTTGTTACCAAGATCCGTTGTATAGATACCTTCCTTCCCGTTGCAAAGGGCGGAACATTCTGTGTCCCAGGACCTTTTGGTGCTGGTAAGACTGTTCTACAGCACATGGAAGCCAAAAATGCTGAAGTGGATATTGTTATAGTTGCAGCCTGTGGTGAAAGAGCAGGTGAGGTTGTTGAGGTTCTTAAGGAATTCCCTGAACTTACAGACCCGAAGACAGGCAGATCTCTCATGGAGAGAACAATCATCATCTGTAACACATCTTCCATGCCGGTTGCAGCCCGAGAGGCTTCAGTATATACAGCAGTGACGCTTGCTGAATACTACAGACAGATGGGCCTGGATGTTCTTCTTCTTGCTGACTCAACAAGCCGTTGGGCTCAGGCCATGAGAGAGATGAGCGGAAGACTTGAGGAGATACCGGGAGAAGAGGCCTTCCCAGCATATCTTGAATCTGTTATAGCAGCATTCTACGAAAGAGCGGGTAAGGTAAGACTCAGAAACGGAAAAGTTGCTTCCGTAACAATTGGAGGTACGGTAAGTCCTGCAGGTGGTAACTTTGAAGAACCTGT
>DBVL01000126.1:0-188 GCA_002308475.1 Spirochaetales bacterium UBA1265 | reverse complement strand
ACTCAGGCAACACTTAAAGTTGTAGGAGCTTTCCACGGTCTTTCAAGAGAACGTTCAGATGCCAGAAAGTATCCGGCTATCCATCCTTTGGATTCCTGGAGTAAATACTCTTCAATTGCAGATCAGAAGAAAGTGGACAAGGCCAGATCCATTCTTTTCAGAAGTACTGAAGTTAACCAGATGATGAA
>DBVL01000058.1:3999-4124 GCA_002308475.1 Spirochaetales bacterium UBA1265 | reverse complement strand
TTGTGAAACAGTCCTACATCTTTATAGATATCTCTATAGCCTCGCATGTAGCTTTTTGCTGAAACAGAGGTAAAACGGCTACTCCATCTCTCCAGTTCCTTCTCGTTCTCAAGTGAGAAGAAGGC
>DBVL01000058.1:0-3939 GCA_002308475.1 Spirochaetales bacterium UBA1265 | reverse complement strand
CCGCGCTCATTGCAGGAATCAAAAACCAGAACTGCGCCGGGAAAACGTTCAGCCATAGTGGAGAACAGCTGTTTGACTTCTTCGGTTTTGAGGTAATAAAAAACACCGGCTGCGAAGAATACCGCGCCACGAGACGAATCTATGGCATCCATCCATGAATAATCGTTGAGATTGCAGGCCAAACTCTTCTCACGCTCGGTCTCTGGAAGCAGTATATGGCGCACCTGGATTACATCTGGATAGTCCAGGTTGTATCCATGACACCTACCGTTATCCACCTTGGAAAAGGTGTCATCCAGGCCACAACCGAGATTAACCACAGCAGCCTCCGGATGATCATTCAAGTACGAGTTGATCTCGCATCGCATATCGTATTGGCGTTGAGCCACCTCCAGCGCACCAAAGAGTCCCGCTGGGGACTCCATCTTTTTCCGTTTCTCTGAAAAGTCATAATCCAGCGAATCACAGATACGCTTAGCCAGTGGATCAGAGAAGAGTTCCGGAAAGCGTTCAGAACAAACCAGCCGTCCAAGAAGAGGAATAACAAGCGTCTCCTGAACTGTATTCTGTTCAATGTGGTATTTCATATGTCCTCACCTTATCTTTCCACTTAGTTAGCTATGGCTAACATTCTGGTTAAATAGTATACACCTGAAATCCCTCTTGTCCAGATGGATATTTATTGGATTGTCATAAAGAAGTCTTTTAATTCTTTTTCGTTATGAAGTACTACTTCTGGTGCTCCGTAGAGCATGACATTGTCATAGCCTTCTATGAAAGAACGGGCGTCGGTCTTGTAACCTACGCATCTTTTTCCTTTGGCATAACAGTATCCAAGCTCAAAGCATGCACCTTCATCCGGAACCCTACCGTCAAACAGGAAAAGAATTGCATCACACAAATCCATGTTTTTGCAGTCTTCACGGAAGCAGTAGTCACGTTTGTATATACCATCAACCATTTCAGGCATTTCGGCTACACAGCCGGCATCTCGCTGTGGTAAATATGTTTCATGCCCGCATGAGCGGATAATCTGATCAATTCTTTCGTTGAAACTGCGCTCTCCATCGGAAAACAGCGGTGCTGCAATATAAACTTTCATCATAATCCTCTGCAATCAATTGCTCTGAGTTTGGGAAACTAAAAAAGTGGATATTATATTCTGAAGTTAGTTCTCGAGCCTTAAGGCAGCCTGTTTGCCTGCCCAGAGTTCTGGAACAAGGGACTGAGCGCTCTCATAATGTTCCTTTGCCTCTTCAGCCTTGCCCTGTTTAGTCAGGATATCTCCGCAGAGGTTCTCCATTTCAGCACGGTAGATATTGTTCTTAGCAAGCTCTGCCTCTTCTTTTATGTAGTCTATATCTGTGTCTTCTCCGTTGAGGAAGGCAAGCCACTTGCTTCCAAGTTCAACACAGGCGTGGATCTGAGACGCAAGCATCTTTGCTCTTGTGTTGGCATCTTCTTCCAACTCCTTGAGTCTGTTGAGCCAGGACTCTGCATTCACCACATCTCCAGAAAGGAGGTAGACTCTCATCAACTGGTTTGCAATCATTGTGGATGCGTGAAGGGAATGCATTTTGAGGACTGAAGGGTCAGCTCCGGCAAACACCATAGCCGCATTTTCAAAATCACCCTTGGCTTCATAGGCAAATGACATTTTCACACAGCCGTCAAAGAAGGCAATATTGTCTTTTGGGGTTGAGCTGAGAATCTTTGAGAACTTCTCAATAAAAGCATCAGGGTTGCACTGTGAATACAGAAGAGCTGTAAGAGCCGCAAGTTTTCTTTCTGCAAGTCTTAAAGCGACGAATCTTCCCAAAACCACTCCGAGAAGCAAAAGCATGCCTATGACAGTCACTCTCATAACCGAGCCTTGGGCTGAAAGATAGTCATTAAGCAGGAAAAATGCGGAAAAACCGCCTAGAAACGCACCGAAAACCATACAGATTAAGGTCTGTCTTCTGAAATATGCAACCATAAAAACCCCCGGAATAATAGTGGACATAAAATAGGCAGGGCATGAAACCACACCCTGCCTGATTCTTCATAGTAAATTCTACAGCATGAAAGAGAAGAGGAAGGAAGCAATGATGAGAACGATTCCACCTCCAAGTCTTGATGAAAGCTGTGCGTAGGCAATGAGGTCCATACGGTCAGCAGCACCCAGACATGCCAGGTCGCCGTTTCCGCCACGGTTTGCCATACAAAGACCTGCTGTAATAGCAGAGTCGATTGGATAGAAACCAACAAGGTAACCTACTCCACCTGCACCGATAATGGCTCCAATGACAATAAGCAGTGCCATGACTACGTTACCAGGAGTAAGAGCTGTGAACAGCTCAGCAATATTGAAGTCAGCACCCATACCGACCATGATGACTATTCCCATGAATCCGGACATGAAGCTCTGAAGTCTCTTTGCACCGGCGCGGATGTTCTCAGGAATGATGCCTGTTGCTGCCAGGATGACAACGAAGATAATCATGTAGGCATACTGGTGGATTGCTGCACCTGCAATTGTAGGCAGGATGTTCTTGGACATAAGACGTCCGACAGAGTAACAGGTTACTGCCAGGAACAGAGCTGCTGCAACTTCACTGATACCAATCTTGACCTTCTTGTCGTCACGGGCAATGTTTCCACCCTTTCTGAGCAGGGTCTTCTTGTCACCTGTGATTATTCCGCCCTTACCCTTCTTATCAAAAGCTGTTCCGAGAGCGTTGAGTCCTGCAGAAGCAATGATACAGAAGATATTTGCGATTGTGAGGATGATGATTGCGAATGCATAGTAGTTGGCACTTGCATCACCGGTCACCTGTTCGTAAATCTGGCTGAGAGGAACTGCACCTGCACCGTTACCGCCACCCATGACAGGGAGAACGTACTTAAGGATTGTTGTTGAAGGTGCAACACCGAAGAGCAGACCGCCGAGAATACCAAGGACACCTGCGCAGAGAAGACCACCAAGGATGGCGGGGATGTACCCTGCAAAGGACTTGAGAAGAATATCCTTATCCAGACCGAGGACAGAACCTACAATCAGACAGACAATGAACATCTCAAGGAAGTTGGCATCATCAGAAATAAAACTGTTGATGTTGGCAACTGCTTTATCGGGAATAAGACCGAAATGAAGCAGAATTGCAACGCCGAAGAAGGCCATCAGAAGACCTCCACCAATGTAGTTGTTCCAAATCGGGAGTCTCTCACCGATCTCGTTGAACACTACTGCAAGAGCAAAACATGTGGCAAGTGTACCAGTCATGCTGCTTGACTGCGAACCAATATACATTGTAATACCACAGATTACAACGCAGCAAAGGCTGAGCCACCAAGGCATTCCGTATACTTCCAATGTCTTGGCTTTGTTTTCATCACTCATAATTACCCTCCGAAGTAATAGAGACGTGCCGCACATTCCGTCCGGCCATTAACAGAACAATTCTATCTGATATGATTTATGGTAGCAAGAAGATAATCCGTAAATTCTTCCGCAGATGCATCTTCTATCTGGGTTGTGACCACAACCTTCCTCTCAGTTACTGTACAAATCTCAAGAGCTCTATCCAGAATTTCCTTTCTGTCACCGTATCCTATGTGCGCCATCATGGCACCCATTGCCCTGATAAGGCTGCATGGATCAGCATAATTCCCACGTCCGTGGCTCATCAGATACGGAGCTGTTCCGTGAATTGCCTCAAACAGTGCGTACTTGTTTCCTATGTTTGAAGAACATGCCGTCCCCAGTCCCCCCTGCTGTTCAGCAGCAACGTCGGTGACAATGTCTCCATACAGGTTTGGAAGGACTATGACCTCCATGCCTTTATTGAACTCGCTGTCCATCATCTTGGCAGCAGTTGCGTCGACAAGTTTGTCCATGACCTCAATTTCTGGGTACTCGGTTTCGCCTATCCTGTGAACTGTCTCGACAAATGTTCC
>DBVL01000132.1:50421-50644 GCA_002308475.1 Spirochaetales bacterium UBA1265 | reverse complement strand
ACAAGGACTGTGAACCACTGATCACAGCCCATAAGTTTTATTCCAGTTCAAAAGCTCCTGTGTAGAGCTGCCAGTAGGTGCCCTTCATCTCAAGAAGCTGCTCGTGAGTGCCTCTCTCAATAATCTTACCGTGGTCCAGAACCATGATTGCGTTACTGTTTCTGATGGTTGAGAGACGGTGTGCAATCACGAAAACCGTTCTTCCCTTCATCAGGTTATCCAT
>DBVL01000132.1:34546-50267 GCA_002308475.1 Spirochaetales bacterium UBA1265 | reverse complement strand
GTGAGCATGGTGTTGTAGCCCTCAGGAAGACGGGTTATGAAGCCGTCTGCATTTGCAAGCTTTGCAGCTTCCATACACTCTTCATCCGTGGCGTCCAGCCTACCGTATCTTATGTTCTCCAAGACAGTTCCTGTAAAGAGGTTCACATCCTGCAGGACTATCCCCAGAGATCTTCTCAAATCAGGTTTTCTTATCTTGTTGATGTTAATTCCATCATAACGGATCTTCCCATCAGCTATATCATAAAAACGGTTTATAAGATTTGTAACAGTTGTCTTTCCTGCTCCAGTTGCACCAACAAAGGCTATTTTCTGACCCGGCTTGGCGTACAGTGACATATCAAAAAGAACCTGCTTGTCCTCTGTGTACCCAAAGTCTACGTGCTCCATGACTATGTCTCCTTTGAGCTCTGTGTATGTGACACTGCCGTCTGCACTGTGTGGATGACGGAAGGCCCAAAGTCCTGTCTGTTTTTCAGTTTCAGTTATGTTCCCGTTTTCATCCTTGATTGCATTTACAAGCGTGACATAGCCTTCGTCCTTCTCACTTTCCTGATCAATCAGGTCAAAGATTCTGGAAGCTCCTGCAAGTCCCATGGTGAACATGTTCACCTGCTGGGACAGGTTTCCAAGAGTCTGTGTCATGGTCTTTGCCATGGAAAGGAAAGAGATGATTATTCCAATTGAGATAGTTGAAATACCAGACAGACTTACGTTTGAAAGTCCAGCATGGACCATGAGGGTTCCGATCAGGGCCAGAAGAACATAAAGTATGTTTCCCATGTTGTTGTTTATGGGGCCGAGGATATTTCCAAAGCGGTGAGCTGTAGTACTATCTGCCCTCAGTTGTTCATTGAGTGCATCAAAGTCTTTCTTTGCCTGTTCCTGATGGCAGAAGACCTTGACAACTCTCTGACCTTCTATCATCTCTTCAACAAAGCCTTCTTCCGCAGCAAGGGATTTCTGCTGACCCATCATGTATCTTCCTGACTTTCCAGCTATTCCTGCAGAGAACCTGACAATCAGGGCTATCCCAAGAATTACGGCTATGGTGAGCCAGACGCTGTAGACGAGCATCATGACAAATACTGAGATGACTGAGAGCGCACTTTCAATAAGAGAGGGAATGCACCTGCCAATCAACTCACGGATGGAATCCGTGTCATTTGTGTAGGTTGACATGATCTCGCCATGAGGGTTTGTGTCAAAGTACTTTATGGGTAGTGTCTCCATCTTGCGGAACATGGCGTTTCTGAGGTTCATCAGGGTTCCCTGAGTAATCTCAGCCATGATCATACCTCTGAGGAGGTTTGCGAGTATGGCTGCGACATAGAAGATTCCCATTGTGGCTATTATTCCAATCAGGTTTCCCCAAATGGCGCTGAGTCCGGAGGACATGCCGGGCACTATAACCTGGTCAATAAGACGTCTTATAGAGATGGTTGAAACCAGAGAGGCAGCGGAGGAGAGGAGTATGCAGAGCACAATCACAAGGATATGCTTACCGTAATCCCTTCTAACGTAGCCTAAAACTCTCTTGAAGGTTCCTTTTTTAATCTGCGGTCTCATACCGCCTTTTCTATCAAATCTCATTCTTCCTGGTCCTGGCATCACTCACCTTCCTTTGAGTTTGTCTGTGAGTCCCAAACCTCATAGTAGATTCCTTTGTGCTCCAGAAGCTCCTCATGTGTGCCTGACTCAACTATTCTGCCGTTATCCATGACTACTATCATGTCCGCGTCCTGCACGGAAGAGACACGCTGGGCTATTATTATCTTTGTTGTATCCTTCAGCTGAGTTGAGAGAGCTTTTCTGATGAGGGCATCTGTCTTTGTGTCTACCGCACTTGTGGAGTCATCAAGGATGAGTACCTTGGGTTTTGCTATGAGGGCACGGGCTATGCAGAGTCTCTGTTTCTGTCCTCCGGAAACGTTTGTCCCACCGCGTTCAATCATGCTCAGGTAACCATCAGGACGCTGCATGATGAACTCGTGGGCCTGTGCCGCACGGCAGGCTTCCTCCACCTCTTCGTCAGTGGCATCCGGATTTCCCCATTTAATGTTGTCTTTGATTGTGCCTGAGAAAAGAACGTTCTTCTGAAGAACAATGGCAATCTGCTTTCTCAGGGCCTCCAGATCGTACTCACGAACATCTGTTCCGGCAACCTTGACTGAGCCCTGGGTCACGTCATAAAGCCTTGGAATGAGCTGGATGAGTGTGGTCTTGGAAGAGCCTGTGGAGCCAATGATTCCTACGGTTTTGCCGCTCTCTATCTTCAGATTTATATTCCTAAGCGCGTCCTCTCCACTCTGCCCGTTGTAACGGAAGCTCACATTTTCAAACTCAATGCTTCCATCCTTCACTTCTTTCTTTCCATTCTCAGGGCTGAGCAGTGTGCTTTCCGTGGTAAGAACCTCAGAGATTCTCCTTATACTTTCAACTGAAATGGCGCACATGACTATGATCATGGAAAGCATCATCATGGACATGAGGATCTGCATGCTGTATGTCATGAATGATGAGAGCTGACCGGGTGTCATGTCTGAGCCTCCGGAGCTGATGATTATCCTTGCTCCTATAAAGCTTATGGCAAGCATAGCTCCATATCCACAGAACATCATGACAGGTCCGTTCAGGGCAAGGATACGTTCTGCAAAGCGGAAGTCCTTCCTCACATCTCCGCTTGTCTTCTCGAACTTTTCTATCTCGTAGGTTTCACGGACAAAGGACTTAACAACCCTTATTCCGTTCACGTTTTCCTGAACTGAGTTGTTCATGGCGTCATAACGCTTGAAGATTCTCTTGAAAACAGGGAAGACAAAGTGGCCGATCAGGAAAAGTCCAAGACCAAGAATTGGCACCACTGCAAGGAAAATCAAGGCAACAGAAGAGTTGATTCTGAAGCTCATGATTACCGAAAAGATCAGCATAAGAGGGCTTCTTACTGCAGTTCTGATTATCATCATAAAAGACATTTGAACGTTTGTTACATCTGTAGTCATTCTTGTAATCAGACTTGAAGTGGAGAAGCGGTCCACATCCTGGAAAGAAAAGTCCTGTACGCGGTGGAAGATGTCATGTCTCAGATTTGAGGCAAAACCGGCACTGGCTGTTGCTGCATTACGTCCTGACATGACTCCGCAGAAGAGTGAGAACAGGGCCATAACAAGAAGTATGGCACCATATTTCAGCAGTTCGTATATGTTTTCTGTGTACATATGGTCTATGAGAGTAGCCATAATCAAAGGGAGAGTACACTCCATGGCTACTTCTCCTACCATAAAAAGAGGAGTGAGAACAGCTTGCTTTTTATACTGTCTCACACTGCCAAGTATAGTTTTAATCATGAGTGAAATTTAATTAAAAAAATGGTTATGGTCTACAGATGAACCCCTTTTTTACTTCTCTTTGTTGTTCATACATCCTGTTTTGTCCCCCTGTCGATTGATTAAAAATACTCAAGTATACTATCTAAGCCATCCATTTTTTTTTAGCATACCTTGGTCTACTATTTAAAAAATCTGGGGCTGTTTAGTATGCGGCAATCAGAACAAATTAATGAAAAATTGAAAATCTTGGGAGTTTTGTATTGAAAATCTTGGGAATTTGAAACCAGACTTACGAACTTTCATAGTTCTTCGTCGGTAGACTAGTGTTTTATCTCTTCTCTTTTCACCATCTGACTGATAACATAGATAGAAAAGTGTCTGAAATGCCATGGGGAGTTTTCTGCCTCCATCCTTGTGGAGGTGTTTTCATGGTAAAAGTATAAAGGAGTCAACATACATGGGAGTAACATTTCGTGGTGGAGTTCATCCGAAAGGGTTCAAGGAACTGAGTTGCGCTCTGCCTTTGCAGAAGTTTGACGCCAAGGGTGAGTTTGCCATACCTCTGTCTCAGGGTATAGGCAAGCCAGCCAAGCCGGTTGTGAGCAAGGGAGATACTGTTCTTGTTGGACAGATCATTGCTCAGGCTGATGGGTTTGTTTCATCAAACGTAGCTTCTTCCTGCTCTGGAACGGTAAAGGCTATTGAAAAACGCAGAACCATCTCGGGACTGGCTGCTGAGTGCATTGTTATAGAAAATGATGGTCAGTACACACCTGTTGAGGGTCTGGGAAAGCGTGAAGATCTGAACACTCTTTCAAATGCGGATATTATTGAGAAGGTAAAATACGCTGGTATAATAGGTCTCGGCGGAGCCGGGTTTCCGACTTATCTGAAGCTTTCACCAAAAAATCCGGATGCCATCAGATATATAATTGCCAACGGCGCGGAGTGCGAGCCATACATTACCTGTAACGACCAGCTCATGCAGAGCGAGCCGGAAGGCATTCTCGAGGGGATAGAGATTATTCTCAGGCTGTTTCCGAATGCCCAGGGTGTGGTTGCCATTGAGGACAACAAGCCTCAGGCCATAGAGAGCATGCGTAAGGCTCTTGAGAAGAGACCTTCAAAAGAAAGGATTTCCATTCTTCCAATGAAGACAAAGTACCCTCAGGGCGGAGAGAGAAGCCTTATAGCAGCTATTGCCGGGGTCAACTATCCAATAACAAGCCTTCCTGCTGATGTGGGGTGCATAGTCCAGAACGTTGGAACTATATATGCCATCTGGAGAGCCGTTGAGTATAATGAGCCGCTGTTCAGACATGTTCTTACAGTTACTGGAGACGCGGTGAAGCAGCCGGGCAACTTCCTGGTTCCTGATGGAATGCTGGTTTCTGAACTTGTGGAAGCCTGTGGAGGAATCAAGGAAGGGGTGACTCTGAAGAAGTCACTTGCCGGTGGTCCTATGATGGGTTTTGCCATGACAAGTCTGGATGTGCCTGTGGTGAAAACCACAAATGCGGTTACCCTTATGGCTGAGGATGAGGTAGAGGAGGCTGAGAAGCTTCTTACAAACTGTCTTCATTGCGGACGCTGTTCAAAGGTCTGTCCGCAGGGTCTTGTTCCACAGCTCATGGCAGATGCAGTGCATGTGGGAGACCTTGAACGCTACGAGTTCAAGCTCTACGGCCTTGAATGCATTTCATGTGGCTCATGCACATACATCTGTCCTGCAAAGAGGCCTCTTACCCAGGTCTTTAAGCAGACCAAGGCTGAGATTATGGCAGCTAAACGTGCAAAGGCAGGTTCCAAATGACGAATACATTTCTGAATATTTCATCCGGCCCTCACGTAAGGGACAGATTATCAACAAAACTGATTATGGTATGCGTGCTGCTGGCACTTATTCCTGCTACAGTTGTCGGAGTGGTCGTCTACGGGACACATGCACTTCTCATAATCCTTGCCTCTGTTGGAACAGCTGTTCTCTCAGAATTCCTGTTCAATCTTCTTGTTCATAAGGATCCAAAGGATTGCCTTGACGGAAGTGCTGCACTTACTGGCCTTCTGCTGGCTCTCTCCCTTTCTCCGAGTACACCGCTTTACGCCCCAATTCTTGGTGCCATCTTTGCCATAGTTGTAGTAAAAGGTTGCTTTGGAGGACTTGGAAAGAACTTCTTAAACCCAGCTCTAGCTGCCAGGTGTTTCTTACTCATCTCATTCAGTAATCCCATGACTGCTTTTAAAGTAGATGCAGTTACTAGTGCAACTCCGGTAGCTGAATTACTTGCAGGAAGAGCTGTAAACATAACTTCCATGTTCCTCGGAACATCAAACGCAGTAATCGGTAGCTCCATCCTTGCTCTTTTAATTGGCGGTCTACTGCTGTGGGCTTTTGATATAATCCACGGAGAAATCTGTTTCTCAGTACTGGGAGCTTTCACACTCTTTATTGCTCTCTTTGGTGGTCAGGGTTTTGACCCAGCCTTTCTAGTTGCAAACATCTGCGGTGGTGGAATAGTCATGGGTGCCTTCTTTATGGCTACCGACTATGTTACTTCTCCAGTTAGCAAGAAAGGTCAGATTATCTACGGAGCAGTTATTGGAATTCTAGCAGGTCTTTTCCGTGTTTACGGATCTTCAGCTGACTCAGTTAGCTACTCAATCCTGATTGGAAACCTCCTTACTCCTATGATAGATATGTACGTGGTTCCAAAACCATTTGCCTACACCAAGAAAGAAGTTTCTAAGCGTAACGGCGAGCCAAAGAAGACATTTAAGGACTTTGTTCCTCGTCCGGTTATAGTGATTGCAATCATTACTCTGATTGCCGGTGTGGCCCTCGGTGGAACCTACAAGATGACCGAAGAGACTATCAGCATCCAGAAAGAAAAGAAAGCCTGGGCTTCTTATCAGGCAGTTGTTCCTGGAGCTGTAGAGTTCAAGCAGGTTGAAGCAGTAAATGAGATAGCAGGCCAGATCTACGGAACTGAGTTTGGAAGAGTTAAGATTAACCAGGCTGTTGAAGGCCTTGATGAGAGCGGAAACACTGTTGGATACGCTATTGAGGCTACTTCTTCTGAAGGTTATGAAGGAAATATAACTCTTTCAATCGGTATCAGTGCTAATGGAACAATCAACTCCATCTCATTCACAGAGCTCAATGAAACTCCGGGTAAGGGTATGCTTGCTTCTGAGCCTGAGTTCAAGGATCAGTTTAACGGCATGGCAGCTACTAAGTTGAAACTTGTTAAGAGCGGAAAGAGCGCTTCAAATGAAGTAGATAGTATCTCCGGAGCCACAATCACTTCAAATGCGGTTGTAAATGCAGTTAACGCTGCACTGGACTTCTACAACAACACAATCAAGGGGGAGTGAAGATGAATAAATATGTTGAAAGACTGTACAACGGTCTTATAAAAGAAAACCCCACCATGGTACTCATGCTTGGCATGTGTCCCACTCTTGCTGTTTCTACAAGAGCCATTAACGGTATTGGAATGGGTCTGAGTACAACAGCAGTTCTTATTCTCTCCAACCTTGTTATCTCTCTTTTGAGAAAAGTTATTCCAGATGAGGTGAGACTTCCGTCCTACATTGTTATAGTTGCTTCTTTGGTTACTGTTACAGAGCTGCTTCTGGAAGCCTATATTCCTTCTGTTTATGAGGCACTGGGAATCTATATTCCTCTGATTGTTGTTAACTGTATAATCCTTGGAAGAGCAGAAGCTTTTGCAAACAAGAACAAACCACTGCTGTCTGTCATGGACGGAGTAGGTATGGGTCTTGGGTTTACAGTAGCTCTTACCCTGGCTGGTCTCTTTAGAGAGGTTCTTGGAAACGGAACAGCTTTTGGTATCCAGATTCTTCCTTCCAGTATCCAGCCTATAGCCATCTTTGTTCAGCCACCTGGAGCCTTCCTGGTAATTGCTCTTTTCATAGTTATTATGAACGCAATCGGAATCAAGACCAGACAGAAGAAGCTGGTAGAAGGCTGTGATGGGTGTTGCTCTACCTGTGCTTCAACATGTAAGGAGGCAGAAAAATGAAAGCTTTAATTCTTATCATGATTAGTGGAGCACTGATAAACAACGTAGTTTTGAACCAGTTCCTTGGTATCTGTTCATTCTTAGGTGTCTCCAAGCAGATGAAGGCCTCCGCCTCTCTTGGTGGTGCTGTTATCTTTGTTCTCACCATAGCCTCTGCCGTGGCAAGTATTCTTTATGACCTGGTTCTGGCTCCGCTGGGACTGGATTTTATGAAGACTATTGTTTTCATTTTGGTTATTGCGGCCCTGGTACAGATAGTTGAGATGTTCCTTAAGAAGACCTCTCCGGCAATCTACAAGGCACTGGGAATCTTCCTTCCTCTGATTACAACAAACTGTGCAGTTCTGGGTGTGGCTCTTACAAACGTTCAGAATGGTTATGGCTTCATAGAATGTGTTCTTTCAGGTTTTGGAACAGCAGTTGGATATACAATTGCAATTGTTCTTCTTGCCGGAATCAGAAGCAGAATTCAGGAAAGCGATCTTCCTGAGCCTCTGAGGGGTGCACCTATTGTCATGATTGCTGCAGCTCTTATGTCCATAGCCTTCATGGGCTTCTCGGGCCTGAATATCTGATAGGAGGATAGATATGAGTACTGTAATAATCACTGCAATTGTCATAACTCTTGTCGGAGCTGTTGTAGGTGTAGCTCTTGTCTACACTGGAAAGAAATTCCGCGTGGAAGTTGATCAGCGTGAGGTTGAAGTCCGCGCTTGCCTGCCTGGTAACAACTGTGGTGCCTGTGGTTTTGCAGGCTGTGATGCCATGGCTGCTGCAATTGTCGCGGGAGACGCTCCTACCAATGGTTGTCCTGTAGGTGGCCAGGGTGTGGCAGACAAGATCAGCGCTGTCATGGGAGTTGCCGCAGGAACAGCAGAGAAGAAGGTTGCTTTTGTCCGCTGTAAGGGCAACTGCAACGTTACCAGCAACCAGGCAAACTATGTTGGTATTCAGGACTGCAGAAGTGCTGTTCTTTCAGGAATAAGCATTACTTCCTGTGATTTTGGCTGTCTGGGTCTTGGTTCTTGTGTTTCTGTCTGTCCGGAGCATGCCATCTCTGTTAAGGATGGTGTTGCGGTAGTTAACAGGGCCAAATGTATAGGCTGTGGTCTTTGTGCTAAGGCCTGTCCTAAGGGACTGATTGAGCTTATTCCGGTTAACAACTATGTGGCAGTCCAGTGTTCAAACAAGGACAAGGGTCCTCAGGTCAAGAAGGTTTGTTCTGCTGGTTGTATAGGATGTATGCTCTGCACAAAGCAGTGTGAGTTTGATGCCATCCATGTTGAAAACAACCTGGCCCGTATAGACTATTCAAAGTGTACCCAGTGCGGCAAGTGTGCCGAGAAGTGCCCTGTGAAGGTAATTACTATTAAGGGGTGATTATGGAACATAAAAAACTGTTAAAGATTGTTATATCTGTTGTTATTATTGTCCTTTGCTGCGCTCTGGTAGGCATTTTTGGGGACGACTTGTATTATCACCTCAAAAACCGCGGTGCCCTGGGCCCACTTACCGAGGAAGATATAACTTACGTGAGCGCCACAGCCCCAACAGCCACAAGCAAAGATGGGACAATTAACGCTTCCGACTGGGCAGAGACCTATCCGTATATTGTTGCCTCCATGGGAGCTAACAAGGATAACTCCTATATAACAAGCTACCTTGAAGAGGACCCGTACCTTGTAAATATCTATGAAGGCTTTGGGTTTGCTAAAGAGTACGGTAGCGCAAGAGGCCATGAGTACACTCTGGAAGATGTCTCAGCCACGGCCCGCCCGCACGCTCTTGCAAACTGTCTCACCTGTAAGACTCCAAACTTTGCTAAGCTTGTAAATGACATGGGAGTAGCCGCTTACACTCTTGATTTCAATACAGCTCTTGGCATGATGGAAGAGAGTATAAGCTGTTACACCTGCCACGGTAACAACGCCGGAAACAAGGGTGAGATAGTAATTACTCACTCCTACGTAGCCAAGGCCCTTGGCTCAAATATGAGCAGTATAGACAGCGCCACACTTTCCTGTGGCCAGTGCCATATAGAGTACTACTTTACTCCAACAGATAAAGAGACCATGATGCCTTACTCCAGTGTTGAAGAAATGACTCCTCAGGCCATTCTTGCCTACTACGACAGCATGGTTCTTCCTGATGGCTCTGTCGGCTTCTCCGACTGGACTCAGCCAAGCACTGGAGCCAAGCTGCTGAAGGCTCAGCACCCAGAGATGGAAACCTATCTTCTTGGTAAGCACGCTTCTCTTCTAAACTGTGCTGACTGCCACATGGCTATTGAGATGGCAGATGACGGAACAGTCTATCACAGCCACTACCTGGTAAGCCCGCTTGAGAGCGAGACCCTTCTTTCAACTTGTGCCGAGTGTCATGGAGATACAGACATGGTTGAAATGGTCCACCGCATCCAGGAGCGCGTAACAGCTAGAGAAACAGAGGTTGGAAACAAGCTCTCTGATTTCAAGACAGCCCTCGCTGGTGCAGTAGCTGCTGGAAGCAAGGATGAGGCCGCCCTTGAGACTCTGCGTAAGCTCTACAGAGAGGCTCAGTGGTTCTTTGATTTCTGCTATGTTGAAAACTCTGAAGGAGCTCACAACTCAGATCTGGCTTTCAACTGCCTTGATATTTCAGAGTCCCGCATTGAAGAAGCCATGCTTTTACTCAACTAGTTTTGCTTAAGATGAAAGAGTCGTTAAGAAAAGTTCTGAAATATATCTCCTCCATGCGCTTTGCCATAATCCTTCTTCTGGTTCTGGTTTTTGCGTGTGTAATTGGAAGCCTCATTCCCCAAGGCTACTCCTACTCTTACTACTACTCCGCCTACTCAGAGCGCCTAGCGGCAATAATCCTAGCTCTTAACCTGGACAGCGTTTTTCACTCCTGGTGGTTTGTTCTAATTACAGCTTTTCTGGTACTCAACCTCCTTTTGTGCAACATAATCAGGCTCCCAAGTCTAATAAAAAGAACCAAGGCTTATGCTTCTCCTGTTATTCTTCCAAATTCTTTTCCGAAGGCGGGAGAAACGATAGAAGGTGTCTATAAAGGAGATATTCAATCTTTCTTTAAGACTTTGGGCATGAAGAGCTCCTCTGGTTCTGACAGGCACTACGCTCACAAAAACGTAATAGGAGTCTGGGGCGCTTGGATTTGCCACATAGGAGTCCTCCTGCTAATCCTTGGCTACTCACTTGGACAGATGACCTACAAAGAGTACACAGTCTACGGAGTTCCTGGGGAGATGAAGAGAATAGGGGACACGTCCCTAGTTCTTTCAATAGATGATTTTGAAATAGGCCTAAGAGAAGATGACACAGTAGAGCAGTACACTGCAGTTATCACCGTCTACAATCTGGAGCAGGGAACAGAGGGCAAAACTGCTGTAATTAGTGTAAATAATCCTGCAGATTTGTATGGGCTGCGCTTCTACCAGAACTCAACTGGTTGGGCTGCTACGGTTTCTGTTGATAAGGAAGGGGCTTTTCTTCAGGAGAGCGTTGTCTGTGCAGGGGACTACTTAGTTGTCTCTGACAATGAAGATCTGGTTATCTACTTCAACGCCTTTTATCCAGACTACGTCTTAATCCAAGGCTATGGACCGGCAACCCAGTCTTCTAGTTTAAATAACCCAGCCTACCTTTACTCAGTCTATTACAAGGGCCAGATTCTTGGTATGAACGTTCTACTTAAAGACGAGGTTCTGACTATAGACGACTACACAGTGCACTTTACTGAGCCACAGAACTACACTCTAATTCAAATAAAGAAGGACTCATTTACCTTCCTAGCTTTCATAGGAGGGTTGGTGATTATGGCTGGCTTGTTCCTAGCTTTCTATGTTCAGGTATCAGCTGTTGAAGCTGTTGAGTGTGAAGATGGGAGTTGGAAGATTACTGCAACCTGCAAGAAGAGCAATATGGCATTTAAAAACAAGCTAAATGAAGTTCTCACTTCTGAGCCGAAAGGAGAGGAAAACAATGTTTGAGATTGAAAACACCCTATTTACAATAGTCATGTTCTCATACCTAGCTTCCATGCTTTTGTATTTTTTCTACATAGCAATAAAGAAGGAAACTCTTTCCAAAGTTGCTTTTGCTATCCAGCTTTTTGGCTTTGTTCTCCACACAGCTGCAATCATCTGCAGAGGAATAGGAGCTGGGCGACTGCCANNTGACAAACCAGTATGAGTTTGCCACCTCTTTTGCTTGGGGCTTGTGCCTATTAAGCCTAATCTTCATCTTCCGTAACCGCTTCTACGTAATGGGTGCTTTTGTCTCCCCGGTAACCTTTCTCCTAATAGGCTACGCGGCCATGCAGAGTAAGGAAGTGAGATCTCTCATGCCAGCTCTGCGTTCAAACTGGCTTGGAATCCACGTTTCAACTGCCATTTTGGCCTACGGAGCCTTTGGTGTGGCCTTTGTTCTTGGAATTATTTTTCTTCTAAGGGACAATCTCAGTGCCAGAGGTTTTCTGGATCAGCATATTCCAAACAAAGAAAAATTAGATTTAATTGAATACAGAAGCGTAGCTCTTGGAATTCTGTTTCTATCTTTCACAATCATCACAGGCGCCATCTGNNTGGGCGGAGCGGGCCTGGGGCAGCTACTGGTCATGGGATCCAAAAGAGACATGGTCTCTAATTACATGGCTTATCTACGCTGTCTACCTGCACCTTAGAGTCAGGCGTGGCTATCAGGGAAAGGGCGCTGCCATCTTTGCAGTAGTGGGCTTCATCTGTGTCCTTTTCACCTACGTTGGCGTAAATACTCTTATTCCAGGCCTGCACAGCTACGGTTGATATTCGGAGGTATGCTTACAAATGCATTTATCAGTTATTGGTTCTGTTCTTACTACCCAAAACTACATTGATTTTCTCTGTAGAATAGAATCTTTGCCTCTGTTATCTGTGGAGGAATAATTGGTTTTGAAAGAGAGAAGCGCTTTAAGAGTGCAGGCCTTGGCACACATATAATTGTCTGTCTTGCAGCTTCTACAATGATGATTGTTTCTAAGTATGCGTTTATTGATGTAGTAGGCCTAGATGGGTTGAAAATTCAGCTTGACGGCTCTCGTATAGCCGCTTCTGCTGTTCAGGCCATAGGTTTTATCGGTGTTGGAGTAGTTGTTGTTAAAAAAGAAACAACCTTGGGTTTGACAACCGCCGCAGGTCTATGGGCAACGTTTGTTCTGCTGGTTGTATAGGATGCATGCTCTGTACAAAACAGTGTGAGTTTGATGCCATCCATGTTGAGAACAACCTGGCCCACATAGACTATTCAAAGTGTACTCAGTGCGGTAAGTGCGCTGAAAAGTGCCCGGTAAAAGTTATTACCCTGCCAAAAGCCTGAGATTTGCTATTCTGATTTTTGACCAGCTGCAGTTTGTGGCTGGTTTTTTTAGGACTTCTGGTAGGGGTCTGAAGGATCATGCATTGGTCTCTTGCACCCTCATAAAGTGGGCTCTTTGGACCATGGCGCTTCTTTAAAACTTGAGGCGCAGTAGATACTGGTATTGTGGTTGGTTTTTTCTGTGGTATAATACTCTTTTGTGGGAGGAGCAGGGCATGCAGTTATTTTATATGAATACTTTTCTAACTCTTGAAAACTATCTGGACTTTGGATTGAGAATCCTTGTTGCTGTCTTGTGTGGTGGTCTTGTAGGTCTTGAAAGGGAAAAGAGATTCAAGAACGCCGGTCTGAGAACCCATATAATTGTGGCTCTTGCCTCATCTCTTATGATGATAGTCTCAAAATATGCCTTTATGGATATAGTGGGTCTTGATGGTCTGAAAATTCAGCTTGACGGCTCACGTATAGCGGCTTCTGTTGTTCAGGCCATAGGTTTTATTGGTGCAGGTGTCATTTATATAAGAAAGGAAAACGCCGTAGGTCTTACAACAGCCTCAGGTCTGTGGGCCACTGTAGGAATTGGTCTTGCCATTGGAGCCGGCATGTACGGGATAGGAGTTTTTGCCACAGTTCTGATTCTGTTTGTCCAGTGGGCTCTTCATTCCTTCCATTCAAAGTCACATTCGTTCAACGTGGGAACCCTTAAGAGCAATATTACAAAGCGTGGTATTTCCTTTGAAGAGTTCAAGGAGAGGATATGTCAGTTTGATCTGACTGTAAGGGATATTTCCATTTCCAGTACAAATGAGGGAGTAGTTGTCTCTGTGAATGTTCTTTTCAGGAATATGGATTCTCCTATCCGCCTTATAGAATCCTTCCATGAAGGGGAGCTTTTCGACAGCATACAGCTTAATCCTATCTTTTTCTGAGCTTTTTTGCGGTCTGTATCAGCCTCGGTTCTGGTTTTTGCGAGTATTTGTTGGGTTTTCTGGAAGAAACCAGAGAATAGTTTTGTGCTTTTCAGATTTCAGCGCGACTAAACAGACTCCGAATTTTTTAGATAGTATACCAAGGTAGTCTAAATGAAAAAACAGGGGTTGATTTAGTTTTAGGTGACAAGAACAATGTGAAGTTCTCAATTGAAATATTGACTTCTGGAGACTGTTTATCCATAATCTAATTGAGAAGTTGCATAGTAAACTACTTAACTTCTCAATTGGGATTTGGTATGGAAATAAAACGTGATTTGTATTTGAAAAAGCTCATCTCCTTTATGTGGGATGGGCAGGTCAAGGTTATTACAGGAATCCGCCGCTGCGGAAAATCCTATCTGCTTCATACTATCTTCAGAAACTATCTTCTTGAACAAGGTGTCTCAGAAAAACAAATAATTTCATTTGAACTTGATCTTACAAAGGACATACGTTTTCGTAATCCTCTGGAGCTGGCAAAGACTGTCAGGGACCGGGTGGAAGGCAAGCCTGATCGGTACTATCTGTTTGTTGATGAGATACAACTGTCAGACGAGGTTCCCAATCCTTATAACACGGCTGGAAAGGCAATTACTTTCTATGATGCGCTTAATGATTTGCGTTCTCTTTCCAACCTTGATATCTATGTGACCGGCAGTAATTCCCGCATGCTTTCCAGTGATATCCTCACAGAGTTCAGAGGCCGCAGTGATGAAATTCGTGTCCATCCTCTGAGCTTTTCAGAGTACTATGCTTTCTCTGGTGGAGATAAAGAAGAAGCATTTGAAAACTATGCTTTTTACGGTGGCTTGCCACTGGTTCTTACCAGGCCGGATGACACAGCAAAGGTGGATTATCTGAAAGCGCTTTTTTCAGAGGTCTACCTCAAGGACATTGTAGAAAGGAAGAAGATAAAGCGTGAGGATGTGCTTTCAGCCACATTGGATCTTTTGTGTTCCTCTGTAGGATCGCTCACCAACCCTAATAATATTGCCAACGCATTAAACTCCAGACAAAAGCTTAATGTAAAGAATGCTGTTGCCCCGAACACCATCTCTACCTATATGGGTCATCTTGAAGATGCATATCTGTTTGAAGAATGCCGTCGTTATGATGTAAAGGGAAAGGATTATTTTGACTTCCCAAACAAATACTACTGTAATGATGTGGGGCTCAGAAATGCACGAACAGGATTCCGGCAGCAGGAAATGACCCATATTATGGAAAACATTGTCTATAATGATCTGCGAATACGTGGCTGTGAGGTTGATATTGGTATTGTATACGGCAGTAGCAAAACCAAGTCAGGAAAAACAGTTATGATTCCGAAAGAGATTGACTTCATTGCTACTCGGGGCGGAAAAAAGACATATATTCAGTCCGCATACGCTATGGAAACAGATGAAAAAGCAATTGCCGAAATAAAACCTTTGACATTAACAGGCGATTCTTTCCCTAAGATTATTGTTCGGCATGATATCCGCAAGCGCTGGTATGATGACAACGGAGTTCTCAATATAGGCATTTTGGATTTTTTACTGGACAAAGATATTGTCTGAAAAGAATGGGATGTAATCTTTCATTACAAAGGAATATTCCCGTGCTTCTTAGTTCGTTGTATTACATTCTCTGTGCCTAACAAAGTAGAATCATTTCCGAATCTCATTTTTCTGATAATTCAAGTTTAGATACTGTCTACCATCAGGTTTGACAATGCACTGATGATCATAATCATCCAAAAGATTTAGAGCCTTAGTATATTNNGACTGACAGCAGTTCCTCAGTATCAATCTCTGACATATGAGCAATTATTCTTGATTCAATTTTACAGTTTTATTCAGATGTTCAAGCCTTTTCTGGTTTATCGCATATCCCTGAAGAATATATTGTTTCAGAACTTTATTTGCCCACTGCCTGAACTCAACACCTCTTTGAGATTATCCAGATTATAATACTGTGTTTTGTGCATCTGAGTTTTCCTGCAATTGCACCATGCATAGTGGTTGTCGCAAATTTTGCGAC
>DBVL01000132.1:28069-34517 GCA_002308475.1 Spirochaetales bacterium UBA1265 | reverse complement strand
GCATTGTTAATATGCTTCCCAATTGTTTTAACATCTCGGTCAAACAACTCTGCTATTTGATTCCTATTCAACCATACTGCCTATGGTTTTCATGATGATGAATATTACTCTTTGAAACTAATGGACGCCTCTCGGCGTCCCTATTACAAACCGGTTTTCCACAAATTACTCCAGTGAACCTCTATGTTTTGGTCTATATTGAAAAGGGCTTCATTTAAATTGTATGCAATAANNAATTTCATCTTCTGTAATTCTTTTTGCAGTGGTGGGTTTTAAAATATTACCATCCGCTGATTTCTTAAATCCTATATAACCTTCAATACAGCATGCATGAACCCAGAAATTTCTGATTTCTCGTATTTCATTTATTCTGGAATACATCTCATCAGAGAGATAGGATTTTCCATTTTTTATTTCTTCTTTCTTTATAAGATCAACAAGCCTTCCTATCGTATCATGTTCCACACTTTTATAATCCTCAAACAAATAAGAGCTATCTTTAATGCCTCTTATGGCTGAGTATATGAATCGCAAGCGGTTTTCTATACATTGAATGCTGGTTATAAATTCAAAATAATGTTTATAGAATTCGTTATCTGTCATTTTCCATTACCATTTAGCAATTATAGCTTAATAATACCTCTTGAATCATAAAAAGAAGTACGTGTGTCAATTCCTCATCGGATTGCATGGGCGAGTGCCATAAATAAAAGAGAGTTATTTGCAAAGAATCAAATAACTCTCTTCTTGTTTGTACCATTGTATCCATTGGTATCTACTTATTTGCCCAGAACGGGACTCGAACCCACACATCCTTGCAGAAACTTGGACCTGAACCAAGCGCGTCTACCAATTCCGCCACCTGGGCTTGTTCTGTGAACGGACAAATATTATCTTGTATGTGAGTTCGTTGTCAATTAGTATAGACGGGGAGGCTTTAATGAGTATCCAAACAGAAAAAGAAGAAGCAATAGAAGCCGGTGAGAGAGCATTAAGATCACTGTATGAAGCCCGGAATGCCTTGTCCAGTGCTGGAAACTGGGGTTTGCTTGACATCTTTGTAAAAGGTGGTGGAGGTTTATTCTCCACAATCATGAAACATTCAAAACTCAACTCTGCGCAAAGTGCACTTCAAAGGGCCAGATATGATCTGGATGTGTTTAATAGAGAACTCAAGGATGTCTCTGAAAGCATAGGAAACATAGAGATGTCTGACTTTCTTACATTCTTTGACTATATGGATAGTTTCATAGCTGAAATTATGGTACAGAAGCGGATATCAGACATGAAAGATGCCGTAGACCGCGCCATAAATCAAGTTGAGGAAATCCTCAGGAGGCTTAATTGAAATGGTAATAAAAGCTGGTGCAGATTCTGATCTGAATGCACTTTTTAATACAGAAACAAAAGATGAACTGGTTGTGGAGCTTCCTGCTGCTTTTACGTATAGACAGAAAGTCAGAATCAACAGAGATAATGTGACCATAATAGGAAACGGTTCAAAAATAGTTTACAACGACTGCAACGGAAACTACGAGAACACAGTCAGGTATAACACCGCTACAGCAGACAGTGCAGTTCTCACCATAAACGGCAGTACGGTTCTCGTCAGGGACCTGATTGTGGAAAACGATTTTGACTACAAAGAGGCTCTTAAGAAGAGAGAAGAGACGGACAGGAGGATGGGACTGCAGGCAGTGGCTGTCTATATCTCACCATCTTCTGATGAGGTGGTCTTTGACTGTTGCAGGCTGCTTGGACATCAGGATACACTCTTTGCAGATGGAGTTCATAATCTTTTTGTAGAGTGCACCATTGAAGGTTCAGTTGATTTTATCTTCGGAAGAGCAAATGCGGATTTCCACAACTGTAACATAGTGTCAAACGGAGAAGGCTATGTCTGTGCTCCGTCAACCAAGGCAGATTCGGACATGGGTTTCTCATTCATGGACTGCACATTTACAGCTACAGAAGACGTACCGGAGAGGAGTGTCTATCTTGCACGTCCCTGGCATCCGTGGGGAGATGAGGGAGTGAGCTCATTCATGTTTGTCTCAAACTGCAAGCTCGGAAACCATATAAACCTCAAACTCTGGACCAGTATGATGGACAGCAGAGGGAAAAACCATCTGCCACAGGAGAACAGATTCATAATAGATGATGAGTCAGTTTTGAACTGAACAGGTAAAAATACTTTTCGGGGGTATTCAGGTCTTTTTTATTTTGACACTTTTTGATAAACTGTCAAAAACCAATAGTGGAGGACCTGCTTTGAGAAACAAAGAAAACCTTAAACCTTGGGAATATCTTGATCAGTTCAGGGGAACCTTTTTTGAGGGACAGTGGCCCACAATCAGGGAAACCTTTCATATATCTGCAGTAACATACGCCGAGCGTCCATGTTGGACGGATCCTGCCAAAAAAGGTGTAAAACTCAACTACGCCCAGGCGGAAGAGAAGCTGTATGACGTCTCTTCCTGGCTCAGGGAAAAGGGCGTGACAAAAGAAAGCCATATAGCAGTAACAGGGAAAAACTCACCTCAGTGGGCAGTCTCTTTCTTTGGCATACAGTATGCGGGAGCAGTTTCTGTCCCGCTGGACAATACCCTTCATCCTGCAGAGCTAGAGAATATAATCAGTTTTGGAGACATCTCAATGGTCTTTGGAGACAAGGATAGACTTGACTCCCTAAGTGAGGACTTCAAGAAAAAACTGACTCTTGTATGTTTGGAAGAGAATGACACCTATCCTTATGTAATGGATATAAAAGGGCCGGAGAGTCTACGCCATCCTTCGGATAAGAGTGCCTACACGCAGTCAGAGGATATGGCAGTCATGCTCTTTACCAGTGGCACCATGGGAACACCTAAGGGAGTCATGCTTTCAAATGTAAATCTGATAAGTTGTGCTTATCTCTCCCAGGGGCTGATGAATGTTTATCCGGAAGATGTCTACTATATGATTCTACCCATCCATCATGCTTTTGCCCTTCAGGCGGATTTGATTGAATGCATGAGCATGGGATCCCATCTAGTATTTGGAAAACGGCTGACAGTTGCAAATGTTCTCAGGGAAATGCACGAATACAAGGTAAATATCCTTGTTGCTGTGCCCATGCTCTACAACAAGATGCTCAAGGGACTGATGTCCGGCATGAAGAAGAAAGGACCTTTTGCGTATGCTTTCATACGTGCCGCCATGGGTATAAACGCGTTTTTCAGAAAAGTTTTCGGCTGGAACATATTAAAAAAACCGTTTAAGAAGATTCTGGCTAAACTCAGTTTTGATCATCTGAGAATCTGTGTCAGCGGAGGAGGGGCTCTCCCCATCTCCACCGAGAAAGCTTTCAGATCTCTGGGAATGGATTTTGTGCAGGGCTACGGTCTGACTGAGACTTCTCCTATTACTCATCTGAACCCCATGTATGATTATAGGGCTGGGAGTGTGGGCCGGGTCTGTCCTGGTTCTGAGCAGAAGATAGTGGATCCAGATGAGGATGGAAACGGAACACTGTACCTGAAGGGGTCAAGAATCATGATGGGGTATTATAAAAACCCGGAAGCGACAAAAGAGGTGCTTGATGAGGAAGGTTGGTTCAATACCGGAGATGTGGGGCACTTGGACAAGGACGGATACCTGTATTTAAGCGGAAGATCAAAGAATATTATTGTCACCGAAGGTGGCAAGAATGTTTTCCCGGAAGAGATAGAAGACATGTTCCAGCTGTATGAAGAGTTGGAGCAGGTGTGCATTGTTCCATATTACACAGATAACAAAATGAAGACTGAAGGCGTAAGGCTGTTGGCTTTCCCGTCCGAGAAGCTTCGGGAGGACCTTCAAGGAAAGAAGGAAGCAATAGAAAAACGGATTAATGAGATTGTTACGGAAATCAACAGTCGCCTTCAGGCTTATAAGAAGATATCGCTTACCACCATTTTGAAGGAGCCTCTTAAGACCACTTCCACGCACAAGATCAAGCGCAATGAGGCGCTGAAGGACTACAAGCCGGACAGGATGGCGGAGTAGCAGTCTTTACAGGGAAGGCCCTGATGACTAAAATCTGAACTGCAGAGCTTTCTGCGGAGGCATCATGGCGCAAGTCATTCTTAAGAATCTGTCAAAGATATATGACGGCAAGAACCCTGTTCGGGCCGTCAATGATTGCAGTTTAGAGATAAAAGATAAAGAGTTTGTTGTTCTGGTTGGTCCTTCAGGTTGTGGAAAGACTACTACTTTAAGGATGATAGCCGGACTTGAGAATATATCCGGAGGGGAGCTGATAATTGATGGACAGGTTATGAACGCTGTTCCTCCGAAGGACCGGGATATAGCCATGGTTTTCCAGAACTACGCCCTGTACCCCCATATGTCAGTCTATGAGAACATGGCCTTTGGTCTCAGAATCCGTAAGGTTCCCAGAAAAGAGATAGACGTCCGTGTTCATGAGGCAGCAAAGATTCTTGGAATAGAAGATCTTCTAAAGCGTAAGCCAAAGGCTCTTTCCGGTGGTCAGAGGCAGAGGGTGGCAGTCGGGCGTGCCATAGTTCGTCAGCCTAAGGTCTTTCTTTTTGATGAGCCTCTTTCAAACCTGGATGCAAAACTCCGTGTTCAGATGAGAGCTGAGATATCCTTCCTCCATGAGAATCTTAATGCCACCATAATCTACGTGACCCATGACCAGGTTGAAGCTCTCACCATGGCTGATAGGATAGTTGTTATGAAGGATGGAGAAATCCAGCAGGTTGGTACCCCTATGGAGCTCTACAACAGTCCTGCTAATATGTTTGTTGCTGGTTTCATAGGTACTCCTCCTATGAATTTCATGAATGTCTTTGTGGAGTTTGATCACGGTAGCTATTATCTGAATGAAGGGTCTTTCCGTCTTAAGGCAAACATGCTCCATGATTCCATTCTTTCTCCATATGCGGGAAAAAAGATTGTCATGGGTCTGCGTCCTGAGGATTTTACCTTCTGTATGAGGGGTGAGGTGGATAGAACCATAAATGGAACGGTGTCCGTTGTTGAGCCTCTTGGTTCTGAGACAAATGTGTTTGTAAGCACTCCTTCAAATACTATTACAGGCAGAATTTCCCCTACTGCAACAGTACATAAGGGTGATTCCATTTCTCTTATGCCGACCATGGCGAAGGCCAAGTTCTTTGACATGGAAAGTGGAAAGGCTATTATTTAAATATGGGTGCGCTTTATTTTCTTTCATTTCTGGTTCAGTCCATTCAGGGAGCTGTGGGTCCATATCTCCAGATTATGCTGAGAAACGGCGGTTATTCACATATTCTTGTGGGTACTATCATGGGGGCAGGACTTTTTCTCTCTATAGTTGGTCCTCTTCTTTTCTCCTATATCTCTCAGAAAAGCGGAAAGCCACGTCTTGTCATGATTCTTTCAGCTTTGGTCGTAGTGATATTCTTTGCTCCGGTTATGTTCCCTGTCTCAACGGCTGTTACCATCATCTGTTACTGTCTGGGATTTGTGAGCATTTGCAGCATAAATCCGCTTCACGACAGCTACATAACCACCCATATTCCCAATTCGTCTTACTATGGCAGAATCCGTGCTTGCGGGACCATTGGATATGTGAGTATGCTTGTTCTCTCAGCAGCCACCGCTTTTCCGAATCAGGAGAGCAATCCAAGCATATTTTTGAATATGGGGATAAAGATTGGTGCCTTTGTCCTGTTCTGTCTGCTGTTTCTTAAGCCAGATAAGGGTGTTTCTGTTTCCACCAGAACCGCTTCATTAAAAGATAGAACCAGTTTCAAGGCTTTGGGCTCCACTTTCTATCTCTTCATCTTTCTTTTCGCTCTTACCAGGATAGCGCATGGGGTAGTAGAGAAGCTTCTTGCCTCCTACATGACAGAAGTCCTTGGCTTGGGTAACAGCTTCACGTTTTATATTGCGCTTGGCGCAATGTTCGAAGCTCTGGTCATGGTTACTCTGGGCAAAAAGACCTCCAGTGGGGTAGCTACGTGCATAAACATGCTGGTTATCTCGTCCTTTGCTGTGACAATCCGTCTTCTTATTTATTTCTTCTTTCCTAAGAATATAATCATGTTTACCATAGCTCAGGGTATGCATGGGCTTACATACGGTATGGCTCACATATCTGCAACTGCGTATATAGCCACTCTTCTCGGCAAAGAAAAGTTTACTCTTGGCATGGGTGTCTATCAGGCTCTTGGATTCAACCTTCCAGAGATGATTGCTGTTACTGTCGGAGGTGTTGTGATTGACTATTTCGGATATCCGGTTCTGTTTGCCTCTTATTCTGTACTGCCTTTGATTGCAGTTGTTTTAATTATCTTTTCAAGAAAAAAGCTGTTTTATGCTTGAAACTTTTTTACTCATCTGTTGTTTATTTGTGGTAGCATTTCTGATATGGGGTTTATATGAATAAAAAAAGTTTTTCTTTTGTTTGCATTCTGCTTGT
>DBVL01000132.1:24461-28039 GCA_002308475.1 Spirochaetales bacterium UBA1265 | reverse complement strand
GAGTTGGGTTCTTCCATTTCATCAAATGTTGTTAATTCAGAAGGAAACACTGAAGCTGTTGAGGAAACTAAAACCTCAGTAACTTCAAGTATTGAACTGTATTCTAAAGATACATTGACTCCTGAGGAGGAGGAAGAACTCAAGGAAAATGCAAAAAAAGCAATAACCCGCATAACCGAGGCCGCTTCAACAGAGAGTGGAAAAGCAAGTCTTATTGAGGCATTCAAGGAAGAGACGGATCTGGCAGCAGAGGATTACAATGCGATTATAAAAGATGAGTTCGGAGCTGTAATCAAAAAAGTTGTCGGAAACACTATTCAAACTGTAACTTCGGACATGCTTACTGATGCTCTTCAAATTTTTAGCGATATATCAAGCGGAATTGAGACTTATCTTGGAGACGAGGCCCGTGATTCGTTTTATACATTAGTACAAGGAATTGCCAATGAATTAGGTTCTGATATTGACTTTTTGAATCCGGATGTTGATAAGATTTGTAATGCAGTCGGAAGTGGCGTTGTTGATTTTATAGGCCTGACTCTGCCTGTAGAAACTGAAGAACCTAAAAAAGCAACTTATGGGGATGTTGCCACGCTCCTGGTTGTTAAAAGCGTAGCTGACAGTATAGCTTCAGTGGATTTCAGTAATATTACCTTACCCGTAATTACCAATCTTGTAACTCCTATTCTGCCTGCTCTTGGAGCTATAGATATTGCAAGTGGAACTGAGTTTAAAGACATGCTGAACACACTCATGGGATTGCTGCCTGAAATCCTTCAAGGTTGATTGAACAGAGGAAGTGAATTATGAAAAGAACAATTATATTTTTGATGATAATACTTACTGCATTCAGTGCTTTTGCATATAACATGAACATTCCCGGAACTCCGTTCAATTCCATGAGCAAGGCCTTCATGCCTACAGATGCTACTGAAAGCAACTATGTTACATATGCCCTTTACAAGGATCCTACAATTCTTTCAGACGGAAAGTTTTCTTTGGCTCTTCCTTCTGTCTCTATAACACACTACAACACCTCATCTTTCCTCATGTCAGATGCAGGCTCAAAGTTTGCAGCTGATCTGGTGCGTTTCCAGATTGATAAGAATAAGGTTTATTCTGCATTGTACTCACTGGTTGATAGCCTTGGAGTAGGGTATAACGATCTGTTGAATGCAGACGTCAACGTAGGTATTGCCGGTGAAAACTGGGTAATGGGAGTAAATGCCAGAACTGTCACGGATCTTTACTCCGAACTCGGAGCAGGAACAGATGCAGAGATCAGACCAATGGTAGATGTGGCTGGCTCACTTGGTTTTAACATTAAATTAGTTGAAAACGACAGCTTCAACCTTAATTTTGCTGTAGTTACAAGATTTGCATACAGAGCCTACACTAAGGATACTTTGACAGTAGAGGATATTGAGCAGTTTGATATTGAGAGTGAGGAGATTTCTTCCGGTTGGGCCGTCCCTGTGGATGTTTCTCTCGGAACTGGTTTGTTTGATGGAAGCCTCAGATTCACAATCAGTGCCACAAATCTCAATGGCTACTACTACATGGCTGATCATGAGAACTACAAGAGCGCAATTGATATCAGAGGAGGTTACAACTCTAGAACAGTTTATACTCCATGGTCATTGAATGCCGCGGTTATTTTCAATCCGGATTTCCAGTTCATAAACCCGAAGGTCAGGGTCGAATTTGTAGATATCTACAATTACGTACTTAATGAAAATGGAAAAGAAGAGTTCATTTCCCATTTGAATATTGGAGCTGAGATCAAACTCTTTGATTTCATTTCTATCAAGGGAGCTCTTAATGCAGGTTACTGGCAGATTGGAGCAGGACTGGATGTGGCTGGAAACAACATAAGCCTTCTCTACGGTTGGCATGAGGCAGGAGACAAGCTTGGCTACAAGCCTGTTGACTCCCTTACTCTGCGTGTAACCCTCGGATACGACGGAAACTGAGAATGGGATTCGTAGCAATAGATTTTGAAACTGCTAACAGGTGCCCACAGAGCGCATGCTCCGTGGGCCTTGTGCGTTTTGATGGACAGGGAAACATAACTGACAGGTTCTATACTCTCATAAAACCACCATCACGCTACAATTATTTCCTGCCGGATTTTATAAACATTCACGGAATCAGACCTTCAGACGTGGAGGATGCACCGACCTTTGAGGAAATCTGGCAAATCATGTTGGGTTTCATAGGAGAGAGCATGCTGGTGGCTCACAATGCTCCCTTTGATATGAGCGTTCTCAAAAGCCTTCTTGATTATTTTAACTGTCCGGTTCCCTCGAACCGCTATCTGTGTACACTTGAGGTTTCAAGAAGAATCTGGCCACAGCTAAGCAGCCNNAGCCACAGACTCACAGCCTTAAGCTCATATTTTGATCTTCCATACCAGGCTCACAATGCCCTTGATGATGCAGCCAACTGCGGAAAAATCCTCTGTCTGGCCTGTAAGGGTCATATGGATACTGATATGGAACTGAGAAAGTTTCTTATTGTCAGGGGAGTTCAGGTGAAAGCCCTGAACATTTGATTATTTTTCCCTGTAGGTGATTCTGCCCTTTGTAAGATCATACGGAGACATCTCTATTCTGACTGTATCTCCCGGGACAATCTTAATGTGGTTCTGGCGCATTCTACCAGACATATGGGCAAGTATGATATGTCCGTTTTTAAGCTCAACACGGAACATAACGTTTGGAAGGGCCTCTTTGACCAGTCCTTCAACTTCGATAGCTTCTTCTTTAGCCATTATTCCTCCTACAGAGTGTTTCCACGTTACAGAATCATCTTTTTCTTGTCAATCCGTTGACCGTCAAGGTTTGCATGGTTAAACTTACAGTATAGAAATAATTACAAACAGGGAGACACATATGGACGTTAGAGAATATGTCAATTCTGAGTACTCAAAACATCTTGATACAGAAGGACTGAGAAAGAACTTTCTGATTGAGACTGTTTTTGCTGAAGATAAGGTAACCACAACCTACAGTCACGTGGACCGCATGATTGCCGGAGGAATTATGCCGGTGAAGAAGACTCTTGAGCTTGAGGGCGGAAAGGAACTTGGAACAGAGTATTTCCTGGAGAGAAGAGAGCTTGGTCTGATAAATATTGGTTGTACAGGTGTTGTCACAGTAGACGGTAAGGAGTATGAGGTAAACTATCAGGACGCTCTTTATATTGGAAAAGGCTCAAAAGATATCAAGTTTGCAAGTAAGGATGCTTCAAAGCCGGCTAAGTTCTACTACAACAGTTGTCCGGCACACATGAGCTATCCCACAAAGCTCGTTCCTCTCAAAGATGCAGTACACATGGAAGCAGGTAGCGTAGAGCAGAGCAACAAGAGAGTCATAAACAAGTATTTTGAGGCTTCAATCCTTGACACCTGTGCTCTTTCAATGGGTCTGACCCATCTTGAGGAAGGTTCATGCTGGAACACCATGCCAGTTCACACACACGAGAGAAGAATGGAAGTCTATTTCTACTTTGATCTTCCTGAAGACAGAGTTCTTTTCCACCTTATGGGAAAGCCGGATGAGATCAGAACCATTGTT
>DBVL01000132.1:23901-24405 GCA_002308475.1 Spirochaetales bacterium UBA1265 | reverse complement strand
AACTACACCTTCATCTGGGGCATGACAGGAGAGAACAAGACCTACTCCGACCAGGACTGGATTGATATGAAGGACCTCAGATAATAAATCTGAATCCAAGACATGAACCACAGCAAATTGAACTGACCTCAGTTCATACGCTGTGGTTTTTTTACCTATCAATCAGCTTGTCAAGCATCTCGTTTAAGGCCTGAACCATCTCTTCTTTGGGAACCTTCTTACCGGAGGAGACCCACCAACCGCAGACTCCGGTCAGGGCGCCGGTAAAGGTTGGGACTATTATCTGTGGATCTACACCATAGGAAATGCCACTTTTTATATTCCGTTCCACATGATTGCGGAGCATGGTACTTATGTTTTCAGTTATTATTCCCATAAGAATGGAGTTTGAAGAACTGCGGTAGAAGGAGTTTACTAAATCTTCATTCTTTTCAAGAAAGTCCAGGAAGTGGTTAATGGTCTCAGCATATCCAGATGAAGGAACTGAGAACTGCTCCAGAAGCT
>DBVL01000132.1:0-23896 GCA_002308475.1 Spirochaetales bacterium UBA1265 | reverse complement strand
GAAGCTTGGTTGTGGCAAAAGAAAAGAAGTCATACTTGTCTTCAAAATGTGAGTAGAAGGCCGGACGGCTTATCAGTGCTTTCCTGCATATCTCATCTACCGTTATCTCCTCAAAGTTCTTCTGTTTCATAAGAGTATAGAAAGCGTCGGTAAGGGATCTCTGTGTTTTCCGGATTCTGAGATCTTTCTTGAAATCTTCTGTTTTAGTCCTTTGTGTCATGGTAAATAATATAACAAATAATGAACAGTTGTTAAATAACTTACGAATGTAATCAAATTGTCTTTTTCCCTTGCCGTTTAATTATTGTAATTATAGAGAAGGAAATAACAGATTATGACAAAGGGAAAATCATTTGTTTTAAGGTGGCTTATTACAGCTCTGATAGTCATAGGACTCCTGTTTATCATCTGGAAGTTCATAATTAATGCAGATAAACAAACCTATGAGGCCCCACTTGAGCCTGTTAAGACAGAAATGGCTGTTCGCGGAAACTTTGAACAGAGCATAAGGCTCAACGGCTATGTACAGGCCTCAGATATGATTCCTGTAGTAAGTTTTGTAAGTGGAACACTGAATGAACTGCCGGTGAAAGAGGGGCAGTGGGTTGAAAAAGATACCGTAATAGCCCGTGTAGATCCTGAACCGTATAAACTTCAGGCAGACCAGGCAGAGGCTCTGTATCTTGCAGCCAAGGCCACATTCGCAAGGGTTGAGAACCTCATCCAGTCAAATGCTGTCACAAAGCAGAATTATGATGAGGCAAAAGCCCAGCTGGATGCCTACAAGGCACAGTTTGATCTGGCGAATGTCCAGCTCGGATACACAGACATAAAAGCTCCTGTTTCAGGAACAGTGCTTACTGTCCAAAGTACAGAGAGCTCGGCTGTTTCTCAGGGCACATGTGTGGCCGTAATAGCAGATCTGGAGAAGCTTGAGATAGTCCTCTCTGTGCCTGAGACCTACTACGGGATAATTGAAAAGAACAGAGAGAGCGTAAAAGCAAGAATAACAAGAAGCGGAGAGTACTCAGTTGCAGAGGCAACGGTGAGTACAATCTCTCCATACATAGATCCTCAGTCCAGATCATTCAGCCTGACGCTGAAGATAAATGACGGAGACCTGCTTCTGAGGCCTGGTATGTTTGTGACGGCAGAACTTGTGTACAACACCATGGAAAACGTTCTCCTGCTTCCACAGAAGGCAACCTGTACAGATGGAACTGTATACATGTATGACAGTGAGACTGAAAAAGCAGTCTACCTTGGAAACATAGCAGTGGCAGCAGGCTCTGAGTATATAGTCATTCCTGAAAGCTACAGCAACACTGCCTTTATTACAGAAGGCCAGAACAGTGTACTTGAAGGGGAGAGGGTCAGAGTCATATGAAAATTTCCAAGTTTTCAGTAGAGCATCCGGTAGTGATTGCCATGTTCCTCATTGCTGTAGTGGCTTTCGGAGTCTACTGTCTCTTTGGCCTTAACCTTGAGTATCTGCCGAACATATCCATGCCGGAGGTAGAGGTCCTTACAGTTTATCCGGGAGCATCTGCCCAGGAAGTAAGTGAAGATGTAACACGGATATTGGAAGATGAATTTGCAACGCTTCCCAACTATAAAAGCATGACAAGTACCAGTATGGACTCTCTAAGCTGGATATCTATTGTCTATAATGACTCAGTAGATCCATATGATCAGCTGACAGAACTGCGCTACAGAATAGACAACCTGCAGGATGATCTGCCTGAAGATGCCAGAAAACCGGTTTCACTGGTTGGAGGAGCTACCATGCTTCCTGTTATGGAGTTTGCCATAATAGGAGGCTCAGACACCTCCAGGGTTCTTGATTATGTAAATGACACTCTCAAGCCCCGTCTTACAAGAATAGAAGGAGTTTCGGATATTACAGTAAGCGGAGCCGAGGAGCCCCATATTGAAGTGAAGTTAAATATGGACCGTGTCCAAAGCAGCGGTGTGAGCATACTTCAGATCTATCAGGTACTGAACTACAGCAGTTTCAACATTCCGCTGGGAAGCACGGAGTACATGGCTAAGACAGTAAGTCTCATGTATGAGGGTTCGGCCTCTTCTTTGGACAGCATACGTAATCTGACAGTGGGCAACACTGAGAACGGGAACCTCATAAAACTCTCAGATATTGCGGAAGTTTCCTACACTGCAGGAGATGATCATGCCATCATTTCCACTGATGGATCTCAGGTGATTATGGTCTCTGTGAACAAAAGAGCTTCAGGAAACACTGTAAAGATTACAGAAAAGATAAAAGAGGTCCTTTCAGAACTGGAGGAAGATACAAACGGAGCCCTTACCTATAGAATCTTCACTGACGATGCCTCATCAATCAGAAGTTCCCTTACAAACGTTTTGGTCTCAGGCATTCTCGGTGTTCTGGTTGCCGTTGTAGTAATTTTCCTGTTTACCAACAGAACTCTTGTCATAGGAGCATCCATTCCTCTTTCTGTTCTCTTCACCTTCATAGGCATGAGATTGATAGGAAGTACCATAAACCTTGTTACAACATCAAGTTTTGTTGTTGCTTTGGGTATGCTCGTTGATGGCTCAACCGTCATGCTTGAGCAGGTTTTCAGATATCTGGGACATGAGAACTACACCACACTGAGTGCTGTGGAGCGTGGTTCAGATGAGGTTGGTTCCTCTGTTGTTGCATCGGTGCTTACCACAGTTGTTGTCTTCATTCCCATCTGTTTCCTGAAGGGAATAATAGGAATGATCCTGAACGGGTTTGCCATAGTTCTCATCTTCTGTATGATTTCTTCTCTGATTGTCTCCATAGTGGTTGTGCCGTTCCTCATCCGCATAGCTTCAGGGAAGGGCTACAAGGAGGCAAGGAAGACAGGCTTCATGCGTGCGGTAGATAAGGTTGAGATCCTTTACAAACGAGGAATCTCATGGAGCCTTAAACATAAGCTGTATGTGCTGGCAGTGCCCTGCATTATGCTTTTTCTCTCATTGTTCATGGTTGGAGGACTTGGCTACAGCTTCCTGCCGTCAATAGACACCGGAGATTTTTACATAAGTGCTTCTTTCCCGCAGAGCTATACGCTTGAGATGACTGAAGAAAAAATGAACAGAATGAGCAGCATGGTTTACGAAAGCACACCTGAGGTTGAGAAGATAGCTGTCTTCTCGGGCTCAGACATGCAGTACACTTCCCGCTTTGCTGCGCAGAACAATAAAGGCTACCTGTTTGTCATGCTCAGGGACGGAAGCAGAAGAAATGTTCACTCCATAATCAGAGAGCTTCAGAGGCATCTGGAATCTGAAATACCGGATGCGGATATAAGTGTAACAAACGGAGGTATTGACCGTCTTGTAGGCTTCATCTCCGATGGCGGAGGCTACAGTATTAAGTTTGTGGGATCAAATGTCTACACACTCTATACCTACGCTTCGGCTCTCAGAGACTATCTGAATACGGATCCCGAGGTTATGGGAACAAGTATAGATACTGACTACAACCTCATGGCTCTGAAGATAAAGATGGACCATGAGAAGCTTAGCTCCCTCGGGCTTACATCCTATGAGGCAGGCATGGTCAGCGCTATTCTTTTCAACGGAGTGGAAACCGGATACATGACTGACGGAGAGGGAAACAGAAANNTGCAGAAACAGAATCAAGCTTGTCAGCGACATAAATGACTCCCATATGGACCTGCAGACGCTCAACCGCATAAGTATAAACACCCTATCGGGTTCAACGGTTTCATTTGCAGATCTGGGAACTCTGGCTATTGAGAAAGATGTTTCCTCTCTTCACAGCAGTGAAAGAAACACAACCATCACTGTGAGTGCAAACCTTGTTACAGAAGATGCTTCAGGGGTAAACAGCAGAGTCCTCTCGTATATAGAGAACAACCCTCTTCCAAATGGGGTAGAGACTGAAGATGCCGGAGTCATGCGCCTCATTACAGATTCCCTGGGAGACATGATTACCGCGGTGTTGATAGCGGTTTTCCTTGTGTTTGCTGTCATGGTCATTCAGTTTGAACGTTTCAAGCAGCCGTTCATCATCTTCCTCAGCATACCGTTCTGTCTGATTGGAGTTATAATCAGTCTTCTGATTTTCGGTTCTTCCATGACCCTCATGAGCGTGGTTGCTGTAGTTGCCCTGGCAGGTATTGTTGTCAACAATGCCATCATTCTGATTGACTACATAAACACAGTCAGAAACAGAAAGCGTGCGGCCATGGTTCTTGGTGTGGATGAAAGCTCCATAGACAACCCGAATGGCAAATATACGAGCTATGAATACAGGGAAAGGCTCCTGGATATGAAAACTGAGGAGAAAATTCTCTATGACAGCATAGTTGAGGGAGGCTCTTCAAGATTAAGGCCTATTCTCATGACCACATTGACCACTCTTGTCGGAATAATCCCCATGGCTCTTGGTACCGGCAAGGGCGCAGAACTATACGCTTCAGTCGGTCAGGCCATTGCCGGCGGACTGTCCATCTCGTCTTTGATTACACTGTTTATAGTCCCTGTCATTTATTACAGATTCGAAAACAAAACATTAAGGAGAAGAATACATGAAAACTGATTCTCTTTTTAAACTCACAGGCTTGGCCGTACTTATCCTGGTCCTTTTCGCTTCCTGCTCTGCTGTCTTTGACGCAGGAGTTAACGGCTATGTTTACTACTACGAGGGAAGCACAAAGACTCCTGTAGCGGACGCAAAGGTCTATGTTTATTCTGACAGCAACGGAACTGCTCTGATGGCCAGCACACGGACAGATGCCAACGGAGCCTATACTGTAAGCCGTGTGGTCTGGGAATCCCAAAATCCTGACTTTGGCAAGACGGCTGACTACGCTACCATCTATATCCGTGTAACGCATGACGACTTTGAAAGCAGTTCGCTTATCCCGGTAACTATTATCAGTGACAGCACTAATGACAGCCTGGGCGATGTCGAACTTGTCCGGAAATACTTCCCCATGCCGGTTTTCTCAGGTCGCGTTACTCCAACAGAATCAAATTCAGCCACGGATGAGTCCTACGACTATCTTCCTGTCTGGCTTTGTTACAAAGACGGAGAAGACTTTGTACGCTTTGTTGATGATTCAGCCCAGGTAAATACCACCAGCACCCAGCTTGCCTCTTACGATGCAAACAGCAAATACAGTCACGGAAACTTCTCAAATCTTGGCGGTTCAAGAATCAGGTGGGAAGGTTCTGTGGATGAGCACAACTATGCGAGCACAATCGTTTACATAGTCTTTGACGCCAACAGAAGCCTTTCTATAGACAGCGGAGATACGTATGCCGACGTTGTTGTCCAGAGCGGAAAAGATGCCTATCAGGTGACTTACAACGAATTCACAGGAACCATCTGATGAGAAAACCATTCTGTATACTTCTTGTTCTGCTTTTTTCCTGCTTTCTCTTTGCTTCTGATCTGTATACGGTGGAGGATCTTCTTTCCCTTATGGAGGTGAACAGCACGGATGTGAGAAAGGCAAGAGAGGAGGTTCAAAAGGCTGCCTTGGACATCTCCGATGCAAAGGCTTCCTACTATCCCACAGTAGATCTTACTCTTACAGGTTCCTACATAGCCAACCCCATGGAGGCTATAAGAATTAACCCGGCAGATTACATAAACATTCCGAACGTTGCCACCGGAGGTTATGTAACTCTCTACAAGGGACAGGAAAACACGTACTACCAGTTTAAGCTTGAGCTTGTGCAGCCTATCTACACTTCAGGAAAAATCCCTTCTGCGGTAAGGCTGGCAAAACAAGCCTATGAGGCTAGGGTTCTTGCTCTGGAGAAGGCTGTTGAGGATAACGCTGTAAAAGTCAAGGCTCAGAGTGCCGCTTTGTACTTTCTGAATGAACTGTTGACCGTTGTAAGTGAGACAAGTGAGCTTTCCGACCGCCTTGTGGAAATCTCCTGTTCCGCCTTTGAAAACGGCTTGATGCTTGAAAGTGACTATAAATCCATAGTTGCCAAAGCACGTGCAACAGACTCTGCCAAGGCTCAGATTCAGGCACAGATTCTTTCTCTTGAAGCGGAGATCTCAGCCCTGTGCGGTCTGGATGAGTTCAGCGCTTCGTCTCTGTCTTTCAGTGAAAAAGAGATTGAATCCTTGTATGAAAAACTGGATATCTACAGTTATGAGGAATTGAAAAACATGGCAGTTTCAGGAGAGAGGACTGTTTTCAGACTGATGACCACCCTGGAGATTATCTCCCAAGAGGCAAGAAAGCTTTCTTCAGCAAGTGTCAGCTGGAAACCGGATGTGGCGCTTGTTGTGGATTTTGACTACTCCGGGAGCCGTTTCCCTCTTATTGAGACAGACTGGTACCGCCAGAATGACTGGGGTGCAACCGTTACCGTAGCCGTCAAGACCACACTGTTTGATGCAGGTTCTTCAGGCAGGGCTGTAAAACGGGCTATAGCGGATTCTTCTGAAGCGGAGATAGACTTCTCCTCTGCCAGGTCCCAGGTTCTCTCTTCTCTGGCAGAAAACTTCGGGAGTTACAGATCTTCACAGGCTGAAATCTCCTATCAAAAAGCTCTCTATGAATCTGATCTGAGTATAAGAGACATAAAAGAGAGTCTGATGGGATCCGGATACGGTAGTGAAAGTGACTACGTTCAGAGCCTGATTGATCTTTCAATATGCAGATCAGATCTGATCCGTGCAGAAATGAACAGGGCAATAGCCGCTTACACTGTTTCCTATCTGTGTGGCTTGTAAGGCTCTGAGAATTGACCGCTTTGTGCTCAAAGTATATTATTAATAGAACGGAGGTCTCTTATGGCAAAAGGTGATATCAGAAAAGAAAGTAAGGGAAAGAAATCTTCAAAAGACGTAAAGCAGAAAACAGCTCCCCAGCCCGCATATGTAGCTGCCGAGGTTATTTCAAAAAAGAAAGATAAGGACAACTGGTAAGAAATGTCCTCTCTTGAAAAGTATCTGGATGAACACGGCTCTTCTCTGAACCCGGCCATGGTTTCTTATGTGGCACAGCTTGAGAACATGAAGAAGGTATCTCCTGAGATAGCCTCAAGCACCGTCAGAGAGCTTGAAGATCAGAGGACCCACCTCAAGCTGATTGCAAGTGAGAACTTTTCCTCAATATCTGTACAGAGCGCCATGGGCACTCTGTTTACCGACAAATACTCGGAGGGCTACCCCTTCCATAGGTTCTATGCCGGCTGTGACAACGTGGACGCCATTGAAGACTATGGTTGCAGAAAGGCTTGTGAACTCTTTGGTGCGGAGCATGCCTACATTCAGCCTCACAGTGGGGCAGATGCAAACCTGTGTGCCTATTGGGCTATCCTGAATACAAGAGTCCAGATACCGGAACTTGAGAGAATAGGTATCTCAAATGTCAGCAACCTGACAAGAGAACAGTGGAATCATATTAGAAAGCTTACAGGCAATCAGAGAATCCTCGGTCTTGATTATTACAGCGGTGGACACCTGACTCACGGTTACCGCCAGAATATCTCAGCTCAGATGTTTGATGCTTATTCCTACACTGTGGATGAGAAGACCGGTCTTCTTGATTATGATGAGATTGAGAAGCAGGCAAAGGCCATTGAGCCTCTGATCATAATTGCGGGCTACAGCGCCTATCCCAGAAAGATAAACTTCAGAAGAATGAAGGAGATAGCTGAGAGAGTAGGTGCTGTACTCATGGTTGACATGGCACACTTTGCTGGTCTGGTTGCAGGCGGTGTCTTTGAAGGCGACTACAATCCTGTCAAATGGGCTGATGTTGTAACAACCACCACACACAAGACACTTCGCGGTCCCCGTGGCGGTATGATTCTTTGCAAACAGGAGTTTGCAGAAAGCGTAGACAAGGGTTGTCCTCTTGTTATAGGTGGTCCACTTCCTCATGTCATGGCGGCAAAGGCCATAGCACTCACCGAGGCACTGACCCCGGAGTTCAAGACCTACGCACATAGGATTGTTGAAAATGCTCAGGCTCTTGCAAAGGCCTGTATGGAAGAAGGCATTCCCGTTTCCACAAACGGAACTGATAACCACCTGCTTCTTCTGGATGTCCGTCCGTTTGGCCTGAATGGAAGACAGGCAGAAACGCTCTTGCGTGAATGTGGCATAACCCTGAACAGAAATGCTCTTCCGTTTGATACAAACGGTGTCTGGTACACGTCTGGTCTCCGTGTTGGAACACCTGCTGTAACTACCCTTGGAATGGGAGAGGCGGAGATGAGGGAAATAGCTTCTGTTTTTGCCCTTGTCCTGAAGAATGCCCGCCCTGCTATTATAACAAAGGGAGAAAACGCCGGAAGTCTCAGTAAAGCCAGGGCTGTAGCAGATGAGAGCATCAAGAAAGAGGCAAGAGACAGAGTCCAAGCACTGTTGGACAAGTTTGTCCTCTATCCGGAACTTGATCTTGAGTTTTTGAAAAGGGAATTCCTCTGAGTTTTAACTGTATTCTCTCTGTTTCTGTGGTAGAATATTTCCGCTAGGGAGGAGAGTATGAGCGCTCTTATTCTTGTAAAAAACGGAACTGTTGTCACTTCTGAGGGAGTCTTTCAGAAAGATGTATTGATTGAAGATTCCCATATTCGCAAGGTTGCTTCCTCAATTGAGGAAAAGGATGCCCAGGTGGTAGATGCTTCAGGCATGTATGTTTTCCCGGGCTTCATTGATGCCCACACCCATTACCATCTGGTCAGCCGTGGAACCGTTACTGCAGACAGTTTTCCACAGGGAAGCCGTCTGGCTACCTATGGTGGAGTTACAACAGTGGTGGATTTTGCAGACCACCAGAAGGGCATGAACCTGTCAGATAGCCTACAGGTCCGTCTTGATGAGATGAAAGACGGCATGGCCATAGACTATACTCTGCACCAGGGAGTCTACGGACACGGTTTTACTGCAGATATAGAGAAACAACTTGAAGAGCTGAAGAAACGGGGTGTTAAAACCCTTAAGATATTTACAACCTACAGGGAGACAGGGTACCTGCTTGAGGAACGTGAAAAGATAAAGAAACTTTTCAGATACTCAAAGAAGCTTGGCATGCTGGTAACTGCCCACTGTGAGTATAATCCAACCATAGAAGAGATCTCAAAAAACTGGAAAGGAGACTTCCTGCCTCATGCCCATGCTGATCTTAGACCTGCAGAGGCTGAAGCAAAGGCCATAGAGTTCTACGGAAGCTGTGCTTTGGAAGAGGATTGCCCGTTCTATGTGGTTCATTGTTCCTCGGAAGCAGGGCTGAATGCCATAAGGAATCTGAGGCGTAAAGGCGCAACTGTATATGCAGAGACCACACCAACCTATCTGTTTCTTGACAGAAAGGCTCTTGAAGGAGAGGACGGATCGTTGTATGTAATGACTCCGCCTTTGAGAACGGAGCGTGACTGTGTGGCTTTAAGGCAGGCCGTACTGAACGGAGAAATACAGGTTGTGGCTACAGACCATTGTTCTTTTACAAGGGAGCAGAAGCTCTCTTCCTCAGATGTGCGCACCATCTATCCTGGTATACCGGGAACAGAGGAGCTTTTCCATCTCCTTTTCACCATGTGGTCAAAGAACCCTGTAGTGGGACTTGAGAAGATAGTAACGCTTCTGACCAAGAACCCGGCTCAGCTGTTTGGAATCTATCCCCAGAAGGGAAGCCTTGAAGAGGGTGCAGACGCGGATTTGGTTATCTATGATCCGTCAGTAAGATGGACTCTTACAGATGAGACTGTTCATACAGCAGCTCTTTATACTCCGTACAGAGGATTTGAGGTTCAGGGGCGTGTAAAGATGACATTCCTTCGTGGAAAGCTTATGATGAAAGAAGGAAAATACTTTGGAGAGGAGAACAAGGGACTATTCCTGAAACAGCATGATTAAAGGATTATTATTTGATGTTGATGGTGTGATCTTCAATTCTGAACCGTTTATAAGGCAGGCTTACACAAAAGCATTTGCAGATCTTGGAGCAGAGATAAAGGATGAAAACTTTGCCCCCATAGTTGGTACGGGTGAGATTACAAGCATAAACTATCTGGCAGAGATTTCAAACCTGAAAGTAGATGCACTTCAGGTCAAGAAAGCCATCTATGACTACTACGGTCAGATTATAAAGGGAAAGCTCAAACCTTTTCCGGGGGTTGTGGATTTTATCCGTTCCTGTGCCCAGGCTGGTTTGAAGCTTGCGGTTGCCACAAGCTCAGACAGGGTCAAGTTTCTCAAGAGCATGAATGAGACAGGACTGGATATGGACATCTTTGACGCAATTATCTGCGGAGATGAGGTCTCAAGAACAAAGCCACATGGGGATATTTACGCTTATGCTGCTGCAAAGCTTGTTCTTCCAACCCATGAGACCCTTGTGGTAGAAGATGCTCTTAACGGCCTTTGTGCCGCACGCCATGCAGGCTGTCACGCAGTGGGGGTAACTACCTCATTTGATTCCCGCTCCCTCCTTTTGGGCGGAGCTGACTTTACAGTTGAGTCTTTTGAGAACTTTGGAAGCTTCTCAAATGTGGAAGATTTTAATCAGCTCATATCTGAGAAAATAGATTTGTCCATCTCTTCTTCCTACATAGGAGAACTAATGAGCAGGGCTTCTTCTGCCTTAGAGCATGCCTATGCCCCGTATTCTCATTTCAGAGTAGGAGCTGCCGTCATGACATCTTCAGGGGCCATTTACAGCGCGTGCAATATGGAGAATGCCTCATACGGAGCCACCCGCTGCGCTGAGCAGGGAGCAGTTCATGCGGCAGNNAAGTTGAGATAAAAGCCTTTGCTGTGGCTTCAGAAGTGGATGAGCCTGCTCCTCCGTGTGCTATCTGCCGTCAGGTACTGAATGAGTTCTCTAAGATTGATACACAGGTTTATATTTTCTCAATCAAGAGCGGTAAGAGGCTTCATTACAGCTTTGGAGAGCTCTTGCCACTGGCTTTTCAACTATGATTAAAAATAGACTGCTTTATCTCGTTACTGTTCTTGCCCTCTGTGCTGGTCTTGTCTCTTGTTCCTCCACTTCTGTAATGACAAAGGATCCTCTGGTTACTGATACTTCCACAGATCTTCCCTATAAGCTGAATGCCCTTGGCTTTCCCTCTGCAAGACTTAGGGATATACAGGTTTTCTATGAGGGAGATGAGTGGATAGAAGCTGCTACTGAGTATGTGAAAAAGGCTAAGAGCTATATTTTCATATCTTCTTTCCTTGTCTCTGAGTGTGATGAGAATAAGGCTTTCTTCCAGGCTCTTGCTGAAAAGGCACGTGAAGGAGTGGAGATATACTTTCTCTTTGACAGTGCCGGAGACATGGATATGACGGAAAGCAAGTACCACATGAGAAGCATTGAGTACCTCAGAGAGGAGGGCGTGCATCTTTACAAGTACAACCCGTTTTCACTCAACCGACTTGTTTCAGGTGCAAAGCTGTTTATCAGAGAGCATAGAAAGCAGGTCATAATTGACGGACATACAGTCATGACCGGTGGAATGAACTTCAACTTCATGTCAGATATAAGTTCAAAGGACAAGGGGCAGAGAGACTCCATGTATATATTTGAATCTCCTGAGGTGGCCCGAATTCTCTCAGAGCAGTTTATGGAAAACTGGAATACCTACAGCTGGGAAGAGATAGCTTCTCTTCCGAAAGCGGTGGACGTCTCTTATCCCGAGGATGGCTATCTGGATGCCTGGGTTGTTAACCAGAGTGATGATAAGGTAATCATGCCTGCTCTGTTTGGCTCTCTTTTCTCAAGTGCAAAGTCCGAGATTCTATGTCTGCCACTTCTTCCTCTTCTTAACTCAGACATGGCACAGTCCATAAAGAATGCAACTGAGCGTGGAGTGGAGTTTAAAATAATTCTTCCAAATGACCCAAGAACTCTGAACTTCAAAGCAGCGCACTACAGCGTAAAGGACCTTCAGAGTGCAGGAATAACGGTTTTTAGTGAGAAGGCTCTGTACAACACAGAGAATCTTCTCCATGAGAAACTCATTGTGGTGGACGGGCAGTACACTGTCATAGGCTCTGTGAACCTCAACTACCGCAGTATGGTTCTTTCAAATGAGATAGCACTGGTCATAGACAGTCCTGAGTTTGCTTCTCTTGTGCGTTCACGTTTCATGACTCTTGCGGAGGATACCATAGTTCTGACAGAAGATCTTGCAGAGCAGTGGAGGACCTTTAGCGGTCTGTTAAGCTTTATCATAGCTATGATGGCAGGTTGAGGAGTCTGTATGAAGAAAGTCCTGTTTGTCTTTATTCTATGTTTTCTGATTCTCGCTCCTATTTTTGCACTGGAGCGGTTCTCTGTTGGTGCGGGATTTTCATTTACAGGAACATCTGAGGCAGAAACAAGCGCAGAACTGAGTTTTGTTTTCAAGCCATTTTCCCTGACCTATCTGAATCCGTATGCCAGGGTTCAGAGCGGTCTTTGCATCTCTGAGGAAGGACTAAGGTGGTCAGGTCTGAAGGCCACTGCAAATCTTGAACTGTTCAAGAGTATGTGGAATCCGCTTTCCTTCACCATGTCTAACCCAGGACCTTGGAGCCCGAGCATAGGTGGAGGCATAAGTGTGGAGAACTCATGCATTTATCCGTATGGAGAGATTTCTCTGTTCAGAGTCCTTGATAAGGACTACATGTATGAGTGGTTTGTTCTTTCTGCCACCTTTGAATCCGGCATAAGAGAGTGGAGCGTCAGCTTCCTGCGTATGACAGCTTTGTTTTGAGAGGTGTGCATGAAAAAGACTTTTCTTATTTGTTTGCTGTTTTTGTTTGTCTTTCCTCTTTGCGCATCCACTTTTCTTGGAGATATAGGACTGAGAATAGGGCATGGAAGTTTTGTTGCCCATGATGGGGACTATGGTTTAAGCGTTCTCGGAGGAGTGACATTTGGGCTTACTGAGCGTCTTGAGATAAATGTGGAAGCTATAACAGAGATAACACCTTCACCTTTTTCAGAAGTGGCGGTGGGAACTGAGATAGGCTACAGCATTCTGGGAAACAGGGTAAATGCGGATAAAAACGCAGGCTTCTACATGAATACCATAATTAGCTTGGGCTTCTTTGCTTCAAATCATAATGGAGAATTCTCTCCAACATATATGACACTTAGAATAACTCCCATAACAATGGGAACCCCACACACCGGCTCCAGACAGTCATTTCTGCCTATAGGTGTGGCATGGAATTTCAAAGAGAACAGGTTTTCCGTGTTTTTCAGCCTCACAATCTATGACCACTACATAAAAGGTAGCTGGAGAGATTTGAGATAAGTTCAGAACTCTGCCTTCTCAAGAGCCATCATCTTGGCTTCTCTGTTTCTGTGTCTGCTGTCAGGAGAGACAGTTGAATCTATGAAAGTCTGAACCATGGACTGAGGAGACTCTGGATAGTCTATTCTTCCACCAAAGGCTATGAAGTTGGCATTGTTATGCTCTTTTGCCATCCTCGCTGCATAGCAGTTCTGGGGAAGGGCGCATCTTATGCCATGAATCTTGTTAGCAGAGATGGAGATACCTATTCCGGTTCCGCAGCAGAGAATTCCAAAGTCATATGAACCTTTCAGAAACTCCCTACAGGCCAGTTCTGCCTGATCTGGATAATCAATGCTGTCATTTGTCTGTGTTCCAAGCCATACAACCTCATGGCCCTTGGACTCAAGGTAATCCTTCAGATCTCTTGAAAGCTCTGTTGCTCCATGGTCATTTGCCATGACTATTCTCAGTTTGTCAGACATTATTCCTCCGTAATACAGGCTTAAGACATCGGTGCCTGTGCTATCTTGATTATACTAGGAATTCCACGGATTGCCTTAACTATTTTCTTATAAGATTCCTCTTTGTCACACTCAAGCATGAAGGTGCCCTGGAGGTTCCCCATCTCATCATCAATCAGACTGCCGGAAATGAGGTGGCCTTTGAAACTTCTTATGGCTCCTTCTATCTCACTGAAGAGGTTCTGTGTCCTCTTGCTTGTGACAACAAAACGTCTTGTGATGGTCTCAGAATCAGACTCCCACTCAACACTGATCTTTCTCTGGTTGATCTCAGTCATGTGCTCAAGGTTCGGACAGTCTTCCTTATGAACAATTATTCCTCGTCCTCTTGAAACATAGCCTACAATCTTGTCTCCTGGAACCGGATTGCAGCATTGGGCTATCTGGATCATCATGTTCTTTGAGGAACCGACCGTTACGGAGCTCCTGGAGATATCAGAGATTGAGCGGACTATATCACTGTCCTTAAGCTCAGGTTCCTGAACAGGCTCGTTCTTGACTGCCTCTTCAATCTCCTTCTTACGGGCAATGATATTCTTCTCAATCACAAGATTGTCATCATACTTGTTCAGCCAGTTACGTATTTTTCTTCTTGCACTGGTTGTGTGTGCGTACTTAAGCCATGTGACACGCGGATGTGCGTTTTTCTGGGTGATTATCTCAATCACCTGGGTGTTCTCAAGACTCTGTCCTAGAGGAATGATTGCTCCGTTTGCCTTGGCACTTACCGTGTGGTTTCCTATCTCCGTATGAATAAGATATGCAAAATCCAAGGCTGTAGCCCCTATGGGAAGCTCAATGGCCTGACCTTTTGGTGTGAACACGTAGATGGTGTCTTTCAGAAGTTCATCCTTGAGGTCTTCCATGAAGGATTCACTCTGCTCAATCTCATTATTCCAAGACTTGAGTTTTGTAGCTATCCTCGAAAGCTGCTGACTGTCCATGTTTGACCAGTCCTGAGAAGCTTCCCCGCTTCCGCTCTGAGCCTTGTATGCCCAGTGAGATGCCACACCGTACTCAGCTATCTGGTCCATCTCATAGGTTCTTATCTGAACTTCAAGAACCACGCCGTTCATGGCCATGATTGTGGTGTGCAGGCTCTGGTAGTTGTTTGCCTTAGGCATGGCAATATAATCCTTGAAGCGGCCTTCCATGGGTGGCCACAGCTGGTGGATTATTCCTATCAGAGTGTAGCACTCTGTTACACTGTTGCAGATGACTCTTACTCCGAGAAGGTCAAAAATCTCATCTATTTCCTTTCTTCTCTTCTTCATCTTCATGTAGACGGAGTAGACGTGCTTCTGCCTGGTCTTGATTGTTATTCCCTTTATCCCTGCGTTTATACAGGCGTTTGATATCTTCTTTCTTACAGTGTCCAGATACTGAATGCTCTCAGCTTTCTTTTCCTTGAGGTACTTCGTAATATACTCATATGTGTCTGGTTTTAAAGCTTTCAGGCACAGATCTTCAAGTTCAGCCTTCATCCAGAAGATACCGAGCCTGTCAGCCAATGGAGCATAGATGTCCAGACATTCGTTTGCCTTTTCCCTAGCTCTGGCAGGGTCCATGTACTGAAGGGTTCTCATGTTATGAAGTTTGTCTGAGAGCTTTATGATTATGACCGGCATGTTCTTACTCATGGCTATGAACATCTTTCTGATGGTCTCGGCTTCAGCCAGGCTTCTTGAGAGGTTCTTGATTGCCTTTATCTTTGTTACACCCTGTACAAGTTCACAAACATTCTTTCCAAAGAGCTCTGTCACTTCTTCTTCTGTTGAATCAGTGTCTTCTATCACATCATGCAGAAGACCGGCACAGACTGTGTCTGCGTCCATGTTGAACTTCTGCACGAGAATCTCTCCAACAGCCAAGGGGTGGATTATGTAAGGTTCACCGCTCTTTCTTTTCTGGTCTATATGCTTCTCATTTGCATACCAGGCGGCTCTGCTTATCTTTTCCCTGTCTTCGGGTGAGTATTTCTCGGTCTTTGAAAGAAATCTGTTTACTAACTCTTCGTACATAGAATAAGGTTATACAATTTTATAGGCCATTTTGGCAACGTGAATAGCGCCCCAGAACAACTCTGTCCCGGCCTCCAAGGTCCTTTTTGATTTCTACATCCGTAAATGGGCCTTCTTCAAACAGTCTTTTTACTTCCGGGCCCTGATCATAGCCTATCTCCAGCAGCAGAAATCCTCCTGGAACAAGGAAGGCAGGAGCTTCAGAAATAATCTTTTTTATCAGAAATAGCCCGTCTTCTCCTCCATCCAGAGCCAGGTAAGGCTCTGCCTTGACCTCTGCACTTAGGGTCTCTATCACTGAGCTGCGTATGTATGGCGGATTTGATGCTATTATCTGAAACCTCTTTCCTTTTACTCCTTCAAAGAGATCTGAAAGAACAAAATGAGTTCTGACAGATGGAGGAAGAAGGGTAGTGGCATTTTTGGAAAAGGCGTTGAAGGCGTCCTGACTTATATCTGAAAGATAGAGGTCCATAGGAAGACGTTCACTTATCTCCAAAGCCACGCTTATTCCCACACACCCTGTACCAGCGCAGAGATCCAGTATGCTCAGTTTCTCTTCATGGAAAAAAAAGGAAGATACAGAGACAGTGTTCTCCACCAGAATTTCCGTATCTGGCTGAGGAATGAGGACATTTAAAGGTGTATGGAAATCTGACTTATAGAAGCCCTTGTGTCCGAGAATATAAGCAACAGGGACCCCGCTAAGGCGAGAAGACACACATTCATCTATCCTCTTCTCCTGTTCATCAGTGAGTTGATCTGAGCCGTGGAGTATAAGATCAGTTCTGGTCAAAGAGCAGATATCTTCAAAGAAAAGAGACACATCCAGAGCAGGGGAGTCTGTGTGTCCTTCTAGTGCTTTTGTGCAGAGCCTGTACTTCTCACCAACTGTCATCTCTTATTTTGCCTCTTTGAGAGCTGCTTCTCCTGCGCTGATCTTGAGGGCCTCAATCACCTGCTCAAGGTGGCCTTCCATGACAAGATCCAGATTGTAGAGTGTGAGGTTTATTCTATGGTCAGTCAGACGGTTCTGAGGGAAGTTATATGTTCTGATTCTCTCACTTCTGTCTCCGCTTCCGACCTGGCTTTTTCTCTCCTCAGCTCTCTCGCGGTTCTTCTTTTCGGTTTCCATATCAAAAAGTCTGGAACGCAGGACTCTCATGGCTTCTTCTCTGTTCTGAAGCTGGGACTTCTGGTTCTGACAAATGACGGTAAGACCCGTGGGAAGGTGAATGATTCTTACCGCGCTTTCCGTAGTGTTGACACACTGTCCACCCGGACCTCCGGCGCGCATGACATCTATTCTGAGGTCTTCCTGTCTTATGACCACATCTGTCTGCTCTGGCTCCGGCAGAACAGCAACCGTCACCGCAGAGGTGTGTATTCTTCCACCTGATTCTGTCTCTGGAACTCTCTGGACGCGGTGAACTCCGCTTTCCCATCTCAGGGAGCCGTAAACATCCTTACCGCTGATAGAGAGAATTATTTCCTTGTAACCACCAAGTCCGGTTTCATTTGAGCTTATCTCCCGGACCTTCCACCTCATGGTCTCGGCGTAGTACATATACATGCGGTACAGGTCTGCAGCAAAAAGAGCTGCCTCATCTCCACCTGTTCCGGCCCTTATTTCCATAATTATGTCTTTTCCCTCCAGTGGATCCGGCGGGACAAGAAGCATCTTGCATTTTTTCCTGCAATCCTCTTCCTGAGTCTTCAAAAGACCCAGTTCCTCTTTGGCCATTTCAGCCAACTCACCACCTTCTTTGAGCATTTCCTCATTTTCAGATATACGTGTAATAAGGGATTCAAGCTTTTCCAGCTCTTCAACAACCGGAACCACATGGCTACGCTCCAACATGAGGGAGCGGTAGGCTTCCATGTTTTTCATAATTTCCGGGTCCGAGAGTTTTCTGTCTGTTTCTTCCAGCTGGCTTCTGAAGCCAGGAAGTTTGTTCAGTAAATCATCCATTTTCTATCCGCAAAACATCCATGGGGCAAGCTTTAGCACATTTGCCGCAGCTTATGCACTTAAGTGCTGTCTGACCTCTCACCACTATGAGATCTAGTGGACAGGCTATTGCACACTGACCACAGCCGTCGCACAGCTTAAGGTCGACAACATACACGCCAAAGCGGTTCTTGCTGATTGCCCCCTTAGGACAAACTTTAGCACAGGCACCGCACTGCATGCAGGTGACCGGCCGGACTATTATACCTGAAATACCGCTTTCGTTTCCAATCCCCTTTCTCTCTCTTACCTGAATGAATGAGAGAGCTGACTGTTCGCTTTTGAAATATGTGGTGGAGCAGGCTCTCATGCATTCCTTGCATCCTATACATCTCTTGCTGTTGTCTGCAACAAGGACACGTCTGTCTTTGATTTTTCCTTCTGAAGCCTGATTCTGATATGGGGTATGGATAATGGGCAGAGAGTTTCTCTCCTCTTTGTCCAGATGCTCGTAGGCTGAGGCAACTGCCGGAGCAGTAGGGATGCAGGTTATCTCTCCAATCCCTATTCCACCAAAAGACGTATCCAGGCCTTCTTTCTCAACTATGACTGCCTTTATGTCCGGTAGCTCATCTGCCCTGAAAAGGCCCAGACTTCCAAACTTGCTCTTAACCACGCAGTTCTTGACCTCAAAGTTCTCACGCAAGGCAAACCCCAGGCCCATGACCACTCCGCCTTCTATCTGACCTTCAATATTAGTTGGATTGATAGCTCTTCCTACATTATGCGCAGCAACAATTCTCTCTACTTTGTGTGTCTTTGTATCCAGAACACACAGCTGGGTGGCAAATCCGTAGGCTACATGGCTCTTCGGATGCTTCTTCTTTGATCCGAACTCGTCTGTCTCTGCCAGATACTCTGCGTAGAAGTGTTCTCCTTCCAGGTCTGAAAGCGTTTTGCCTTCCAAAGCTTCTCTAAGCTTCAACCCGGCTCTGCGGGCAGCCTCTCCAGTAACAGTTGTGTGCCTTGAGCCGGAACTTGTTCCACTGTCCGGCGCCAGATCTGTTCTTGCCTTCTCTTCCTCTATGTACTTCCCGTCAAGTCCTGATGCTGTACAGACCATCTGCTTGAGTACAGTGCACAGTCCCTGCCCCAGGCATGAGCCTGCGCAGTGGATTATGACCTTTGAGTTTCTGACTTCCAGATCAACTCTTCCATAGTCCGGAAGTCCTACGCCTACACCTGCATTTTTCATGGCGCAGGCTATTCCTACAAGCTCGTTTGAGAAATATTCGTCTTTAACTGCTTCAAGTGTTTCAGCAAGCCCGGTATATGAGTCTGCAATCTGTCCGTTAGGAAGTTCCTGACCGGCTCTGATGGCATTTTTGTACCTTATCTCCCAGCCGGAAATTCCGACCTTGTCAGCCAGTCGGTTGAGCAGTGTCTCTACTGCAAAACAGCTCTGGGTTACGCCAAAGCCTCTGAAGGCTCCTGCCGGTGGGTTGTTTGTGTACCAGGCATAGCCGTCAACTTTGAAGTTCTGATAGTTGTATGGCCCTGAGGCATGGGTACAGGCTCTCTGCAGAACTGGAAGACCCAAAGAAGCATAGGCGCCGGTGTCTGTTACAAGATTTGCTTTAAGAGCTGTTATTATTCCTTCTTTTGTGCACCCCATGGTCATATCAATGCTCATTGGGTGTCTCTTTGGATGAACTTCCAGGCTTTCCTGTCTTGAAAGCTTCATCTTACAAGGCCGTTTTGTGATCATGGCTGCCAGGGCACTCAAATGCTGAACAGTTACGTCTTCCTTTCCTCCAAAGCCTCCGCCTACGTAGCAGTTCTCAACTACAACCATCTCCTCATCCAGACCAAGGAAAGGTGCTGTCTCACGCCTTGTGTCATAAACGCTCTGGTCTGTTGAGTATATTCTTACTCCCCCGTTCTCAAGTGGAATAGCAAATGCACATTCGGTTTCTATGAAGGCGTGTTCTGTCCAAGGAGTCTCGAAGTGCCCTGAAACTACAAAATCAGATTCTGAGAGGGCTTTTTCCACATCTCCTCTGTCAAGGTGGGTTTCTCCAAGAAGGTTTCCTTCCTCATGAACCAGTGGAGCGCCTTCTTTCATGGCTTCTTCCGGATTCCTGACGAAGGGAAGGACCTCATATTCAACCTTCACCAGGTCTCTTGCCTTGATTGCCACGCTTCTTGTCTCTGCAACAACCAAAGCTATCACATCTCCACGGTATCTGGTTATTTCTCCTACTGCTATGAGGGCGTCCCAGTCCTTGTTTATGTGTCCAACCTTTTTGTCTCCGGGAACATCTTCTGCAGTGAGGACGGCTGCAACCCCGGGCACAGCCTTAGCAAGCTCTGTGTCTATGGAAAGAATCTTTGCTCTTGGGTGTTTTGATCTAACGGCAACAACATTCAGCTGGTTTTCCATATAAATGTCATCAGGATACTTTCCTTTTCCTGTGACCTTGTCTTTAACATCCAGTCTATGAACTCTTTCTCCAACAATCCACTTCCTGTCATCATAAAAATTTTCCAGAATTGATCCTTCATTTCTGAAAAGGGAAGCGGCCATCTGGATTGCCTTAACTATTTTCACATATCCGGTGCACCTGCAGAGGTTGTTTCTTATAGCATGCCTTATCTCTTTCTCGGTAGGGGAGGGGTTTTTGTCGAGCAGTCCCTTGGCACACATGATCATGCCTGGGGTGCAGTACCCGCACTGAACTGCTCCGGCCTCTCCGAAGGCAAAGGTGTAAATATCCTTTTCCCTCTCTGTCAGACCTTCAACTGTGAGAATGTTCTTCCCGTCCACCTCTGTTGTGAGAAGCGTACAGGCTTTGGTTGGAACTCCGTCAATCAGGATGGTGCAGGATCCGCAAGCACCCTCTGAGCAGCCGTCTTTGACAGATGTCAGGTGTAGGTTATATCTCAGGTAGTTGATGAGTCTTTTTTCTTCAAGGACTTCTTGTTTTTTGTTGTTAACCGTAAAAATAGCCATACAATATATTATATATAAAAAGGGCTGAAACTACATTAAAAAGTGCCTAAAAGTGCAAAATTGTCTTTTTCCGTAGTGGCTTAATAATTTGCCGACATCTTTAAACTTTTTCTTGCAGGTGATTTTTTCATGGTTTAGGATTTGAAACTAGGCGGATTCTGGGAATTCCGTCACAAGGTATGGTATGGGAAAAAAGATGAGCTTTAAACAATACAGAGCAAATGATTTGTTCGTATTGGCAGTGATTATGATTGTTTTTGAAACAATTGTAGTCAAAGCAGCTCCCCGCTTTTCTTCACAGCCTTACTCACTGTCAATAGTGCCGGCCATAACATGTGTTGTTTACATGAGATGGGGAGTATGGGGAGTCATCCATGCTGCACTCGGGGGTCTGGTATTTTGCATTGCATCCGGTGCGGATGCTGCACAGTACGAGATTTATGTAGTAGGTAATCTGCTTTCCGGGGTGTCACTTCTGGTTCTTCTGTATGTGGGTAAGGAAAAGATAAGGTCAAAGGTTTTTTGGTCTCTTCTTTATTCCGTTTTTGTGACACTGCTTATGCAGATTGGTCGTGGCCTGGTGGCTTTCTTTCTGGGCAACCCGATTGGGATAGTACTGAAATTCGTTTTGACAGATTCACTGTCCGGCGTATTTGCTTTAGTAATCGTTTGGATTGTCAGGCGGCTTGATGGTGTTTTTGAAGATCAGAAGGCCTACCTGTTCAGAATCAACAGGGAAGAAGAGGAGGAGCGTAATGAAAGTTAAGGCAGCTGATTACCTTATCTATGATGAAGAGAAGAAACTCTACAAAGAAGACCCTGAACAAATAGTCAGGGATGATGTGGAAAAGCATTATTGGAAGCATGTCGGTCTCACAATTGTAAAAGACTGGAGACTGTATGTCATGCTCGTTCCTATGTTGCTTGTCTTCCTGTTCTGGAGATATTTCCCCATGTATGAACTTCTCGGATGTTTCAAGGTGTCCGATGAGATTCTTCCGGTGTCAGAGCAGTTGTTCTCGGGTTTCTCATATTTCAAGCGTCTGCTCGTTTCTGGAGATGCCCTTTCAACAGAGTTCTGGAGAGCCCTTCGTAACACATTCATTCTTAGTTTCTATGGACTGTGTTTTGGCTTCCCGTTCCCGATTGTCCTTGCTCTGTTCTTCAATGAAGTCAGATCAAACGCAGCAAGAAGTATCTATCAGGTTCTGACATACCTTCCTAAGTTCATGTCAACTGTTGTCATGACATCTCTTGTTGCCATGCTTGTTAAGCAGGGTTCTGTTACAACAGGTTATGGTGTCCTTTCTCAGCTTCTTGCCAAAATAGGTATTATTTCAGAAGAAACCGCTTACGCTGGTCTTCTCAACAATCCCGCATATTTCAGAACCATCTATGAGCTCAGCGGTATTTGGGAGACTGCCGGTTACGGTTCTATTGTCTATTTTGCAGCTATTATTGCCGTTTCTCCGACCAGCTACGAGGCTGCTCAGATAGATGGAGCAGGAAAGATGGCTCAGATGAAGTACGTGGTTCTTCCAAGTATTCTTTCAACAATTGTTATCATGCTGATCACCAGAATTGGTTCTCTGCTCAGCATAGGATACGAGAAAGTCCTTCTTCTTTATAATGCAAATACTTATGTAACTGCTGATGTTGTATCAACTTTCGCACAGCGTTACGGTCTTCAGGGTTCTGCAAAGGGAATAGCTTCTGCCGCTGAAATGATGAACAACGTCATTGGTATGCTGCTCGTTATAGGATCCAACACGATTGCCAGAAAGGCATCTAACGTTTCACTTTACTAAGAGAGGAGTCAGGATATGAAAAGAAAACTTGAAATTTCAGAACTGATCTTCAAGATCATAAGCTATCTGTTCCTTACCATGTTCTCAATCATGTGCCTTTACCCGTTCGTTTATGCCATTTCCGCTGCTATAAGCGGTAGACATGCAGTCGAATATGCACAGGTTGTCCTTTTCCCGAAACAGATTCAGTTTGAAGCCTTCAAGAGGATGTTCACAAACAATATGTTCTGGAACTCCTATTCAAATACACTGTTCATAACACTTTACGGAACACTTTTCGCAGTAGGATACTCAATCCTCGGAGCATATGCACTTTCAAAGAAAAGACTTCTTTTCAGAAAGGCATTCAACTTCTTCCTGGTTTTCACCATGTGGTTCTCTGCAGGTATTGTTCCTCAGTACCTCAACTACCTGAGTACCAAGAAGGTCTTCAACGGAATAGGTATTACTGATGATAAGTGGCTTGTTATCATAGCCATGGGTATGGCGGCCATGAACGTTATCCTGCTTCGTAACGCATTTGAAAACGTTCCTTCTGAGATTGAAGAGGCTGCAATTGTTGACGGAGCAACTGAGTTCCAGGTTTTGTCAAAGGTTTACATACCAATGAGCAAATCCACAATTGCAACTGTTGCACTGTTCTTTGCAATTTCACGTTGGAACGGATACTTCTGGGCAAGACAGATGATTACAAACCAGAACGAGCATCCGCTCATGGTTTTCATCAGACTTAAGCTTGAGGAGTATACTGACGCTGAGGCTATGGCAGGTTGGAATGAAACATATGCATCCGACTCTGTTGTCTATGCTCTCATTGTCTGTTCTATTGTCCCCATCCTTATCATTTACCCGTTCATCCAAAAGTATTTTGCCAAGGGTGTAAACGTTGGTGGTGTAAAGGAATAATTAACGTTAACATATTGATTCAAAAGGGAATCAGATGGAGGAAAAAATGAAGAAAAGAGTATTGGTTACATTGCTTGTACTGGCAGCACTTGTAACTGCATTCGTTGGATGTTCCAAGAATGCTGTTCCTGTACAGTCATCAACAACTACCGAAACAGCTTCTGCTCCCGTAGTAGAAGAAAAGAAGGTTGAGCCTCTTACTTATGCTCCCGGAACAGTTCTCAGAACAGCAACCGGTTACAACAGTAAGAAGACAGGTCTCTCCTTTGATGCAGATACCGCAGGTCAGGGAATCACACTTGGCGGCGTTACCTACCACACAGGCGACCTCAAGCCGACTTGGGTTGAAGTAGAGAAGAAGCTTGGTATCAAGATTGAAGACAAGTACCAGGGAAACAGTGCTACAAACGAGTTCAAGTACTGGCAGG
>DBVL01000139.1:3296-4534 GCA_002308475.1 Spirochaetales bacterium UBA1265 | reverse complement strand
GCCCAACCACGAGATGAAGGAACCAGGATGGGTTCTTCCCTGCACTGCTCGAACTTAAAGCCATCTTCTGACTTAAGGAGGATCATGGCAGAACCGGTTTTTCTTTCATCCTCGTTCCAGAATATTCCACATTCAATGGCATAAAGCCCCTGGTCTGTCTCAACAAGCCTCACCCCACCACAGCCAAGGTTTCTCCACTTGCTGTCAGGGGCGGCCTCTATAAGAGGCTTTTGTTGTGTGACTATATACGGACCTTTCAGGTCTTTGGCCACAGCAACCCCAAAGTATCTTGAGGCCTTCTGCCCGGAATCCGGAAGAATCAAGTGAGAAGCCCCGAAATAGAGACGGTACGTATCTCCCATCCTGATAATCTGAGGTCTTGAAATGCCGGGGCTTGAGATATAGTCCCCCGCAAAAGGAACATCAGAAGCCTTGAGAAGAAGGCGGGGTTTACTCCAGGTCAGAAGATCTGTTGAAGTTCTCATCTCAATTCTTGATCCCCGTCCGGCTTCCTTACGTTCCGCACGGCTACCGGAAAAACGGCTGTCATGAGTCTCATAGAGAAGATGGTAGTTCTCTCCTTCTCTGAAAATNNTAATGCCCTCTGAAGGCTATGACCCTCACAGGCTCCCAGGCTATTCCTGAATCCGAGACAAAATGATGCACACCTATCCAAGAATGAAAGAACATGTGCCAACGGCTGTCACAGGCATCTGAAGGCATGATTATCTGCGGGTCTGAAAACTGAGGTATGTGCTTAAGCGGTGTTACAACCGGTTCATCGCTGAATGGAAACCAGACAAGTTTCTCAAGGGGTCCGATCATTTCTTCTCCTTCTGAAAGAGAATGGAGAGGGCAAAGAGGATAACTCCCACAACAACACAGCTGTCACTGATATTGAATGTAGGCCACCTGTCCATCCCGAAAAGCCCATAGAATTTTATGCTTATAAAATCCACAACGCCTTCATCAAACCTGAAAATCCTGTCATAAACAGTTCCCAGTCCACCTCCGAGAATAATGGCTCCTGACCACCTCTGAAAGGAAGTGAAGCCACTCTTGTCCGACCAGATGGCAAGAGCAAGAAGAAGCACTAATACCACAGGGAGGATAACAAAAACAACGAAACGCAGCACAGGGCCCCATGAAGCACCCATGCTGAAGGCCGCCCCTGTGTTCCTTATGTGGCAGATGACCAGAAAATCTCCGAAAAAGTGCTTGTAAGCGGTGTTAAGAGG
>DBVL01000139.1:299-3202 GCA_002308475.1 Spirochaetales bacterium UBA1265 | reverse complement strand
TTTTTCTGCATGCTGATAATCTATTACAAAGAGCTTGGAACATCAATAAAGACTGTATCAAGTCCAGTCTCTTCTTCAACTTTATTCTTAACGGCTTTTACACCGAAAACCTCTGTCAGATAGTGCCCCATGCAGACAACGGTGAAGGAATTATCCACACAATCCTTGTATGATGAATAGTGGACTTCTCCCGTAACCAGGCCATCGAGACCAAGGGAGATGGCTTGAGACACATCATCGTTTCCGTCTCCAGATATTATCCCTATTCTTCTGAGCTTTTTGTCTTCTCCTATGACGGAAACAGGCTTATCACGGCCAAGAAGAGCACTTATTTCTCTTGCATCCAACGGCTTTTCAAGCTCTCCATAAAGCCCTGCTGCTCCTTTTCCTATCCATGCAAAAGGAGCTGGGTTCCTCAGTCCCAGAACTGATGCCATGCAGGCGTTATGGCTCAGATCATTATGGCAATCAAGAGGAAGGTGGCAGGCATACAGGCTCATGTGGGAATCCATAAGAAGCCTCAAGCGCTCATACAGAGCTCCGGTCACAGGTTTTGCAGAACCCCAGAAAAGTCCATGATGCACAAACAAAAAGTCAGCCCCCGCCTTTTCCGCCATCTTGATTGTCTGCAGGCACGCGTCCTCAGCAAAGGCCACACATGAGACCACCCTGTCTTCATTTGAGACCTGTAGCCCGTTCAAGGAAGGATCCACCCCCTGAAAAGAGTGTATGTCAAACATGTCATCAAAATAGTTTTTCAGTTCATACACCGTCATACAAACCTCCTCAACTGGCAGGTCTTGAAAGCTCATACAGCTTTCTCAGCCGGTCTTCAATTATTCTGTTTACAGTCTCTGTCGGAAAGGTCCCCTTTACAGAACGGACTCCACTGGGCCTCAAGGTCAGTATCTCCATGCCCTGATCCACCGTGGAGACAGGATAGATATGGAACTTTTTAGCCTCTATGGCTTTCACAACCCTGTCAGGAAGAATCAGGCTCTTCATATTCTGAACAGGGATGATCACACCCTGTCTTCCGGTAAGTCCTGCAGATGCGCAGATGTCAAAAAACCCGGTGATCTTTTCATTTATGCCGCCGACCGGCTGGATATCTCCAAGCTGGTTTACAGATCCCGTTACGGCTATCTCCTGTCTGACCGGAAGCTCTCCTATGGCAGAGAGAAGAGCAAAAAGCTCGGAACTGGAGGCGCTGTCACCGTCCACCTCACTGTAGCTCTGTTCAAAGCAGATTCCGGCATAGACAGACAAGGCAAAATTCCTTGCGTATTGCTTTCTGAGATATCCTTCAAGAATCAGAAGTCCCTTGTCATGGATTTCTCCAGAAAGGCCTACCTCATGCTCTATATTAACTATTCCTTCACTTCCTGGCGCCACAGAGACGGAGATGACTGCAGGAGTTCCAAAAGAAGCCAAGCCCCGGTCCATGACTGCCAGTCCGTTAATCACCCCGGTCTTTGTCCCCTCAAGAGAGATGATCATCTCTCCGTTTTCTATTTCCTGACTTATTCGGCTTTCTGTTATTCCGTTTGCAAAATCCCTCTCTCTGAGAGCTCTTCTCACAGCCTCGCCGTCTATTGCCACCTCTCCTGCAAGATAATCAGCTTCTGAAAGAAGGTCTGATACCACACTGAGTTTTGTAGTCAGCTCTTCCCTGCTTTCTGCATACCACGAGCTGTATTTCAGCAGTTCACACAAGGCACTGTCCTCTACAGCCTTCAGATGGTTCCGCTCGGCATGATCCAGAATATAGGCAATTGTAAGTCCTACGTTCTCCTCGTTTGCAGGCATGGAGAAATCAAACTCAGCACAAACCTTGAACAGCCTGAGGAACTGGGGATCTGTCTCACAGAGGCGGTCGTACAGAGAATCACTTCCCAGAAGAATTATCTTTACCGTTGAAGCCAGGGAGGAAGCTTCAGGGCGGATGAACCGCTTGCTCTGAGAGTCCTCATCATAGACACTGAAGCTTGAGCTTTCAGCAAAAAGCTTGATTGCAGACCATAGCTCTCCGTGGTCCAAGACCTGGTTCATATTCACAACAAAGAACCCGCCTGAGGCGCTCAGCAGGGAGCCACCCGAAAGATTCATGTGGTCTTCCTTGTACTTATGGCCTAACTGGCCGAAAAGTGCTTCTTCTGTCGGATGGTACTCGCAGACCACAGGAGGCTCTGCCCCGCTCTTTCTTTCAGATATAAGATTTATCTGAACTCTCTCCGCGGTGAGACTCCGGTCCTTTTTTTCACAGAGAAGTCTTATGTTTTGAAGAAAAGCCCTAAGCTGGAGGTTATCTGTATTAGAGAACTTTTCAAGCTCATTCCAGGCCCCATCATAGTTTTTCTCCTGAACGCAGAGGGAGGCGGCCAGACAGGCATCTCTTAATTCAGCCCCCTGTGGGGATGGGAGGCAGAGCAACACCGGGTGCTCCGGGGAGGAGAAATTATAAGCATAGGCCAGATCATACTGAGTGTTTCTCATCTGGGAAGCTAGAATCCTTACTGCAGTTCTTCTGCCGGTTCCCTCCTCTCCGCTTATGTATATGTTGTAGCCTCTGCTTTTTACGCTCATCCCCATTTTAAGAGCGGCAACAGCCCTCGGCTGTCCTATAATCCCTGACTTGGAATACCTACCTTTCAAGAGGGAGACAGCTTTTTCATCATATGAGAAGCGCACCTGAGAAGCTTCAAGTTCCTTTATTTTCAATTCCATGCCCCAATGATACCAACATCTGAAAAAACGGTCTATCAGAAGCCCCATGCATGAAGCCCATGGTATGAAATTCAATACAAATCGCGTTTTTTGCGTTTTGGCACTGATTTTTTCAATACAAAAACAAAAAACCCCGAAAAATACTGAATATACACACAAACAAAAAGCCCGAAACA
>DBVL01000139.1:0-183 GCA_002308475.1 Spirochaetales bacterium UBA1265 | reverse complement strand
CTTCGGGAAGGCAATTGCCTCTTTGATAGAACTCTGCTCGCTCATGATCATGACCATTCTGTCTATTCCTGGAGCTATTCCTCCATGTGGTGGTGGGCCGTACTTGAAAGCATTCAAGAGGAATCCGAACTTCTTCTCTCCTTCCTCATCAGTGAAATTACAGATTCTGAAGATTCTCTTCTG
>DBVL01000013.1:13445-18505 GCA_002308475.1 Spirochaetales bacterium UBA1265 | reverse complement strand
TATATAGTCTACCTTGGTATACTATCCATAAAATTCAGGGTCTGTTTAGATTCAGGCAATCCACAAGTGACCCTCAAAAACCGAGAATCTCCTCCCTAAAGCCCCCGAAAACCCCAAAAAAACCCGAAAACAAAAATGTTACTAATCATTCTATTTCTCTTATAAAGTTATAATTCTTAAAAACGTCTCATTTTTGTTTACAAATCATAATTCCTCATACAAAATAGAATTACACAAGTTTTGTGTAAGGAGAGAAATATGAAAAAAGCTTTGATGGTTGTGCTCATTGCACTCATCATCATACCTTGTGTCTTTGCACAGGGCGTGAAAGAATCAACAGTGAAAACTTACAAAGTCGGTGTTGCCATTTACCAGTATGATGACAACTTCATGACCCTTTACAGAAACGAGATTCTCAGTTATTTCAAGACTCTCGAAACAGACACTGTAAAGTACAATATCACAATGGTTGACGGCAAGAACGACATGGCAGAGCAGTCAAACCAGATAGACAACTTCATTACACAGGGCATGGATGTAATCATCCTCAACCTGGTCCAGACCTCCTCAGCAGACGCAATCATTGACAGAGTTGTAGCTGCAGGCATCCCACTTGTTCTCATAAACAGAGAGCCTCTTGCCTACGATGTCTTCGGAAACACACTTGATGAGATGTATGAAGGAATCATAGCAAATCCGAAAGTCTGTTATGTTGGCGCAGATGCCCGTCAGTCCGGCTCCTTCCAGGGAAGAATAATAGCTGAGCTTCCGAATAAGGGAGACATAAACGGGGACGGTGTGGTTTCCTACATAATGATCAAGGGAGACCCAGAGAACATAGATGCCCAGTACAGAACACAGTTCTCCATCAAATATCTCACAGATGCAGGAATAAAGGTCAACTGCCTCGATGAGCAGGTGGGCAACTGGGCACAGGCCAAAGGCCAGGAGCTGACAGCCAACGCCCTTGCCAAGTACGGAAACAGCATTGAGGTTGTTTTCTGTAACAATGATGCCATGGCTCTCGGTGCCTCAGCAGCAATCACAGCTGCAGGAAGAACAGTAGGAAAAGACATCTACCTTGTAGGTGTAGATGCCCTCGCAGAGTGTGTGGAGATGGTTAACAACGGCTCCATGACCGGAACAGTCCTGAACGACCACATAGGTCAGTCACACACAGCAGTAGATGTTGCAATTGCAGCCCTCGCTGGCCAGCAGCTGAAAGACTACTACTGGGTTGACTACGTAATGGTCAAATAAAGAATTGAAGAATCGAAAGACCGGAGAGCGCATTTCTGTATGGAAACACCCCGTTTGTGCTCTCCGTCTTTTTTTAGACTGCAAACAGGAGGTAAAGCATGTCTGAATATCTGCTTGAGATGAAAGATGTAAGCAAGGCTTTTCCTGGGGTTCAGGCCCTTAACCATGCACAGCTTAAGCTCAAGGCCGGTCGTGTCCATGCACTCATGGGTGAGAACGGAGCAGGCAAATCCACACTCATGAAGTGCATGTTCGGAATCTACAAGATGGATCAAGGACAGATTTATATGGACGGAAAACCTGTTACCATCTCAGACCCAATAGACGCACTCTCAAAGGGAATAGCCATGGTTCATCAGGAGCTTCAACCGATACCTGCCAGACCCATTGGAGAGAACATCTATCTTGGCCGTTATCCTATTAAGAAACTCTTTGGTTTTATTCCCATAGTAGACCATGACAAACTGTACAAAGACACGGAGGAGCTTCTTAAAAAGGTAAAACTGCCCTTTGATCCGAGACAGCATGTAGGAACACTCAGCACATCTCAGATGCAATTGGTTGAGATAGCAAAAGCTGTTTCCATCAACTGCCGAATTCTTATTCTGGATGAACCCACTTCCTCACTGACACAGAGAGAAGTTGAGTCCCTTTTCAGCATAATAGAAGACCTGAAGAAGGATGGGGTAGCCATAGTCTACATCTCACATAAGATGGACGAGATTCTCCGCATAAGCAATGAAGTGACAATCATGCGGGATGGAAACTATATAGGAACATGGGAAGCCTCGGAACTGACAACAAACACCATCATAACAAAAATGGTTGGCCGAGAACTGACAAACCTTTTTCCCAAGCGGGAAAACATACCGGGAGAAGTGGTCTTTGAAGTTGAGGATTTCACATCCATCAACCCCAAAAGCTTCAGAAATGTATCTTTCAACATACGCCGTGGAGAGATTCTCGGAGTTGGGGGCTTGGTAGGGGCGCAGAGAACCGAACTGATGGAGGGGATCTTCGGAATCAGAAGTCATATCTCCGGCACGGTGAAACTCAACGGCAAAGAGATGAGGATAACCAGACCCAAAGATGCAATTGACCAGGGAGTTGCCATGCTCACAGAAAGCAGAAGAGCCTCCGGGATCATGGGAGTGCTGTCGGTTGCCGACAATATCTCCATCTCCTCGCTGAAGAAATACCTTGATTACGGCTTTGCCATCAACAATGGGAAAGTAGAATCTCTTGTCCAGGACAATGTCCAAAAGATGAACATAAAAACCCCATCCAGTAAAACCCTCATCCAATCCCTTTCGGGTGGAAACCAGCAAAAAGTGGTCATAGGCCGCTGGCTGGCAAACAACCCTGATGTCCTGATTCTGGATGAGCCCACAAGAGGCATAGATGTAGGAGCAAAATATGAGATCTACTGCATTATTGCCGAGCTTGCCAAACAAGGGAAAAGCATCTTGATGATAACCAGTGAGATGGCTGAGCTTCTGGGCATGTCTGACAGAATAATGGTCATGTGCGATGGCAAATGCACAGGTTTTCTGGACGGCAAAGAAGCCAATCAGGAAAAGGTCATGAACCTTGCCACAAAGTTTGACTAGTAAAGGAGTAGAGTTTTAATGGAGAATAAAGTACTTAACGGCAAACGCCTGCTTGCTTTAGCCAAATCAAATCCGATTGTTGTTCTTCTGATTGCTGTAAGCATTATTGTAGGTTTCACAACAAGCAACTTTTTTTCCTGGGGAAATCTCGGAAACCTCATAAGCAACACAGCAATCAGATTTCTGATAGCCCTTGGTGTTTCCGGATGTCTCATAACAAAGGGAACAGACCTTTCAGCAGGTCGTCAGGTTGGTCTTGCAGCCTGTCTGTCCGGAGTTCTCATACAGCGTGGAGACTACACAGGACGCCTGTACAAGAATATTCCGGAAATGAACATGTGGGTTGTCCTTCTGATTGTTCTGTGCGTTGGAGCCATAATTGGACTTCTCAACGGCTTCATAGTCTCAAGACTGAAAGTTCCTCCGTTCATAACCACTCTCGGCACACAGACAATTGTTTACGGCTTCTGTCTCATCTTTACAGACGCCCAGCCCATAGGAGGTTTCCAGAGCGTATACACCAGGCTGATCACAGGCAGGATTGGAAAAGTCACAGGGTTCTATCTCCCCTATCTTCTTTTTGTAGCTGCGGCTTTCGGGCTGTTGTTCTGGTTCATCTACAACAAAACCTGCCATGGCAAATACATGTACGCCATAGGTGGAAACGAGGTTGCCGCTGAAGTATCAGGCGTGAATACAAAAAACACAGTTTTGAGGATCTACCTGATTGCCGGTGTCATGTACGCCCTAGCCGGTTATCTGCTGGCTGCCAAATCCGGCGGAGCCTCTGCCTCAATGGGACAGGGCTACGAGCTTGAGGCCATAGCCGGCTGCACCATAGGTGGTGTTTCAACAACCGGAGGCATTGGTACTGTTCCAGGTGTTCTGGTTGGCGTTCTGGTATTCGAGATGCTGAAGATTGTTCTTCAGTTCCTTGGAGTGAACCCGTACTACAACTATGTTGTTCAGGGCCTTGTGATTGTTGTAGCTGTGGCATTGGATATAAGAAAGTACATAGCAAAGAAGTAGCGGCTTCTTATCAAAAACATATATCTGTCTTTCTGTTTTCAATAAAGTGTGGAATAATTCTACCTAGGAGATTTTAAATGAAGATTGCCATCAGATATTTCACAAAATCAAAGAAAGGAAACACAGAAAAGCTTGCTACAGCTATTTCAAAAGAACTGAATACTCCAGCTCTTACAGTTGAAAACGCACTTACTGAAAAGGTGGACCGCCTCTTTCTTGTAAACGCCATGTATGCTGCAAATATAGACAACGAAGTGAAGGACTTCCTGATCAAAAACAAGGAAATGATTGGAGAGGTTGTAAACCTGAACACCTCTGCCACAGGAAGATCCACCTGGGGAAACATAAAGAAAGTTACAGATGCACAAGGCATAAAGCTCAGTGAGAAAGAGTTTCACTGTGCAGCTTCATGGATTTTCATAAACAAGGGACTCCCCTCAGAAGAAGATTTCAAAAGAGCCTGTGCCTTTGTTAGGGAGTTGGCATAATGGAACAGAACAAAGAAATCAAAACCGGAAACCCACCGAAAGAAGCAGCAAAGGCTACTGTTTTCATGAATAGAGAGCTTTTCACAGAGTTTGCAACCTTTGACACTTTCCATCTGAAAAAGGTCTGGAAGAAACCGGCAATTCTTACTCTGGCTTTTATTATTGTATCTGCCCTTGCCTACTTCAGACTAACCTCTTCCGGTCAGTCTCCACTTATTTCTTTTGTATTGTTGGCATTCGGCCTGTTGCTTACCGCATACAACTATGTGAAATACAGAGTGTCGGTCAGCAAGATAGCAAAGCAACAGGAAGGTCAGGAGGTCTATACCCTCCTGATAAACAAGGCAGGCCTGACTGTTACAGCTCCTGAAGGAAGAGATGTTGAAAACAAGAGCTTAACCTTCAAATGGAACAAACTCATAGGAGTTTATCGTTTGAAACACAGCATCTGTCTCTTTCCTGATCCAAACCATGCTTTTCTTTTTCCAACCGCTGAAGAGTCTTCTGATTTAGCATGGAAGATAATTGAGAAAAACATGGAAAAAGATAAAATCCATTCCTTGCGTGTATAAAAAAAGCTGTAACAGGGTCATGATTCTGACTTTGTTACAGCTATATTTTCTATCTCTACAGATTCAGCTCATTTTATCAATAGCTTCCCAGAGACCACAAA
>DBVL01000013.1:0-13434 GCA_002308475.1 Spirochaetales bacterium UBA1265 | reverse complement strand
TATGTAGCTCCAAGAGCTCTGTCGTACAGACCGTATCCCGGTCTTGCCTTCTCGCCCCAGATCATTCTTCCATGGTCCGGTCTGATGTAAGCATCAGGACAGGTGTCATAGATAGCCTTCATGATTGCAAACATATCCAGATCTCCATACTCGGAAAGGTGGGCACTCTCTCTGAAGACCTTGTCATCACCGAGGTGTTTGACGTTACGTACGTGTAAAGCGGCAATCCTGTTCTTCTCGCCAAAGTGTTTGATCATGGCAGGAATGTCGTTTTTGACATTGCTTCCAAGGCTTCCTGTGCAGAGACAGAGAGTGTTACACGGACTGTCATGGAGAGCAACAATCTTGTCATAACCTTCCTGGTCATGAGCAAGACGGGGAAGACCGAAGATAGGCCAACCCGGATCATCCGGATGACAGGCCATTCTCACGCCAACTCTCTCACATACAGGAATGATAGCATCAAGGAAGTACTTGTAATTGACCAGAAGATCCTCATTTGTCATTCCCTTGTAAGCCTCAAGGACTTCCTGCAGATGACTGAGTCTCTCAGGCTCCCAACCGGGAAGAGTGAAACCTTCACTCTCTTCACTTGTATTTCTGACTATATCTATTGGAGTAAGCCCCTCTATATCCTTCTCGCTGAAGTAAAGGCTATAGGAACCATCTTCAGGGATAAGATGATTGAGNNAGTCAAAAACAGGCATGAAGTTGTAAATGATAACCTTGATTCCAAACTCAGCAAGGTTCTCGATTGTTGTTATATAGTTCTGGATGTACTTGTCTCTTGTAGGACGACCAAGCTTTATATCCTCGTGAACGTTCACGCTCTCAATTACCTTACACTCGAGGCCTGCTTTTCTGATTCCTTCAAGATAAGTCTTTATCTCGTCCTTTTCCCAGACTTCCCCTGCTGCTTTGTAGTCAAGAAGTCCCATTATTCCCTTTACACCGGGAGTCTGTTTTATGTGCCAGAGTTCAACTGTGTCGTTGCCTTCTCCGTACCATCTGAATGTCATGTTAATGTTTTTCTTCATGGTTCCACCTAATTTCGTGAAATAATATGTTAAAAACACTTCTCAATCAATAATCCATTATCTTTACCCATTTCAATTACAAATTCAGTCCGTTAATAGTACAAATTTTCAAAACTCCGGTTTTTCCTTATATTTAAAGGAGAAGGTAAAGCCATGAAGAAAACAAATGCCATGAGGATCCTTGAAGCCGAGAAAGTGACTTACTCTACTCTTTCCTACACTGTGGATGAGAACCACCTGGATGCCATGCATGCAGCTTCCGAGCTAGGAATTGATGCTGAACAACTTTTTAAAACCATAGTAATGATCACAGATGAAAAAGAACTCTTTGTATTCTGTGTTCCTGCCGCCTATGATATAAGCCTGAAAAAGGTCCGGGATCTGTGCTCTGTAAAAGCTATAGACCTGCTTCCATTATCCCAACTGCAGAAGCACACCGGTTACATCAGAGGCGGATGCAGCCCGCTGGGAATGATCCACAAATATCCGACATTTATTGAAGAAAGCGCTCTTTTGTGTAATAGAATTTATGTCAGCGCAGGAATCCGAGGAACCATGCTATGCCTGGACCCGCAGGATCTTGCACGTCTTACGGAGGCAGAGTTCGTAGCTCTGATTTGAAAATATGTCTACAGTAATAGTTTTAATAGCAATTCTTGCGGCAGTCATAGCTGCAATCATTCCTTCCATAAAGCACCTTAAAGGTCAGGGAGATTGTTGCGGTGGTGGAAATGAAAACATCTCAAACAATGAAGATGATAAAGTCCTTACTTCTCCAATAATTTGCACAAAGATAATTGAGATTGAAGGCATGCACTGCAGCAACTGTACAAACAGCGTCAAAAGGGCCTTAAACAAGATTAGCGGAGCAAGTGCAAAGGTCTCTCTCGAGGAAGGCAAGGCAGAGGTCTCCATGTCTGAGGAGATTCCAGACATGACACTGCGCCTCACTGTTGAGAACCTTGGCTACCACGTTAAACACATTAAGAAAACCTGAAAAAGCCCATTTTCTTGAAGAATCATTAATTTTTAGCAAAAATTTTCTTGAAGAATAATGAAGTGACAAAAAAAGAGGTTCCAGAACAAGTCCGGAACCTCAATACTTCGATTAGTGAGTATATGTATTTATTGTCCAATTCTTAGGAATGTACCAATCATCAAGGAAAGCGTCCTTGATCCATGTGGCAGCAGCTCGCTTAGCCTGATTCCAATAATCATCAGAACCATATAATATTACTATAGCGTTCGGATTAATATAGATGGTTCCTGAAGAAGAAACATTTTCTAACCAACTTGGAGTTGTCCAATTTCCATCGCTATCCTCTCTGACATTACGCAAAGCAAGACAAGTTACTGTTTTAAGATTTGAACAATCAGCAAACATGTAATAATAACAATTGTCTACCAATGTTTCAGCATGCAACACTGGAGTAGCCGTAAGGCTCGTACACCTATAGAACATGTAGCTATAGCAATGAGGCGCAAGTGTTGTTGCAGGAAGAGCCGGAGCAGTAGCTAATTTTTTGCACCTAGAGAACATAGAAGAATAGCAACCCTCTGCAAGTGTCATTGCAGGAAGTGCTGGTGCTGATGTTAGAGCTTCACACTGATAGAACATACCACTATAACAGTAAGGAGCCATTACTTCTGCGGGCAATACAGGAGCATTTGCTAGCTTATAACAATAACCGAACATTTCATGGTAGCAATAAGGCGCAAGTGTCGTTGCAGGAAGTTCTGGTGCGGTTTGTAATGATCCACAATGGTAGAACATATATTCGTAGCAATGATCTGCAAGTGTTGTTGCAGGAAGCTTCATAGGTGCTTCTTTAAGGCTACAATAGTAGAACATATTAGCGTAACAATAAGGCGCAAGTGTTGTTGCAGGAAGCACAGGTGCTTTTTCAAAGCTACAATAGTAGAACATATATTCGTAGCAATGATCTGCAAGTATTGTTGCAGGAAGTTCTGGTGCTGTTTTTAAAAATGAATTATAGAACATTCCATAATAGCAACTATCAACCATTGTTGTCGCTGGGAGAACTGGGGCCTCAGTAAGCTTATAGCATGTATAGAACATATACTTGTAACACCCTTCTTTGAGAGTTGTTGCAGGAAGTTCAGGAACACGTTCCATTTTTCCGCAGCCTGCGAACATACTGTCATAACAATGTGCACTCAGTGTTGTGGCAGGAAGTAACAGTTTATGTTCTGGATGGGTTACAAGATAATTATATCCAACTGAACTAAGTCTATCACGATATATTGACAATCCTTTAGCAAACAATCCATAGAACTCGTAGTCATGAGGTATTTCAGTCAGCTTTCTGTAGTTTACAGGATCAACAAGACTCATCACGTTACCATAACAATAGAAGTCAGCAGATCCAGAAATATTCAAAAAGTGCTCATAACCAGTACTTCCGGTTCCATTTGCACGAAGCTCAAGCTTTCCTCCAACTGGCAATGAGATGGTATAAGTTGCAGTCGCTTCATCATAGGCTTCAGTATACCCTTCAGCATTCACATATGTACGAGTTAAGCTTTCAGGAGCATTTTTAATTGTGATGGTTACAGTATCACTGAAAGCTTCAAGTGTAAGAGGAGTATTTCTGGATGGGTCAGTAGTTACCTCATACATATCAGTCTCTTCATCATGAATTACACTATAGCTAGGAAGAACATACGTTGTTGGATCAACAGAGAAAAATCCACCACTAATACTTAAGGTTGCATCAAAGTCGTCTGACGGACTGTCTTCCAAAACTCCAATAGCACCAGTGAAAGTTCCACCAGTGATTTCAATAGTAGCATCTCCCTTATAGCCGTTGTTCTCAACGGCAACAACAGCATAACCTGTTGTTGAAGGGCCATTGTTATTTGCTACGTGAGAAGCTTCAGTAGCTGTAGCTGTTATTGTACCACCACTGATTGTAACAGTTCCGCCTTTAACCTCAACGCCACCCTTACCGGTGATTACTCCACCTTCAATATTCAGTGTTCCCTCCTGTGGGTGATAGATGGCAACATCTCCAGTTGAAGAAACCTCAGCACCAACTCTAATAGTTATTTCTGTATTTGTTAATTCATTTGAACCATTTCCAGAAATAGCAGAAACCTCACCTGTTACAGATACAGTTCCTTTTACATCAAGAGTCTGACCTTCAGTATTCTTACCGAATACTGTTACTCCATAACAGTGGTTTGAAGAGATTGTGACATTCTTATCAATCACAAGACCTGCGGAACCATCCTGAGACTCAGAAGAACCAACGCGGATAACAGAAGAAGAGGAAGCAAAATCACCATTTCCAGATTTATTTGAACTAATAGTTCCTCTACCTGTTATGGTTAACTCTCCGGATTTCACCCAAATAGCCCTGGAATCTGTAGCTGTAATATCAAACCCGTTGAGATTAAGATTAACATCATTTGTAATTGTCACTGGCTCAGTAAGAGACATGTCTCCAAGAAGAATGAATCTCGCTCCGTCAGTGGCCTCAGAAAGTGCAAACTGAAGAGACTTATACTTCTTGCCCGTAAACTCATTCATGATACAAAGTTCACTGGTATTTGTTGACACAATATATTTACTGAAGTGTTTAGTATAGAATGAAACATATCCAGTAGCAGAATTATATGTCACATCGCCGTATTCAGATACATTATGTAACTGCCCGTCACTGTCCTTATAGAAAACATTAACACTAGAAAGGTTAGGCTCAATATAAGTTTCAACATGTACGTTACTTGGGAAACTTGTCACGTTTTCAACTGCAATTGTTGTATTATTGCTAGTTGTTGTCTTAACAAGAGTCAAATCAATCTCTGCAACAGATGCTTGTGTTACAACTTCACTCTGATTGTTATTTTCTACTGCAATTTCAAACACCTCAAATGCTTCTGAGTTTTGACCAATAGCAGCAGTTGTAACTTCTACTTCCAGACTATAAGAATAACTTGAATCCAAGTCTTCGCTATTAAAAGTAACTGTTGTCTTGTTAGACTCCTTTGTCATATCAGGAGCTATATCTGAAGTAACAACAATATCTCCTGAAGTAATGTTATTAATTTCCTTAACATTAGTTACAGTACCATTGACTACATCAACACTTTCATCGAGATTGATTGCGATCATTGCAAGAGAATCAAGACTTGCAAGGTCTCCGGTAATTGTAGTTACCTGTCCTTTAGCTGTAGGAACAGTGATATTTCCCTCAGCGAACACCATTGGGTCTTCGCCTTTAGTTACCTTGAAATCAAACTTATGAGAAGTACCCTCTGTTTCCGAGAAAGACTTCACTGCACCATTACTGGTAAATGTAACTCTTCCGTCAACGGTGGTATCATTGGTTCCTTCAATTGTCGCAATTGCAGTAGTCGTAACATCATCAAGGTATACACTCATTTTATAAGTAGCAGATGAGTCAAATGAGCTACCAAAGTCAACATAGATATTGTCAACAAAAACACTAGCATTTTCACGTGGGTCATTGTTTTCATCAACTACAAGCTGGATAACTGCAGTACCACCAATATTTTGGCTCTCCTCCTCGGGACGAGTAATTTCAACGACTACATCATCTGCTCTAAAAATAACGTTACTAGCTTTATAGTTAGGAGTGGTAGATGCATAGAATGAGAAAACCCAAGAACCTGTAGAGAACCAGGTATCTGACTGAGGAACTACACCATTTTCGTTAAATGTTGCTCCTGTCTGACCTACTACTATGGGAAGACCTTTTCCATCATTATCCGTTCTAATCGGAGTTATTTTTGTGGTTTCACCTGTTCTAAAGCCACCACTGATCTTATAAGCTGTGTAAAACACATAAAGATCATCAATATCTGGCAGTGTAGTAGTGGTGGTTGAACTGGTAAGAGCTTTGGATACACTTACACCAACTTTAGCTACTTCAGAGTCATATGATGAAGCAGGCTCTGCGCTGCATGAGATAAAAACCATGCTCAGTAAAAGAATTATAACCAGGAAAAATGAGTTTCTCTTCATCTTCTCTCCTTACTAAATCTATCTGAATGTGAACTTTAAGGTTCACAGTTATTTCCAAAGTTAGGGTTCGGCCCTTGTTATAGGACCGAACCAGTTTTGTATGACACATCAAACAAAAGATATGTCAGTTAAGAGGCAGGGGCATAAGCCCCTTGCCTGAACAGTCACATAGACTAGCACTTAGTGTTAGTGTGTTTCCTTTAAAACATCGGTTCTAGTGGTTCCAAAAACAGTAATTGTTCCAACATTATAATTTGAAGCATCAGTGAAACTATATGTATCAATATTCTCTTCTATTGGGTTATTACACATAAAGACAATACTTGCAATATGTACAGTACCACTTGATCCAAGAACGTTAAGAGCACCTGTAGATTTATTATTTGTGAATGTATAGCTGTCAGCCACACCGGTGTTGAATCCATAGCAACAGATTCCAGCAATTATCTTTTTGCCAGTTCCACTTGCAGATCCTACAGTTATATTACCGCTGTTAATACAATTCTCGACAGTTACAGGTGTTCCTAATCCATTGATATATCCAGCAATACCTGCTGCACGGTCTGTGTAACTGTTGGCACCAGAGTCATGGATATGAGAACTAGAAACTGCTGCTTGGTTAGTACAATTGGAAATAACGATTGTTTCATTTTCAGCAGAAGTACCATAAGCACGGCCAATAATTCCACCAACATTATCACCAACAACAGATCCTGAAACAGTGATATTATCCAATTTCAGAGAACCCAAACTGTATCCTACAACTGCACCAACTTCGTCTGCTGTATAACTAGCATTGTTAGACTTAATATCAACATTTGTAAGATTAATATTCTTAATTGTGGCATTCTTTACAATACCGAATAAACCGTAAGAATACTCTCCGTTTGACTTTGCATTAGCAGGGACATAAGTATTTCCATCAGTCAGGCCACTGATAGTATATCCCTGTCCATCAAATGTACCGGCAAAGTAAGCTCCATTTTCCTGACCACGATAGCTGTTTCCAATCGGAGTCCAGGAATCTGTAAGAATAATATCATGCTCCAACTTGACTGTCTTACCTTCAAGAGTATGACCATTGTTTACATAAGAGGCTAAGCGTCTAAGATCTTCTTCCTTGCTGATATTTAACACTGTGTAATCAATTCCAACCCAAGCAACTGCATCCAAGTTTGCAAGCGATCCAGAGATAGTCCAAGTATAACCATTGCGAGCATTGAGAGTGATTGTCTCTGTGGCATATGGGGCGCCAACTCCATCTTTGATTACTTTAAATGTAAGAGTATGGTCAGTGTTAATGCCTGTTGAATCTTTACCATAAGCTATAATCTCACTAGCAGTATTAGATCCAAAAGTGAGAACTCCATTATTGGCAGTCGGATCATCTATAGTTATAGTTTTAGCTATAGTTGCTTGTTCGGCATCATCAACAAACACCTGCAAAGTGTATGTTCCAGCGCTATATGAATGACCAAGATTAACAGTAATTTCTTCCATCGTGAACTTAGCACCAGTACGTGTATCATTTGCCACTGTTAGTTCAATGTTTGCAGTACCACCAATATTGTTTCCTTGTGTAGCAGCTACAACATTAAGAGTAACATTCTCTGCTTTGTAAATAACTCTATTATCGGCATAAGATGGGTCGTATTCAGAGTCTCCAAACTCGTCCTCAGTTTCTTCAGCCTTTACACCATAGAAATTGAATCTCCAAGAACCAGTTGAGAACCATGTGCTGGAAGTCGGCTTATTATTTGTATCAATCCCGGTCTGGCCTATTACCTGAGGAAGACCATTCTGCACATTGTCCGCTCTGATAGCAGTTACACCAGTTGTTTCACCAGTTTTAAAACCGTTATCAGTCTTTTCAGCTGTGTAGTACCAGTAAAGGGTACCAGCACCTGGAAGGGACTGAATATCTAAATCAGCTTCTAGCGCTTTTGCTGTATCAAGACTCAGTGCTACAGTTGCTACATCAGAACTGCGAGCCGGGTCTGAACTACATGAGATGAAGACTGCTCCAACAATGAGAACAATCATCAAAAGTAATGAAAACTTTTTCATTTTCTCTCCTTCTCCCTCTTTTCTTAGAGGGAAATTTTAAAATTTCTATATAAATACTGTCATTCATTTTTATAGACAGTTTGTTGCCTGACTATAGTTCCGCCATCATTGTAAATCTGCATTTGAATCTTGTATGGCAGAATTCCTATCAATGTGACTGTGAAATTTCCATATTCGTCTGATGTTCCGGTCAGATAGGGATACCATGAGCCGTTGTACATATAACGGCAAGATATCTTGTAATCCGTAGGAGAGTTTAAATGTGGAACATATTTGACTGTACAGATATTCCCTTCCCTTGTAATCACCATATCTCCACTCGGAGCCGGGATTACGCCTGTAGGAACAAGAATTGTTCCTATTCCTATATTGTACTCTTCATACTCAGGAGCCGAGATGCTCTTCTTGGCACCACAGATGGTACAAGTGTATACAAAACTCTGACCGTTATCATAGAACTGTCCCTCATCCCATGTGTGTTCTTCTTTGTTCAGGATATGGCTTTCATCATGCTCACAGACATGCCAGTGATGGTCCATGTCATACTCAAATTCACTCTTAGGACTGTGTCCGGTTGGAGAAATCAGAACACCTCCCTGATCAACTGTCTTTGAACGCCCTTCTTCAGAAAGCTCTATTGTTCCTTCCTGATCCCTGAAATACTCACCGCATCTTGAACAGACCCAATACTCTATGTTTCCATAGCCTTCACAGGTGGGTTCAGTTGCCGGAACAGAGACCGTAGAGTGACCAAGAGCAGGAATTACAAGAGCCTCTGCTGTTACCTCGTTAGTTCCATTCTCATCAGAGAAAAACTTCTGACAGATACTGCAGTACCAATGTTCTTCCTGTCCAGGCTCTGTACAACTTGGCTCTATTCTTGCAACATGTACCAGCTCATGAACATGCTCAAGGGGTCTTGTCTCAACTCTTCCACAGTCAGAACAGGTTCTTTCATAGTGCTCATCTGTTTTGGTCCATTGTGAAAAATGGTGGTGCTCTGTCTCAGTCTCTCCGCATCTTGAGCAGGTTCTGGAGTGAGTTTCTTCATTGTCTTCAGTCCAGTCTCCCCAGTTGTGTCCGAGGGCAGGGATGACAGTCTCACTCTGAGTTATTCCGGTTGTGGCTTCTTCNNCATCCAGGAAATAATCTCCACATCTGATACAATGCCAGTACTCAATGCTTCCTTCCTCTGTACAGGTAGGAGCCACTGCTGTATGTTTTTTAAGATTATGACCAAGCGCAGGAAGCACAGTACCACCTTCCTGTATAGGGTAAGAGAGCTTCTCAGAATCAAGCATGTTTCCTTTTTCATCAAAATACTCGCCACAGATTATGCACTGGCGGTAAAAGATATGGCCATCTTCCAAACAAGTAGGTTCAACTGCTGAGAATATATGATCGTCATCAAAGTCATGGACTATCTCATGGTCAACAGGAATCTCTTGCTCTTCAGTATTAATTATTGTCTGTATGGCTGTATCTATCTTATCTGTTTCAGTGTCATGAGGGTTCTCTATCTTAGTCTTATCCTCAGCATCCGTACTGAAGATATTTATCTTGGCTTTTGTAAACAGAGTGACAGTTGAGTCACTTTCCTCTTTCTTGTAATAGTCTGAAAGAGTCTCTATTTTATTAATGGTTACGTAGCCGCTGGAGATGGTTATGTCTGTCTTTGCTTCTTCAGGTATACTGGTTTCAGCAGGAATTGTATCTGAGACCTCTCCTTCCTCGTCTTTGTAGCGGGTAAGAATGTTATCAATAACCACACGGGTATTTTCTATAGTAATCCTTCCTCCCGTTGTGCCGTCAGTAACAACAGAGACAACACCCCTGAGCGCTGTCTCATTTTGCTGGTCATCTGTAACGGCACTTATGTTGGAGACAACAAGAGAACCTTTTTCACCAACGTCAAAGAGTTTTGCATCTGACTTGTCTTTTACCGGATCCCATCTTCTGTCATCAATGAGGTGAGAATCTATCCTTACCACATCAGTGTTTACAGCTAGAGCAAAAGGAACATGTGAGGCTTCATTATAGATAACGGTGGTTCCGTTGGTTATGTAGACCTCATCCCCTCCCTTTATTTCAAAGAAGTGGTCAAGTGAGTCATCAAATTCGTAGGTAAAGGTATTGAAGTCTATTGTCAACTGCCCCTCAAAGTCCTCGGGAACAATCAACCCACCACCTCTCTCTCCGTTCATTACGTCTCTCTGCAGTACTGCCGTTCGCTCTGCAGGAACATTTTCCATGGATTTGGACTTTGTTGTCTCATAGATGTAGTCCATAGCTTCCTGAAGTGTAGGGAAATACTTGCCGTTTACCATCCAGAGATCTGAGTCCTTCAGATAGTAGGGATCCATATAGACGTTATTTTCACAGGAAAGAAGAGTAAGAGTAGCAACAAGAGTCAGAAAAAGAAGAATTTGGACGGAGGTTTTCTTCATTACTCACCTCCGAATTTCCACCTGAAACCGGCAGAACCATTAAGATGGAAGAGCCAGCTGCCTTTCTGATTTGTATATTCACCACCGGTGTGGACAACAACATCAAAAATCTCTGTACCCGGCATGACAACATCCAGTCCAAGACGGCCAAGGAAATAAAGTCCTTTGTCCCCGTCTTCTCTGAATACGAAATCCACACCTACGCCTCCGGCAATATCAAAATCCACGCTGTCAATGGTGAAAACATGCTGCTTTATGTTTGCGGAAACTTTTATATCCAGATAATCATGGAAACCGGAAAACCTGTAGAATTCAAAGGAAGTGCCAAAGCCAATGCTGGTGGAATGTGGCTTCAGGACAAAGCTGTATTCAAAACCTCCACCCATACCGCTGGTTGTCTTGTTATTGTAAACAGTCTGATTATCATAGAAAATGTATTGCCGACCAAAAGTATAGCTTATATCAAGAGTAGAAGTGTGGTCACTGGACGCAAACAGACCAACTCCCGTAAGTAAAAATAGAAATACTACAAGAAAAATTCCCTTCCTCTTCATATAACTACAGTCTACCATACCTCTGATTCATTTTATTTGGATAGATTATAATAAAACATCTCATCGAAGACAAGTGTGTTTTTCCGAACAACCACCCGCTGCTCTTCTCTCTATAACCCAGAAAAAACCTAAAGGTTACATCCTTATGCAATTTGAGATTGAAATAAATTTGATCTTAAGTTAGTATATGCTTACTAAGCGGGTTAGCATATGCGAACCGCTTTGTAAAGGATAATGAATGCTTCCATTAGTACTTGCCGGGCTTAACGAAGAGGCCACAATCAAGAAAGTCTCCGGAAATCCCGAAGTGAAACAGCACCTTGAGGACCTAGGTTTTGTCCCAGGCGCAAGTGTAAGGGTAGTCACCAAAAACGGTGAGAACGTGATAGTGAACATAAAAGAGACCAGAGTTGCCATAAACAGCGATATGGCTAGAAAAATAATGATCTGATTTGATTTTGGAGGAAATATGACACTGAAAGAGGTAAAAATTGGCCAGTCTGCATCTGTAGTACGAATAAACAGTACAGGACCAGTCAAGAGAAGAATCATGGACATGGGAATTACTAAGGGAACTGAAGTTACCGTCAGGAAAGTTGCTCCCCTTGGAGACCCGATTGAGATTACAGTCAGAGGCTACGAGCTTTCAATCAGAAAGGAAGACGCAGCCCTTATTGAAGTAAACCAGGACTGAACAGGAGAGACAGATGTCTATAAGAATAGCACTAGCAGGAAACCCTAACTGCGGAAAAACAACACTTTTCAACGCCCTCACCGGTTCAAACCAGTTTGTAGGAAACTGGCCCGGAGTAACAGTTGAGAAGAAAGAGGGTAAAGCCAAGTTCGACCAGAACGTAATTGTAACAGACCTTCCGGGAATCTACTCACTTTCCCCGTACACCATGGAGGAAGTTGTGGCAAGAAACTACCTCATAGGTGAAAGACCGGATGCCATTGTCAATCTTATTGACGGTACAAACCTTGAAAGAAACCTTTATCTGACAACACAGCTTGTTGAAGTAGGAATTCCAGTGGTTGTAGCCATCAACATGATTGACCTTGTCAGAAAGAACGGAGACAAGATTGACCTCAAGTCCCTCTCAGAAAGAATAGGATGCCGCGTTGTCGAAGTCTCAGCACTCAAGGGCACTGGAGTGAAAGAGGTTCTTGAGGCTGCAGTAAAAGCTGCCAAAGAAGACAAGACGGAGCCCAAGCACTCATTCTCAGGTCCCGTTGAGCATGCACTTGCACATATTGAGGAAGCAATAGTACATGATCTGCCGGCAGAGCAGCAGAGATGGTATGCAATCAAGGTTTTTGAAAGAGACTCAGATATAATCAAGAAGCTTGGTGTATCTGCAGATAAGCTTTCACACATTGAAGCAGACATTAAGAATGCTGAGAAAGAAATGGATGATGATGCTGAATCAATCATCACAAATGAACGCTACATCTATATAGCAGAAGTCATAAAGGCCTGCTACAAGAAGAAAAACAAGGGAAGCCTATCCACTTCAGACAAGATTGACAGAATAGTTACAAACCGCTGGCTCGGCCTTCCTATTTTTGCCCTGGTCATGTTCCTTGTTTACTACGTGGCTATGGTTACAATAGGTTCAGCAGCAACCGACTGGGCAAATGACGGCCTGTTCGGAGACGGATTCCACCTCTTCGGAAACGGAAGTGCCTCATATTCAGAAGATGCGGAAACCTACACCGAGGCTGCGAATGTTCTGGACGCTTACGGCCTTCTGGAAGAAGACTCAACTGTAGCAGATATTAAAGCAGGAGCTGCTGCAATTAAGGACGGAACAACAGCTGACTACACACTTGTAGACGAAGAGACACTCGCAGAGGAAACTGTCACATATACAACAGAAGACCTGGCAGGTGCAGTAGAAGCCTTTGAAGCCCTTGATGGTACAGAACCAGATCCCGCAGACTACGGCACATGGGTTCCGGGCATTCCTGTTCTGGTTGGAAACCTCCTTGATTCCATAGGTTGTGCTCCTTGGCTCAGCGGACTCATCCTTGATGGTATTGTGGCCGGTGTCGGAGCAGTTCTCGGCTTTGTTCCTCAGATGCTGGTACTGTTCTTCATGCTTGCCATCCTCGAATCCTGCGGCTATATGGCAAGAATTGCCTTCGTCATGGACAGAATCTTCAGGAAATTCGGACTCTCAGGAAAATCCTTCATCCCTATCCTTGTCGGAACAGGATGCGGCATTCCCGGAATCATGGCTTCCCGTACAATCGAGAACAACAGAGACAGAAGAATTACAATCATGACAACAACCTTCATCCCCTGCGGAGCCAAG
>DBVL01000001.1:176-5180 GCA_002308475.1 Spirochaetales bacterium UBA1265 | reverse complement strand
AGTGCACAGGCTCCTTCATAGTTGTATGAGCCTACCATTCTGTAAATCTGAAGAGGTATGGTTCTGAAAGAAGAGCCGGCAAGAATCATTGTGGAGTTCAACTCTCCCATGCTGATGGCAAAAGCGAACAGCAGTGAGGACCTGACTGCAGGTCTGAGAAGAGGTAGCTGGATTCTGTAAAAGATCTGACGCTCCGTGGCTCCAGTGTTTCTGGCACTTTCAATTATCTCCTTAGGTATGTCCTTCCATACGCTTCTTATGCTCCTGAGGCAGAAAGGCATGGACAGAACTGCATGAGATAGAATCAGGAGTATGGCGGATGGAACAAAGAAGTACCTTCTGACTATTACGTAGTAGCTAAGCCCGGAGATGACAGAGCTTGTTACCATGGGCAGAGTGCAGTAGGCGGAAAGCAGCCCTCTTTTTCTGCCCATAGAGACAGTAAGAAGATATGCTGTGCTGAGGGCAAGTGCTGTTGAGACAACGGAAGAGAGTAAGGCAACCTTGACTGAGTTAACTACGCTTTCCATGACCCCCAGAGCTGTTTGCCAGGCTTTAAGAGATCCTGCCTTGATGAATATGCTCAGCAGAGGAAGAAGAACAAAGAGAATGGAGAGTGTAAGGTAGATTCTTTCAGGAATACTGAGCTTTTGAGTTCTGATTGCTGCGTAATCAGCTTCATATACACTTGATCTGTTCTCTATGAAACTGTTCAAAAAAAGAACAAACAGAACAGTAAGGGTGGAAAGGATGGAAAGAGCGGCCGCCATCTGAATATTTGAGCTTGTCTTTGCCTGTCTGTAGATCTCAACCTCAAGCGTTGTAAGAGCCGGGCCGCCTCCCAAAACAAGGATGATTGAGAAGCTTGTAAAGCAGTACAGGAAAACAATTATGGCAGCACTCATGGCTGCAGGTATGGCTCTTGGAAGAATGATTCTTGAGAAAACTTTGAAGGATGAGGCTCCTTCTGCTATGGCCGCTTCCTCACAGCTGTGATCCATGTTTCTCATGCTGTTGCTGACCAGTGTCATAACAATGGGGAAGTTGTAGAAAGTATGAGCCAAAAGAACGGTTTTGAAGGAGTAAAGTATCTTCAGAGGAGCTTTTTCAAGACCAAAGACAGCCATAAGAAACCTGTTCAGATACCCACTGTTTCCGTAAAAGACAACAAACCCCAGAATGACCAGTATGGGGGGTAGGACAAACGGAATGGTGAAGAGGGCCTTTACAAGGCGTTTCAAATGAAAGTTTCTGTAGGCAAGAATGTAGGCTCCCGGAAGCCCTACCAAAAGAGAAAGCAGAGCACTTAGAAGTGCTTGCTTGAGTGTAAAGGAGAAAATGTGAAGGTAGTAGGAGTTTGTAACACTCTCCTTCAGGCTCTGCAAGTCAGTGCTTGAGAGCGTGACCAGCAGAGGGATGGTATAAAGAAGAGAGTATAAAACAATTCCCGTGTATTTCAGCGCACGACTGCTTTTGTCCATAAGTCAATATACCTGTCAATCTCAGAAGTATCTGTCTTTGTATTCTTATTGACTATTATTGAGGGCATGAGTGCTGCCTCAAAAGCCTCGGGAAGTACTGTGTTCCTGTTTGCAGGAAACATGGTGTTGTCAGTTGCAATTCTGCTCTGTCCTTCAGTGAGGATGAATTCACAGAACTCTTTTGCTTTTTCTTTGTTGTCCGAAGTCTTGAGTATGCCCATGTACTCTGTAGTCATGTAGTGTCCTTCTGAGAACTCCAGAGCCACGTAATCCCTGTTATCCTCATAAAGAGCATGGTAAACAGGGCTTGTTGTGTAACTTAAAACAAGAGGGGCTTCTCCTTCTGTAAACAGGCCGTAGGCATTTGACCAGGAGTTTGAAATGGTGAGTGCGTTCTGTGCCATATCTGACCACCACTGCATGGCTTTCTCCTCTCCAAAGACGTTTACAGACCACAACAGTGCACCAAGACCAACAGAAGATGTTCTCGGGTCAATGAGGATAACCTGATTCTTATACTTTGATGAAGTCAGCTCTGCAAGGCTTGCAGGTCTGGGAGATCCTGACTTTGAATTGTAGATAAAGGCAAAAACACCGTAGTCAAACGGAATAAGGGGGCTGTCTTTTGTGTAACCCTCAAGACTGTTGTTGCACTTGGGTGTCCATTTGTAGAAAAGATTGGTATCAACAGTCATGGTGTCAGCTATTCCAAGCACTATATCTGCCTCACAGGTGCTACCTTCAAAGGTCACCTGTGCAAGCATCTCAAGAGCTCCATCAAAGCCGATCAGATTTACCTTTATTCCTGTTTTTTCCTCAAAAGCTGCCGCCAGGTCAGCTCCCGGGCCCCAGTCACTGGTAAATGAGTCATAGGCGTAGACTGTTATTTCATTTGTTTTGACTTTCTCTGAATTGCCTTTTGCAAAGACAGAGAACACAAGAATGATAAAAAGGGACAAAATGATTATGGTTTTCTTCATGTGCCTTCCTCCGCCGGTATTATCCGTATCAGGTATAAGGGTTCGGAATTCTTCCGTCTCAGCCTCTGTACGCAAAGCGTTTTCAGCACCCCTGTCATTATTTCTTATTGCTAAACATTATAACTGTAAAAAAAGATTTGTCAATACCCTGTAAAACCATGTCACATAGAATATTGATGGTCAATTATCACAGGAAAACCCCGGGAGATTTTGTCTCCCGGGGCCATGCTTAATCTCAGGATTCACATTTCAGAATATCGATATCACTGAAGCACTGTTCGATTACAGTCCCTGATTAAAACTCGTCAGTCACGTCCTTTGCTGCTTCTGTAAAAGCTTCCGCTGCGCCTTCCGCTGCTTCGCAGACATCCTTCACTTCTTCCTTCGCTGCTTCACAGCACTCTGCCGCATCTTCCGCTTTCTCACAGCACTCTGCAGCTTCTTCACCATCGCAGGCACATTCTGCATTCTCCGCGCGGTTCTTTATCTGCTCTTCAATGCCGCTGATCTTCTCAAGAACGCTTTCATATGCGCTCTTAGCAGATTCTTTAATCTTCTCAATGGTGTCATTGACGTCGGGATTGGATCTGACTTCCTCATATTTCCCGCTTACGGCTTCCTTGGTTGTTTCAAAAGCCTTGGAGACCTTTTCCTTGGTCGCATCGATCGAATCNNCCGTAATTTTCTCTGACATTTTCCTGGATGGTCTTGAAAGAATCCTTTGCTACACCATAAGCTTTGATGCTGCTCTTCTTAATGGCGTCGAAGGTCTCAGCCGCAGCCTTCTTCGCAGCTTCCGTATCCAGCTTCGAATATGTGCGTTCAACGTTCTCTGCATCCTCACCTTCAGCACATTCCGGAGCTTCCGGTGTCAGTTCTTTATATTTCTTCGTAAATGTGTAAGCGGTTCCTGCAAGCGCGCCAATCACTGAGCTGCCAACTAAAAAACTAAATAATCCCATTTCAATCTCCTTTCAGACTGCCCTGTTCCTCTGCAGTCACCCATATTATAGAGCATCCTTGACAGAATGAAAAGTATTTCAGGGCAAAAATATATGAACTTTTCGTGTTCTAAGGTGCAGAATAAACGATCCCATTCCGTATATCCCGCGAAATATCATAATATCAAGCACACGGAATCCGTCAATCCGCGTCCACTCCCTATTACTCAGAAAGCTGGCTGGTGCAGTGCGGGCAGCGGGTAGCTTCGATGGGGATTTCCGACTGGCAGAACGGGCACTTCTTCGTCGTGGGCGCTGCCTCTTCCTCTTTCTTCTTCAGTGTACGGGCTTTATTGACAGCCTTCACAATCATGAAGATGACAAGAGCCATGATCACAAAATTAATTACTGAAGAAATAAACGCACCGATATTGATGGTTGCCTGGGTACCATCCTCCAGAACTGCGCCTACGGGGATCTTCCACAATTCATTCAGATCCACGCCGCCGGTAACCAGCGCGATGATCGGGTTGAACAGGTTCGTTACTAAACTGTTCACCACTGCGGTGAAAGCGGCACCGATAATCATGCCTACAGCCAGATCAATCATGCTTCCTTTCAGCGCAAACTCCTTGAACTCTTTCATAAACTTTTTCATACTACCCTTCTTTCTCCGCATTCCGCGGTTTGAAATTTGCGGTCCCCAAGGACCCTTTATGCTCCCTTTTCCAAAGCCTTATTCAATAATAATACCATTGGTCTTCGTTACAGCCCGTTCGATGGCATCTCTGGAATTCTTCCAGGGTGCATCCTTGTAACGATAATCAAACTTATCCGTAAACCAGTCCAGATCATCTGCGAGACGCTGCAGGTTATCGGCGTAAAGCTTCAATGTGGTCTGGTAAAAGGCATTCAGCATTTCCTGTGACAGGGTTTCCTGGGCCTTGTCAATCAGCATGCCCATATGCTCCTGGCAGAAGCCTTTGCAGTTATCGTATTTTTTCCTGAATTCCGGATCCTTCTTATACAAATGAAGTATGGTGTCAATATAACGTCCGAAGGTATTTGTAATCCGATTGCAGATATAGCAGCTTTCCGTCTGTTTCTCACACCAGGAAGCCAGTTCGCTTCGTTCCGGCTTCTTCAGAAATGCCTTCGGCTTAATCTGTTTATCGCGGAAAGCAAGGGCTTCCTTCTTCTGTTCATCCAGATGGGTCTTCAGAATCAGGGCAAGGCCAAGCCTGTTCTTCTGTACAGCCAGCATACGCATATGGGGCTTGCAGAAGCCCATTTTGTTCGTATCCATGCGGATATCGTCTTCCATATAGGAAGGACCCATCATGAAATCGATGGAATCATTTTCGAGCTTCGTGAACATTGCGCAGACCGGGCATTCCGCGCCGGAATCGAAAGCTTCATTTACCGGTATCGTATACAGTTTTTCGGCCATGGCAATCCTTTCTTTCTAAATCGGTGTTAATTCAGTTTGAAGCTGCTCTTCAGCGAAACCACACGATTGTAGACCGGCGCGCCTTCCACAGAATCCTTGGGATCCACCGCAAAGTAGCCGTTTCTTACAAACTGGAAGCTCTCATAAGCCTT
>DBVL01000001.1:0-142 GCA_002308475.1 Spirochaetales bacterium UBA1265 | reverse complement strand
CTACCGTCAGGGAATTCGGGTTCAGATTCAGACTGCCGTCTTCATTATAGCGGCCGTCTTCATTAACAATGTTCTCATATAAGCGCACGACACAGTCGCCGGCTGTCGGCGCGTTCACCCAGTGGATCGTACCCTTGACCTT
>DBVL01000084.1 GCA_002308475.1 Spirochaetales bacterium UBA1265 | reverse complement strand
GTGTTCATGTTTGACTGGGCTTTCCAGTCGGATACAGTACTTGATCCTTTCTCAAAGGCTTCATCTATAGCACTCCATTTACCTTGAATGAAAGAACTGTAGCTTCCAGGACTTCCGGGATCATTCATCCTTAAGCCTCCGAACGGATGCCAGCCGAGTATATTCAGTCCGGCAAGCCAGTTCATAATGGTCGCAATCCAATGCTGAAGAACCTGAACCACGTACTGTATTGTGCCAGTAATCGTTACCACCACTTTTGCAAAAACCTTGATTACAGGCATCAAAGCCTCAAGAACCGATGAGAGAAAAGATACCACTGGGGTAAGAACTGTACCTATGATTTCAATTATCGGGAGAAGAACAACACCAAGAGCATTGAAAATTGTTACCAAAAACTCTGCTGTCTTCTCAATCAAGGGCATGAGTATCTGTATTACAGGAATCAATAGCTCTCCTATGATTCTTCCAAGTTCTCTGAGAGGCTCAATTCCGAACTTAACAAAGTCATTCAGCACAGGTCCGAGGGTCTCACTGAGTCCCTCAAAGATGTATTCTATTGCAGTCAGTATTGCTCCGAGCGTGGGTCCGAGAGTAGACATGTTTGTTGAGAGTCGTCCAACAACCTCTCCTGCCTCCCCCATCTTTGAAGTGAAAGCATTAAGCACTCCGTTCCAAAAATCTCCTGTCAAAGCACCTGATTTATCGTTCTCTGTAGAATTAGTTTCAGACGGCACAGTTGAAGACTGTTTCATGGAGAGTTTGTCTTCTATGAAGGGTTTGAACCAATCTATAAAGGCATCAAAGTCTTCTCCGAATGAATCTGAGAAGATTGAAGAGAACGAGGATGAGAGATTATTCCAGTCTTCGTTAAGGTCTCCAAGAAAGGTTTGCCCCCAGTCTTTGAGGAAATCTCCAATGCTGGAGAAGTTCTTCTTGGCGGCCTTGTAATAGTCATCACTGCTCTTTGCAGTCCAGGTGGCCATAGCCCTTCCGATGGTTGTAGCATTATCTGCTGAGAACTTCTCAAATGCAGGATTCAGAAGAGCCTCTATCTCCTTGACCATAGGTTCAAGGTCGTTACCTATGTTGCTGAAAGCCGCACCCACATTTTCAAAATGAGTGTTGGTCTTGCTGTAAAGCTCACGCTCAGAGGTTCTGTCTACTCCAAGGTCGATAGTCTCAAGCTTGCCACCTACTCCGAACAACTTCCCAATCCATGAGTTGTGAAGTCTAGTCCCTATACTTTGAATTGCATCCTCAATGCTCTGGATGAAGTTGTTTTTAATGCTTACAACCGCATAGGCTACCCAGTCGAATATACCTAAAAAGATTTCCTTGATTGCAATCGGGATGTTTGAGAAGAGCGATGAAATCATCGTTCCTATGTTCTTGATCACTATCTTCACAATCTGAGGGATGTTCTTAATGATATTTCCGACAAGGCGGATGCCGTTTACAGCCTTTGAGACAATCTGGTCAACAACCTGCCCTATAGGGGAATCCAGGAGCCAGTTTCCTATTGAGTTGATCGTCTCTGAGAGATTAATTCCAAGGCTGTCGCAGATATGGGTAATCCAGTACATGGCATAGTTGCCGACACCTTCCAATGCCGATGACGTTATACCCTGAATCAGAGACAGGAGGTTGGCAGCGGCGTTTCCGACAAGCTGGATTTTGGACAGAATGAATGTAGTGATGTTTGAAACAAACTGTGTAATACCGTCAATTGAGAAAAGCTTAGAGAAACTGCTCTTTAAAGCCTCTCCCAGGCGGCTGATGATTTCAGGGAAGTTCTCAAAGACAACCTTAGCTCTCTGTATGAAGTCATCAAAGCCTGCCTTGAACCTGGTGGTAACCTCATCGAGTTTGGCCAAAAGCGGGCCGAATGAGAAATCAATAAGATCTCCGAAGCTTTGTCTGATATCACCTATGTTGTTCTTGATGTTCTGAATGTGTTGGGATGTATCAGCCTGAGCCATCTCCTGAGAAAGAGAGCCGAACTTGTCTATGACAAGCTGGACTGCCGCACCCTGTTCCAGTTCTTTCTTCGTCAAATCCGAAGTATCCACTCCCAGTTTCTTAAGCTGAGTCACATTGCCGTTGTATGTGTTCAGCAATGTTGTCATTGAGGAAGTCAGATCTTTTCCTGTGACATTTGAAAGGTAAACAGCTGCATCAGAGATGGAATTAATCTCATCTGCAGACTTGCCGAGAGCAGCAAGTTCGGAAACCATGCCCTCAATCTCGTCTTTTGAAGAGAGTGTCTGCCTTGAGAGTTTTGCGATATTGGCTGTTACTGATTTATAGGCTGAATCGTCTTTGAGAGTTATATACAGTTGCTTATAAGCTCTCTCAGCCTTCAGGAAGTCAGAAAGGCAAGCAGACGCTGCATCACCCAGTTTCTTGGCTGCAGCGACTATGGCAGTTACAGTAAAAGCCTTCTTAAGTGTGCCGCCGATCTTTTCTGCAGCCTGACCGAAGCCCAACAGCTGCTGCTGTGCAGACTTTACGGCAGAGCCGATGTTGTTCTGACCGGCTATTATGACTTTTGCGGTTGCCATAGAGAGACTCCTGTATAAAAAGAAAGTGGCCTCAGAAACGAGGCCTTGACTTGGGTGAAGCTTTGATGCTCTTCATCTTATCATTNNAGATGTTTTCTGTAGTTCATCTGAACAAGACGGATTATCTGCATGGTCATGTAGGGCTGATCAGTCACCGGACCGGAGAACGGCATATTTCTCAGATCGCCTGTCTCCGAATCACAGATGGGCATGAATATGTCAGTGATATAAGTCAGCCAATGCCGGTACTCACTGAAAAGCTCTGCATCGTAATGTCCGTTGAAGACCTCCCTACATAGGCTTGCTATTTCTCTTCTGCCTTGTTCAGACGGGTAAAAAAAGATGCAGCAGCATACTCAGAGACAATCTTGCTGGTAAGCTCAAGCTTTTCAAAGATGAAGTCCGTCACAGCCTTGTCTGTCATCTTTTTCTCCTCGGTTTCATAGAGATTGTGGTCTACAAGGATATGAGGCATGATTTCATGGAAGAACTTCATAAGTGCAACATGGCCTTTTTCGTGGGCTTCGTTGAGTTGCATCATTTCCAGAGTCGGGAGTTCTTTCAGAACCACATATGCATCTTCATCAGTTTCAAGGCCAATGAGAGTTCCGAATTCCACTCTCACTCTCTGTATCGCGTTGTTGTATGCATTCTGTCTGACAAACTTCATAAGTTACCCTCCTGTTCCTGCTTGTGATTGACTGTTACGGTTATGGGCTCATCCTGGCCTACAGAGAGAGCTTCTCCTGAGAAAGAAGAGTCAATGATTCCTGTACCTCCGACATTGCCATCAGCCGAAGTGATGTTCACATGAGGAAGAAGAATCTCAATATTCTCATCAGTATCAGATGTTGTGAAGACCAGTTTGAGTGATACGCTGGGGCTTGCTCCGCTCAGGTAATAGGTCTTTCTGAATGCATCAACTGTATCGGAGTATGGGATAGTGAAATCCACAGTGACAGATCTCATGCCCATAATCGGACGGCCTGCCTTGGCTCCAGTACAGTATGTCTTCGGGCTTTCCTCAAGGCCGTTGTCGATTGTAATATCACAGGACTCGACACAAAGAGCTGTAGCAGGACTGGAAGATCCGGCTGTTCCGTACAAAAGAGATGCCTGAGTACAGCGGTAGGACGGCAGAGTGAATGAAAGCGTCTGAATGGTCTGAGCGCCGGTATCACCTGCTGAAAGCTCATCCACACCCAGAATATCAATATCCACCTTCACGTAATCCTGGGCAGCGGCTGAGAGCTTGATGCTGCTGATTGTCACATCAGCATAAGTTTTGACGATTCCACCTCTGGAAAGAACTATCGTTGAAACCGGAAGGTCATTATTCGGAGCTATGAGTGTGTACTCATTATCACTCTTACTTCCCATCACACATTCAAAAAGCCAGTCAGCAAACTCCGGTCTAAGAATCGTAGAAATACTTCCGTCCACCTT
>DBVL01000079.1:7519-8686 GCA_002308475.1 Spirochaetales bacterium UBA1265 | reverse complement strand
AGGCTGTTGATTCCCATGGCAAACTCTCCTGAATCCTTTTTGATGAACTTTGAAATCCAGCCCCTTTTTCTTCGTTTAGCGGTTGAAAACGGATATGAGATGACACCACCCGATTTCCGGGTTATTTCAACACTTATAGCATAAACGGACTTGTCGTCTTCATCACTTACAACCTGGGCCCCGCAAAGATCTTTGAAGGGAATAATACGGACATCGTTCCCGAAAAATAATCCCAAAACTCTCTTTTCGGGGTCAATCGCAGCAAGAAGAACCTTTCCCTTGTCGTTCATGTAGGTAGAATGCACCGTGAATCTGATGCCGTATTTCTTCTGCTCTTCAAGAGCGGTTTTCGCCAGTTCGGTTTTCTGACGTTGGACATCAGATGCAGACATGGCCCTTCTCTTACGTCCAACAACCAGGACATAAATGTTGAACAGAAGAAAAGACAGAAGAACCATATATATAACATATTCTTTCATATCAGCAGTAGTATTTTCCGTACTTTCCCTTGATGAACTTCACGCCACGCTCTGCAGCTGTATCAGGATCAGGAAACGGAAGAATCTCCAGTGTCGTCCATCCTTCGTATTTGATTGCCTTCAACGCACCGAATACCTCATCCCATGGCATATGCCCATCGCCGGGAGCATGCCTGTTGGAATCTGCAAAGTGAACGTAACTGATATAATCCTTGTTTCTGATGAAAGCCTCATCGATGCGGGCATCCTCTATGTTCATATGAAAAACATCCGGCATCATGGAGAAGTTGGGCATGTCAACCAGTTTCACCAGTTCTACACATTCATCAAGATTGTTTACAAAGTCAATCTCATATCTATTGACAGGCTCAAGGATTAAAGTCACGCCTCTCGTCAAAGCATACCCGGACAGAGATACAGCCATATCCAGAAAAAGCTCTTTGCAAAGTTTGATATCCCTACCATTGATTCCGCCGCGAATTCTCCCGATGTTGACCATTTGTCCGAAATCAGATGCCAGATCTATGAACCCGCAGAACGTTTTCTTCAGTTCTTTCCTCTTTTCCTTATCCTCTTCCGTGAAACACAGACGCCTGGCAGACCAAACCTGTCCGCTGGAAATGGCAGATATTTCCATCCCTGTTTCCTTTAGAAGAGATTTAAGCCGGGACTTGTCAATCTCTTCCGG
>DBVL01000079.1:5836-7474 GCA_002308475.1 Spirochaetales bacterium UBA1265 | reverse complement strand
GGGAAGAGCTTCGGATCCGGCAATGGATACACCCAGTTTCATAATCAAACGTCTCAAGTCATCAGAGCCGCTGCTTTTTCAGCAATGCTCTCTGCGCTGATACCGTATTTGGCAAGAAGATCAATATACGGCCCACTCTCGGCAAAACCCCTGATTGTAATGGCATCAAACATGGGTCTCAGATTACCCATCATCAGTTTCTCGCTGATTGCGCCGGCAAATCCTCCGTCGAACACATGCTCTTCAACTGTAAGAAGTTTTCCGGTCTTTCTGATGCTCTTTCCCAGAACATCCATACGAAGCGGCTTTACAAACGGAACTGAGAAAACCTCAGCATCTATTCCCCGGGAAGCCAGAATCTCTGCGGCACTGACTGCAAATGAAGCAGTAATACCATTAGCGGCAATTGTGATATCCCTGCCCTTTTTGAGGAGGACAGCTCTTCCACTTCCGAAATCATCCGGTTCGGGAAGATCAGGCATTGCATTTCTGTTCAGTCTGATGTACACAGGCCCCTTCCGGGTAAGAGCATACTCGAGTGCAAGTTCAGCCTGTCTTGCATCCGAGGGAACAATTATTTCCATACCGGGGATGCTGCGCAGAATTGCAATATCCTCAATTGCCTGGTGGCTGGCACCGTCAAATGAGTCTGAAAGCCCGCCATACGCACCGGCAAGTATCACAGGAAGCCCGTTATACGCACTTACGTTCCTGATCTGGTCTAAGGATTTGAGAGACAGAAACACGGAGAATGCGTTGACTACGGGGTGATAACCGCATGTTGCCAGGCCGTTTGCAACATCAACAAGATTGGCCTCGGCAACGCCGACATTGAAGAACCTGTCAGGATACTTGGTTCCGAACATTTTGCTCTTAGTTGAAGATGAAACATCGGCGTCAAGGACAACCAACTCAGGATGTGTTGCTCCGAGTTCCAACAATTTATTCCCGAATGCTTCCCTCATTGCTAAGCTCACAGTCCGGCCTCCTTTTTCTCAAGATCAGCCTTCAGTTCAGGCAAACCCCTGTTGTAGTTTTCATCATCAATTACCATTCCGTGCCAGGCACTCTTTCCCTCTGTAAACGAAACACCCTTGCCCTTTACAGTGTTATAAACAACAGCCTTAGGCCAAAAGCCGTCACAATCCATCCACTCAAAAGACCTGAGGATATCAGCAGTTTTATTTCCGTCAAAAGACTGAGGACAGACGTTCCATCCAAAGGACACAAGTTTGTCACAAAGCGGCTCCATCGGCATAACCTCATCTTCGGTTCCGTCAAGCTGGACCCTGTTGTAATCCACCATCAGAACAAGCCTTTCAGGCCTGTACTTGGCAGCGCACATCAGAGCCTCCCAACTCTGCCCTTCATTCAGACACCCCTCACCTGTCATTACGAATGTCCAGTACTTCTTACCCGAGAGCTTTGCAGCCAGCGCCATCCCGAGACCGATGGATAATCCGTGCCCAAGAGCTCCTGTGGACATATCCACACCTGCAGTCTTGTTCATTGCCGGATGTCCCTGAAGATTGCTTCCCAGAGCCCTGAAGGTTGGGAGGAACTCTACAGGAAAAAAGCCTCTGTGAGCAAGTACAGTGTAGAGATTCATTGACGCATGGCCTTTACTGAGGATGAAAC
>DBVL01000079.1:223-5704 GCA_002308475.1 Spirochaetales bacterium UBA1265 | reverse complement strand
CTGCGAGTTCATCTTCATTGAACTTCCGGTCCGGGTTCTTCAGCAAATCTTTTACCGTCATATTCTCCTCTCTTTTGTCCATTTGAGAACATATTGTATACAATATTTTTAACATACCGGTTTCTCACTGTCAAATCATTTCATCCGGACATACAGCAAGGAATAACTTATATCATGAAACCTTATTTAGCCAGAAAATAATTGGATGAACACCATTTTGTATACAACATGGTTCTTTGTCGGTTTACTTTGTGTTTTCAGTCGGTTTTCTCATGCAAATCGGGAAAACTGATGTATTGTATACAGAAATATTTGCAAAGGCTGCAAACATGTAATATTATATTAGCAATCAAACAAATTCAGGAACTTGCAAAGCTCTCTTTGTAAGATATCCGGACAACAAGGATGGTTCATGGAATCAAAGGGACAGAACCTTTCAGACGAGATATACAATCTGCTGAAATCACAGATATTGAACGGTAAACTTGCAGGGGGAGAAAAGATTCCTGAAGAAACCCTTGCAAGAGAATTCGGAGTATCACGCACCCCTATAAGGGAAGCTGTCAGAAGGCTCAGTGAATACGGCCTTGTCTCAATTAAACCCCGCTGTTATGCGGAAGTGACCAGTATCTCTGAAAAAGAGGCAAAGGACATAGCCCGCGTCAGGATTAATCTTGAGTGTCTTGCTGTTAATCTGATTACACCACAGTCACTTGAGAAGAACATTATGAACCTGGCCCGCTGTTCAGCGGAATGCCAATATGCGCTGGACATCGGAGACCGTGCACTTTCGTTTGAGCATGATTCTCGGTTCCATCTGGAACTCATACGGTCATCAGAAAACAGCGTTCTTATCAACCTATATGAGCATCTGGATGCTAAAATCCAGCAGCTCAGAATCAACCAGAATCTTTACGGTATAGCCCTCAAGGACTATACAATCCAGCATGAGCAGATTATACGTTATTTGAGAGAAGGGAAAAAAGAGGAGTGCAGAGTTCTTCTTTACGAACACATAATGCACTCCCCTTATCCCGAAGGATTGTCTCTCTGAAATCAGTTTGTATCCAGAAACTTCTTCACCTCAGCCTGACACAGGTCCGGAGATGTGAATGTCCTGATTCCCGTTAGTTTTTCAACCTCATCCCTCATTCCCGCCATAGATGCCTGCGCCAGAACAATTGCTTTGAAACTGCGGTCAACATTTCCGGCCATTTCCAAAATCAGCCTGTCGTGGGTCTCTCTGTCTCCTGCCTTCAGGGCAGCAATTGCATCCGGGTTACAGAAACCGCGTAGTGTAATATCCACTTCCCTTTCCCGAGCAAGATAACGAAGTTTCCACAGTAAAGACTCAAGCGCACTAGCAGCTGTGGCAAGTACGGCTATCGTACCTCCAATGTCAAGCGCAGCACTGCACATAGCATCGTCAATTGCAATGATGGGCACGCTGAAAAACGGTCTCAGTCCCGGTAGATATGGAGACAGACTGTTACATGTAACCACAATAACATCAGGCTTGGCAATTTGAGCACTCTCGAGCGCATGGACAAACCGCAGTTTGTTCTCTGAAGAGAAAACTCCACCGTGTCTGGCAGGATCATCTGCAAGGAACGTATCCAGCATGTCACAGATAACCACATCCGGTCCAAGAACCTCGGACAAAGCAGGTCCGAAAGTATCGCAGACAGATTTGACCGTATGAAGCAACATGACTGTCTTCATTATTTACCGATTTTCTTCAGGTAGTCAGCCTCGTATTTCTCCATATAAGCCTTGGCTTCCTGATAATCCATGAAAGAACTCTTGAGAGAATTCTTCATGAGATAACCTTCGTTCCATTCCTTGGATTCAGAAACTTTCTTTGCCAGGTCCGAGTAAAACTTTGCAGCTTCCTGACTCATGTCGGCAGGTCCTACGATTCCTCTCCACACGGGAAGTTCAACATCGTTGTACCTGGCATCGATTTCATGCAGCGTCGGAGCAGAGGCAAGATTACCTGTGAATCTTGAATCAGACAGGGCAAGAATGGGGATAAGCATGCCGGCCTTAACGTACTCGCTTGCAGCAGCCGGCTTAGACATGACAAGATCAACATGTCCGCCGAGCCCGCTCGCTATTGCATCGGCTGTGGAATCGTTTGTAATGTAGGCCATCTGGTTTTCCCTGAGGCCGAGCTCCTTTATCAGCATGCCGTAAAGCTCAATGTCATCTCCCTTGGATCCTGCTATGACAATCTGCGTTCCTGTCCTTGCAGCTGCAACAGCATCAGCAAAGGTCTTGTACTTTGCCTTCTCGGGATTGATGAACAGAAGTTGCTTGTCGGTTGCCATGACGGCAATCGGAGTAAAGTTCCTGATTCTGTTCGGAGTATTTGCAACCATCGGCATCAGATCACCGCTGTTGAAGGTCAGCAGGGTATAGTCCGCATTCTGCTTTGTATTTGCAACTTCATTTCTTCCTACCTCACCTGCACCGTCCGTCTTATAGTTGATAAGAGGTGCCTTGGAAAGCCATCCGTTTGCAACTGCCGCATCGGAGAAGGCACGGGTATAAATGTCGGACCCTCCCCCGGGCTTGGATGTACAGTACCATGTGATATCCTTTGCAGGTTTAAAACCTTCAGAGGAACCGGCTGCCTCAACACCACCTTTTGCAAACAGTGGGAACATAAGGGCAACAACAAGGACAAACAATAATACCTTTTTCATCTTCGTCTCCTTCTCTTTCTTATTTATTAGGCCGCAGCCTCTTTTTTCCAACCTTGATGACTCCACGTATGACCGGAGAAAGCATTATGACAAACAGGATGACCATGAAAACACAAGAAATCGGACTTGTGAAAAAGATTCCGACGGATCCCTGGCTGGTAATGAACGCCTTACGCATGTTGTTTTCAAGCAGAGGAGCAAGGACGAACGACAGCAGCATAGGAGAGGTACTGTAACCGCTTTTCTCACAGATATACGACACAAGACCTGATACAAACATAATTACCACGCCGTACATCGAATAAGTATTTGCATATGAACCTACCATACAAATAACCAGAACAACGGGAATAATAACTTTTATGGGGACTGTCAGAATTATTATAAGGAATGGTATGACTCCAATGGAAATCATCAGTGTCAGCAGATTTGCCAGAAAAAGCGAAGCTATCAGACCCCACGCAAAATCCGGATTATTCGTGAAGAGCAGCGGTCCTGGGTTCAAACCCCACATCATGAGGCCTCCGAGAAGAACCGCACCCGTTCCGGATCCCGGGATTCCCAGTGCAAGAAGTGGCGCAAATGCTCCGGCTGCAGCGGCATTGTTTGCTGCCTCACAAGAAGCTATTCCCTCAATTGCTCCGGTTCCGAAAGGCTCTTCGCTTTTGAATGCCTTGTTCATAGCATAGCCCAGGAATGCACCTGTTGTGGCACCGGCTCCCGGAAGGACTCCGACAAACGTTCCCAGAACACCTGATCTGATTGCCGGAGGCAGAAGCCTCCTGATGTCATGGCCGGTGAGCATGGAACCGCGGATGGTCAGTTTCTGGTTAACGATTTTCTCCTCTGAGACCGTGTTTTTTCTCTCCGACATCAGTCTGAGAACCTGTGAAAAACCCACGGTTCCGATGACAAACGGAACAAACGGGATTCCTCCCATCAGATACATGTTGCCAAAATTGTATCTTGGAGCTCCGGTCTGCGGATCCATTCCGATACATGCAAGCAGGATTCCCAACATGGTCAGGATTACTCCCTGCGTCGGGTTTTTTCCGACAAGCCATCCGATACTGGTCATTGCAACCAGAAGTAGTGCCGTCATGTCCTGCGGACCAAAATGGAGTCCTACGTTTGCAAGGCCGGGGCCAAGAAATGTCAGAATAATCATTCCGATTGTTCCGCCTATGAACGATGCAAAATTTGAAGTGAACAGAGCCTGTCCAGGTCTTCCCTTCTGCTTTGCCATCGGATAACCGTCAAGCATGGTCATTACGGCGGGACTGTCACCGGGTATGTTCAGGAGAATTGCACTGAATGAGCCGCCGTACATATTGGAGTAGTAGAGCGAACCCAGAAGTATAATCGCCGTTGTGGGATTGAATTTGTAAGTAAGAGGCAAAAGAAGCGCAACTCCTGCAAGAGAACCGATTCCCGGCATGGCGCCGACAATAAGGCCCAGGACAGCTCCAAGCAGACACACTGCAACATTTTGGAATGAAAATACAACTGAGAAACCGCTGAACAGCATGGCAAAGTTGGACATGTTCCCCTCCCTCAACCGATAAGCAATCCCAACAACCCCAACGGGAAATTAATCTGAAGCCAGAAACGGAATGCACCAATAACCAAAGCCATAACAATGGATGTTGTCACCAAAGTTGTTCTCCAAGTGCATTTCTCATACATCCTGAGCCAAATAAGCATGAATGCAAGAATTGACAATTCCATGCCAATTGCATAAGTCAGGACAACCATTGTCAACAAACCTATGGCAGCCATCCAGCTCTCTTTATCAAACTCGGGCTTCTTCACCTTTCCTGAAGTAATCAGAGCAAAGATACTGATGGCAAGCATAACTATGGCAATGATTGTCGGAAAGAAACCGGTTTTTGGACCCTTGTATTCATCCCAGAACCCATATTTTCTAAAGCTTAAAACAATCCAAATGACGGAAATAACTGATGTACAGACAGGGATAATCTGCGGAAGATGGTCGGAAAGAATAGTGAAAAAGCCCTTCTTCTCTGTTTTTTTCTCTTCCATAATCAACTCCTGCCAGCCATGTGGTTGGCCATCTTCGCAGCCATTTTAACCGCATTCTCAAAAGAACCTGTCCTGACGGTATTCTTTCCCGCAATGTCGTAAGCCGTTCCATGTCCGCATGTGACAATCGGATAAGGCTGACCACCTGCAATTGTTATTCCATCATCAAATCCTCTGAGTTTGAGAGCAATCTGCCCCTGATCGTGATACATGGTCACTACACCGTCAAAATCTCCCCCGAAAGCCTTAATGAATAGAATATCGCTTGAATACGGGCCTGAGACGCCAATTCCATCTGCACAGGCCTTATTAATTGCCGGCTTGATAATATCCAACTCTTCCCGTCCGCAAAGCCCGTTTTCGCCGCAGTGCGGATTCAGAGCGGCAACTCCGATTACAGGAGTCTTGATTCCGCTGTTTTTCAGCGTTGTGTAACATAGCGTAATAGCCCCGTGGATTTTTTCTACTGAGAGATTCTGAGATACCTCCTTGATCGGGATGTGGCTTGTCGTCCTGGTTGTCCAGACAGAATCCACAACATTGATTTCCCCGAACGGCCCTGTAAGTCCGAAGACATGGGCAAGNNTCGCTCTCTTGTTGCAGACCGGCCTGCTTCATCCCTGCCTTGTTCAGCGGAGCAAAGCAGAATCCTTCTATCTCTTTCTTTTTACATAAATCCGCCGCCAGCGATAATTCATCAAGGCATGCCTTTCCACCCTCAACTGAAACC
>DBVL01000079.1:0-148 GCA_002308475.1 Spirochaetales bacterium UBA1265 | reverse complement strand
TTTCTGATGACACCGAAGGCCCTTTCAAGAATACGTCTGTCTCCAATATAAACAGGATTGCAGAATTCCCGTGTAAAACCACCCACTATAAGTTTTGCAATTATTTCAGGTCCTACACCTGCGGGATCACCTAAAAGAATTCCGAGAA
>DBVL01000044.1 GCA_002308475.1 Spirochaetales bacterium UBA1265 | reverse complement strand
AACAACGAGCGTTTTGCATGGGACAGTTACAGACGTTTCATTCAGATGTTCGGAGACGTTGTAATGGGTGTTCCTCACTCAAAGTTTGAGGAAGCCATTCAGGATGTCAAGGATGAAGAAGGGATTACCTGGGACTATGAGCTCACAACAGAACACCTTCAGAATCTTGTAAAGCGCTATAAGAGAATTTATAAGCGCCACACAGGAGAGGAGTTCCCCACAGATCCATATGAACAGCTTTTCAAGGCTATTGATGCTGTTTTCGGTTCATGGAATAATGATAGAGCCATCAAGTACAGACAGATGAATGATATCAGAGGTCTCCTCGGAACAGCTGTAAACGTTCAGTCAATGGTTTTCGGAAACATGGGTGAAACCTCAGGTACAGGTGTTGCTTTCACAAGAGACCCATCAACAGGTGATAACCACTTCTACGGCGAGTATCTCATGAATGCTCAGGGTGAGGATGTTGTTGCCGGTATCAGAACTCCGCAGTCAATTGAAACTCTGAGAAAGGTTAATGAAGATGTCTATAACCAGCTTTGCGGTATAAGAGAAACTCTTGAGAAGCATTATCATGATATGCAGGATATGGAATTCACCATTCAGGAAGGAAAGCTCTACATGCTCCAGACAAGAAGCGGTAAGAGAACTATCTTCAGCTGGCTCAGAAGCCAGGTTGAAATGGTTGAGGAAGGTCTTGTAGATAAGAAGACAGCGGTAAGCCGTGTTCCTGCTTCAGAATTCAATAAGCTCTTTGCTCCTATTCTTGACCAGGCACAGATTAAGAAAAACGGAATCAAGCCACTTACAACAGGACTTAATGCATCGCCCGGAGGAGCCTGTGGTCAGGTTTACTTCTCAGCAGAAGATGCAGAGGCTCAGGCAGCTCTCGGTAAGGATGTTATTCTTGTCAGAACAGAGACATCTCCTGAGGATATTGGAGGTATGGCTGTTTCCAAGGGTGTTGTCACATGCCGTGGTGGTATGACAAGCCATGCAGCAGTTGTTGCAAGAGGTATGGGTTGTCCATGTGTTTCTGGAGCTGGTGAGATTATTGTCCACTTTGGAAAGAAGTACTTTGAAGTTAACGGCATAGTTGTCAAAGAAGGTGACTTCATCTCAATTGATGGCTTCTCAGGTGCTGTTTATGCTGCAAAGATAGATGTTAAGGATTCTGAGATTCTTCAGGTTCTTGATGGTCACATGAAGGAAAGTGAATCAACTCTCTTCCAGAACTACAAGAAGTTCATGAGCTATGTTGATGAGATCAAGACAATGGGCGTCAGAACAAACGCTGACACACCTGCAGATACTCACAGAGCAGTTCTTCTTGGTGCTGAGGGTATTGGTCTTTGTAGAACAGAGCACATGTTCTTCGGAGGTACAAGAATCATCAACATGAGAAAGATGATCCTTGCAAATAACACCATTGAGAGAGAAGAGGCTCTTTCAGAGATTCTTCCTATGCAGAGAGAAGACTTTGAAGCCATGTTTAAAGAACTCAATGGTCTTCCTGCAAACATAAGACTTCTTGATCCTCCTCTCCATGAGTTCCTCCCGAACGACTCTACAACCAGACATGAGCTTTCCCTTAAGCTTGGTATTTCTGTTGAAGAGATTGCCCAGAAGTGTGCTTCTCTCCATGAGTTCAACCCAATGCTCGGTTTCAGAGGTTGCCGTCTTGCCATTATCTATCCTGAGATTCTCAAGATGCAGGTAAGAGCAATTATTGAGGCTGCAATCAATGTTCAGGCCAAGGGTATAAAGGTTTATCCAGAAATCATGATTCCTCTAGTAGGTCACTACAAGGAATTCCATTTCTGTAAGGAACATGCTGAAGAAGTCATAAAGCAGATTTTTGCTGAAAAGAAGGCTACTGTACCTTATGAGATTGGTACAATGATTGAAGTTCCGAGAGCTGCAATTACAGCAGATGAGATTGCAAGAGAAGCTCAGTTCTTCAGCTTTGGAACAAACGACCTTACTCAGATGACTTGTGGTTTCAGCCGTGATGACTCAGGCAGATTCCTCTCTCACTATGTTGGAGATACAGACAAGCAGTTCTATGAGTATGATCCGTTCCAGACAATTGATGCTGATGGTGTCGGAAAGATTCTTTCCATGGCGGCTAAGCTCGGAAGGTCTGTCAGACCGGAAATCAGACTTGGTATCTGTGGAGAGCACGGAGGAGATCCGAAGACAATTGCTTTCTGTCAGCAGGTCGGACTCAACTATGTTTCATGTTCACCTCTTAGAGTACCTATTGCTCGCCTTGCTGCTGCACAGGCAGCTATCCAGGGCTGACAAGCATAAGTTTCAAGGTATAAAATATGAGCTGCATCCACGTGGTGCAGCTCTGTTTTTAAGGTGGTAGGATGAGTAAATTCAAAACTTCAAAAATAACTGTAGAAAAAAGAAAGTCTCTCAGTCAGTCTTTCATACTGACAATCCTCATTGTTCTTTCTCTTATTCTTCAGGTATTTGCTATAATAGGTCTTACCGCACTTATTACTGAAAACTATGTCTTGATCCGAATTTTATTCAATATAGTTGCTGTAATAATTGTTCTTGCCATCTCCGGCAGACAAACAACCTCAATGGTAAAGATACCCTGGATTATTCTAATTATTAGTTTTCCTGTTTTCGGGGTTAGTTTGTACCTACTTACAGGTTCCACAAATACTCTCAGATCCATAAAAAGAAGATATGAAGAAATTGATTCCATAATTCTTCCACTCCTTCCCAAAAATGAGAATGCTCTTTCTTCTTTAAGCAGGATAAACAGGGTTTCCGGAAACCAGGCAGCCTATATTTATAAGGCATCAGGCTATCCTGTTTATTCAAATTCAAATATCAGTTTTTTCCCTGAGGCATCTGAAGCATTTGAGGATCAGCTAAATGAACTTGAAAAAGCAAAAAAATTCATCTTTATGGAATACCACGCCATAGAAGATTCTGAGCCTTTTCAAAGAATTCATAGTATTCTTACTAAAAAAGCTTCTGAAGGTGTGGATGTCAGAATCTTTTTTGATTATTTTGGCTCTTCTGTTTTCATAAACAACAGAAAGTTTGTTTCCAAACTCAGAAATGACGGAATCAAATGCTTTGTCTTTAATCCTATTGTTCCTATTTTCAATATGTTCATGAACAACAGAGACCATAGAAAGCTGACAATCATAGATGGAAGAGTAGGTTATACCGGTGGTTTCAATATCGCTGATGAATACTTCAACATAACCCATCCCTACGGAAAATGGCTTGATACCGGAGTTAAGATAGAAGGAGAAGCTGTTAAGTCCATGACAGTTACATTTATGGAAAACTGGATGGCCATAAGACATTCGCAGACACCTGAGAAGAATCCTTCAAAGTTTTTGTTCAAGCCTAGATTCACAAGTAAGGAAGGATGCTTTATACAGCCGTATGCGGATGGACCTACAACAAGTGAGCATGTTGCTGAAAACATATATGCAAATATACTTACCGGAGCTTATAAGTATGTCTATTTCATTACTCCATATTTAATTATCTCTGACGAGCTGAGATATGCATTTAAACTTGCCGCTGGTAAAGGTGTAGATATCAGAATCATTACTCCCGGCATACCTGATAAGAAGATTATCTATTCATATACAAAATCTAACTTTTATCAGCTTGTTGCTGACGGAATAAGAATCTATAAATACACTCCTGGTTTCTGCCATGCAAAACAGTGCGTTTCTGATGATGTTGTTGCTACCTGTGGAACTGTAAATCTTGATTTCAGAAGTCTATATCATCATTTTGAAAACGGTGTCCAGTTTTTTAATTCCACGGCTGTAATGAAAATGAAAAAGCAGTTTGAAGATCTTTTTCCAATTTGTGAGGAAGTTACTGATAAATACAAAAACAGACCTAAATACTTCAGGTATTTGATAGAGCAGTTCTTCAAACTTTTCTCACCACTGGCATAAATCAGTAGCCGATTCAAGATTTTTTTAGTAAACTGGATTCATGAAAGAAAGCGGTGAAATGTATTTGGAAACAATCCTGGTTCTCTCCCAGAAATCTGATGTGGTGCGTTCTATAGATGTAGCACATGAAAGAGGGTACTCAAAACCATCAGTAAGCAGAGGCTTAGGTATTCTCAGAGATGAGGGCCATATTGTTTTTGATAATAATGGTCATATCAGACTTACAGATTCAGGAAGGGCCATAGCAGAGAAAATCTATGAAAGACATAATGTTCTCACTGAGGTGCTTATTCAGTTTGGAATAGATCAGGAAACAGCTACTGAAGATGCATGCAGAATAGAGCATGTAATCAGTGAAAAGTCTTTTAATATTATTAAAAACAGCATAAATAAAGCCAAAGAGGGGAATTGAACCCCTGACCTACTCATTACGAGTGAGTTGCTCTACCCCTGAGCTACTTTGGCATTCGTGTTATCTTATCAGTTTTTTCTGAAAGCTGAAACCCTGGATGTTGCACTAAGTTCAAAATCTGAACTGATTCCATCTGAAAGGTATCTGTATCCCAGTCCCGCTACCATGGCTCCATTATCTGTACAAAGCTTGAGAGAAGGAAAGGTCACTTCATATCCCTTATCCCTGAAAGCGGAAAGGGAAGAACGGACAAGTGAGTTTGCCGCAACCCCACCACCGGCTGAGATTCTCTTCAAACCTGTATCCTTCAGGGCTTTTTCAACCTTCTTTATCAGCATACCAACAGCTACACGTTGAAAACTTGCACTGATATTCTCAGGCGAAGCTTCCTTACCTGTAGAAAACAGGTCCAGCTGATTGATGACTGCTGTTTTCAGACCGCTGTAGGAGAGGTCATATCTGTGTTCTTCAGGGTCAAGTTTCGGTCCACTGAAAAGAAAGGCCTTACTGTCTCCCTTCTGTGCAAGTCGGTCAATCATGACTCCGCCTGGGTAACCTAGGCCATAGTGCTTTGCTACCTTGTCAAAGGCTTCTCCTATTGCATCATCTATAGTTGTCCCAAGAACTTCCACACTGTCATATGAAAGAACCTTGCAGATGACAGTATGACCGCCTGAAAGAAGAACACCAAGATATGGATACTCAAGTTCATGCTCAATCTGAGAAGCATAGAGATGGGCTCTGATATGATCTATTCCTATGATTGGTATGTTAAGAGAGTAGGCTAAACCCTTTGCAAAGTTAACTCCAACGAGAAGGGAACCAAGTAGTCCGGGTCTGGAAGTCACGGCTATTGCGTCCAGATCTTTCTTTTCTATACCAGCCTGTCTTACTGCAGCATCACAGACCTGGGAAATCCATTCAGTATGAAGTCTTGAAGCAATCTCCGGAACAACTCCATCATAGGGTCTATGAAGTTCAATCTGAGTAGCAATAATATTTGAAAGTATTCTGTTTCCGTTTTTAACAACAGCACAACTGCATTCATCACAGGAAGTTTCTATTCCGAGAACAATCATTATTCACCGTCTTCTAACATTTCTTCATAAAAATCCAGTGTGTCCGGTGAAAAGAACTTTCCGGAAAAGAACATGGAAAGCATACGCTGGTTCTTGAGTTCCGGATTTATAGAATCCATGAAACTGGTCAGTTCCTTACTTTTGGGCAGGCCGCATACAACAGCCCCATGCCTTTTATTCTGCTTCTGACTATCTTTCATAGGTTCTTCAATAAAAATGTCCTGCACAATCGGCGCAAAAGAATTTTTCATACCTTGAAGTTACTCATACAAGGATAATTAGTCAACCTTTATTGACAGAGTATGTCTATTTTTGTATTATCCCTTATGTCCTTTGGGATGTAGTGTAATGGTAACACTGCAGATTCTGGTTCTGCCTTTGGGGGTTCGAATCCCTCCATCCCAGCGTGGTTCCATCGTCTAGGGGTTAGGACGGGAGATTCTCAGTCTCTAAACAGGGGTTCGATTCCCCTTGGAACTAAATTATTGGAGCAGCACCTTAAATGGTGCTGTTTTCGTCTACAGGCACAGGAATATAAATGATTACAGCTTCTAACATTTCATTATCGTATGGTACACAGGTTCTCTTTAAAGGAGTGAACATCAAGTTCACACCGGGAAACTGCTATGGGATTATCGGCGCAAATGGAGCCGGAAAATCAACTTTCTTAAAGATTCTTTCAGGAGAGATAGAGCCGGATACAGGAGAAGTCATTATTTCTGCGAACCAGAGAATGGCAGTTCTGAGACAGGACCACTTTGCATTCAATGAATATACCATTCTTGATACTGTAATCATGGGCTACAAGCATCTTTATGATGTTATGAAAGAAAGAGAGAGCATCTACGCTAAAGAAGATTTTTCAGAGGAAGACGGCCTGAGGGCTGCAGATCTTGAATCTGAGTTTGCCGAACTGGGAGGTTGGGAGGCTGAATCCAATGCAGGCATTCTCCTCTCCGGGCTT
>DBVL01000134.1:4647-5109 GCA_002308475.1 Spirochaetales bacterium UBA1265 | reverse complement strand
GGGTCAGGATGACCTGAAATACGCCATCAAACAGAAAAAAAACCACATTGAGAACTGCGAGGAAGGCTCTATTTATGGCGTAAGCCCCATCAAGCGTATTATTACCTATCTGGCTGGACCTCTAATGAATCTGCTGTTTGCACTCATCTGCTTTACAGTTCTGCTTCTCATGCCGGTACTGGAGCGTTACTACACGCCTAGAATAGGTCTTACATCGGATCATAGCGACTACTATGGAGTAACTGAATGTGCAGCTTCAAAAGCAGGACTTGAATCAGGAGACACGGTTTACTCAATCAATGGGATTGAGGTGTATGAGTACAATGACATAAAGAACCTGCTGATTTCTCATTCTCACGACAGTGAAGTTGTTTTTGAAACAGACAGAGGAACTTTCACTGTTGTTCCTGAAAATGGCCTGTTCGGAATCATTCCCTATGAGATTGATTACAGGTCTGTTGG
>DBVL01000134.1:2279-4625 GCA_002308475.1 Spirochaetales bacterium UBA1265 | reverse complement strand
TGTTTTGCAAATATCAGGATATTTCTTGAATCAGTTGTATCTGTCATTAAGGGAAAAACCAGTGTAGGAGATGCCCTAAGCGGAACTATTGAAGCTTCTGAACAGATTGGTGTCATTTCACAAAATGCCTTCAAGGCTGATTTCCATGCTGGTCTGAGGATAGTCATCTATCTGGTTGGAACAATCAGCGTATCTCTGGGTGTGGCAAACATGCTCCCTATCTCAGCTTTGGACGGCGGGCTTATACTGATAAGTCTGGTGGAGCTTATTACAGGCAGAACCTTCTCTCCGAAAGTCTATGTGACTCTTCAGATTGTGGGACTATTAACTATTCTTGTAATCATACCTCTTCTTAGGCTGTACAGCTGAAATCAGAACCCGGTAGTCCGTGTTTTCTCTATCTCATTGAAGCTGACAAAGTTGGAGCGGAACAAGAGATGAAATGCTCCTGTACTACCGTTTCTCTGCTTGGCAATGATAATCTTGATGGTTCTGTTGTTCTTTTTGCTTTCGGAAGATTTTGCTTCAGCTTCATCACCAAGGTCGGTGTCATCTTCCTCGTATTGAGCTATCTTGTTGTTCTCATCAAGACGCTTGGAGGCATCATCCAAAAGGATGACAACATCCGCATCCTGCTCAATAGCTCCGGACTCTCTGAGGTCTGAAAGCATGGGAGCTCTGTCCTTTGCTGCATCTCTGTTGACCTGGGAAAGACATACAATAGGGATCTTGAGCTCTCTAGCAAGTCCCTTAAGACTTCTTGAGACCTCTGCCATAAGCTCAAATCTCTTCTTTGAGGAGTCTCCATCCGGTTCAATAAGACCAATATAGTCTATGAATATGATCTTAACGCCTTCCTTACGGACCATACGGCGACTTTGAGCCTTAATTTCTGCCAGGCTTATATTCGGAGTGTCCTGAATGAGAAGATTACTTGCCAGATCATACATTCTGTCAGCAGTTTTAAGGATGGATTCCCTCATTTCCTCAGTAATCTGTCCACTTGCCATGGCTGTTGCATCTACCATGGCCTCTCTGGCTATAAGTCTCTCCAAAAGTGTCTGACCAGACATTTCAAGTGAGAAGAACCCGACCTTTACAGGCTCAGATCTGTTGAAAGCCATGTTATCAGCTATGGAAAGGGCAAGAGCTGTCTTACCTACGGAAGGACGGGCACCAATGATAATAAGGTCTGTGTTCTTGAATCCACCGCCCAGCTTGTAGTCCAGCTGCTTGAAACCTGAAGAAATACCGACATGACCCTTTTTCGGTCTTTCCGTGACAATCTGGTTAATAGCATCTGTCAGAATACCTCTTGATTCCTTGTAGGCACCCCAGTCAGTATTTGTACTGAGCTCTGTCAGTTTGGAATCAAGCCTGTCTATGGCATGTTTGACATCCTGTGTCTCGTCAAAAACGCTCTCGCCAATCTCCACTGAGAGGTTAAGAAGTTGACGTTTGATAGAGAGGTTTCTGACAATGGAAGCATAGTAGCTTGCGTTCTCGTATACGGGAACCTGAGAGGTGAGTTTGGCAATATAGGCAACTCCGCCGCAATCCTCAAGGAAGCCTTTCTCTTGTATGTATTTGGGAAGAGAAATGATATCTATTGTCGTACCAGGAAGATCCCTTCTCATGCCTATGAATGCTTCCCATATTCTCTGGTTGGCTCTCTGGTAGAAATCAGATGATGAAACCATAGATTCAACATCATCAAGAACCTTGTTCTTCAGGAGAACAGAACCAAGAAGAGCGTTTTCACATTCAAGATCATGTGGTGGAACTCTTGTAGCAACGGATTTTGCCATATTTTACCTCATAGACAAATCAGCCCGCATTTAAGCGGGCTTGATTGTTCTTCAGTTCTCAGCAGGAGCTTCAGCTTCCACTGCAGCAGCTGCTGCTGCAGCCTCTTTNNTTAGCCTCTTTAGCAGCCTTCTCAGCGGCCTTCTCTGCAGCCTTAACTTCAGCTTCGCTCTCAACAATAAGACCTATGACTGAAGATTCGTTTTCATAAAGGTGAACTCTTGCAGTATAGTTACCTGTCATCTTGATTGTATGAGTAGCAACTTCAATTCTCTTTCTCTCAATCTCAAATCCAAGTTTTGCAAGTTCCTGCTGAATCATAGCAGATGTGACTGAACCGAAGAGCTTTCCGGATTCACCAGCAGCAACAACAATGTGAAGCTTCACATCATCAAGTCTCTTCTTGAGGTCAGCTGATGCAGCACGCTTTTCAGCCTTTCTCTTTTCGATTGCGGCAGCTCTGCTCTTGAAAACAGCCAGATTGTTTTTGTTGTAAAGTACCGCAGCACCAGTAGGAAGAAGATAGTTACGTGCGTAACC
>DBVL01000134.1:0-2264 GCA_002308475.1 Spirochaetales bacterium UBA1265 | reverse complement strand
TCCGAGGTTAGGTACGTCCTGATTCAGAATGATCTTCATTTGAATCCTCCTATTTTTTGATACGGCATAGAATGCCGTTGATTAACGTATTTTAAACCAGTTCTCAAATATGCCTGTTGCCAGCAGAGCTGATACAACAAACATATTAAAACCTGGAATCAATAAGGAAAGAGTAACCCATATCATTATCTTTCCCGGTGTAAAACGCATGGATCTCTTTCTCAGTCGAGAAACCAGCACAGATATACCGTCAAAAATGAAATGGATACTCAAACCAAAGGTAAGGTTCCACAGTATCAAAACAGGTATCTGACCAACAAAGCTCAGACGCGGAGTTATGATACTCAACGCAAGAAGTCCAAAGTAGACCCAGACATATTTGTAGGGTAGCTTCATGTTGGCAAAATCAAAATACCATTTCTCATCGCCTCTATGAAGTAGACACTCAGAAATCAAAATAGGAATGCCCTGAAAAAGAATGGCAACAGGGACACTTCCGAATTTAAGAACCCCAATGAGAACAGTGCCGAAATCCAATGGCACCTCCCCGGAAAGACCCTGGGGAACAACAATTGTATAAACAGTTCTTAAAGTCTCAATTGACTGCTGAGCCCCAGGCAGGCATAGCCAAACTGAAAAAGATAAAGCTATGACAGCCGTAGGTATGCTACAGAAAACAAGTTTTCTCAGTATTGAATTACTGAAATCCCTCAACGCTGTCCACAAAGTACATGCAACAGTAATTGTCAAAGGGAAAACAAGTCCCAACAATCCAATTGTAAGATACTCAGCGGAAAACAGGCTTCTGTTGCTGAACAAAGCCAGACCTAAAACTCCTGCTGAGGAAACAAGATGAACAGCAATTGCTTTTCTCTTGTTCCAGATTCCGTTTACAGAGAGCAGCACAGGTAAAGGAAACAGAATCAGACCCATTGACAGTCTTGATAAAACAATACTGGAAAGGACCATCAAACATATAAACAAAAACCCCGGAGCTGCGCTCTGCGAACGATTATCCATGTCAGATATTACTTCCTGTCGAATGGGAGGTAAGCAAGAACTCTAGCTCTCTTGATTTCCTGAGTAAGAGCTCTCTGATGCTTGGCACAGGTACCTGTAATACGTGCAGGAAGAATTTTTCCACGCTCTGTAATACAGCGTCTGAGCTGCTCAGGGTTCTTGTAATCAGGCTCAGTCTTCTGAGCACAGAACTTGCAGATCTTTTTCTTGAAAGACTGGCGCTTTGCACCACCCATTTTCTTATCTCTGAAAGATCCTTCTACCATTTTTTCTTTATCATCACTCATTATTAAAATCTCCAATTATTATCAGAACGGAATATCGCTGTCATTATCCTCAAAAGCTTCAGGTCCTGCCTGAGGAGGCATGGATGCTGCTGGAGCTGACTGCTGAGGAGCACGGGCGCTTCCGTAAGAACCCGGTTCAGAAGAACTCTGAGATCCGGGAGACGAAAGAAGCTGAACATTGTTAGCCATGATTTCTATTCTGGAATGAGACTGACCGTCCTGTTCCCATCTTGACTGCCTGAGTTCTCCTTCAACGGAAACCTGGCGCCCCTTGGTAAGATAAGAACGGAGACTGTCTGCACTTCTTCCCATAAGAACAACATCAAAGAAGTTAGCTTCATCTGACCATGTATCTCCACTCTTCTTTCTCCTGTTTACTGCAAGAGAAAAACGACAGACACTTGTACCGGACGTGGTTGAACGGACCTCACAATCCCTTGTGAGTCTTCCAACAAGAACAACTACATTGATGTCAATAGCCATAATATTTGCTCCTTAAATTATCCATCAGATTGCTGTTCAGTCCTTGACGACAAACAGGAATTTGAGGATTTCTGCCTGAAGAAGCATTTCTGCACTCATCAGGTTGATTGTCTTGGGATCAGCAGAAAGTTCAAAATAGTAATAATGACCCTTGTCCTGCTTCTTGATCTGATAGGCGAGATTCTTAACACCCATATCTTCCTTCTTGGTTACTTCTACCTTGGAAGATTCGAACTGTGATGAAATAAATTCCATCCCTTTTTCTGTCATTTCTTCGTTAGCATCAAAAATGACAGTGAACTCATAATTTCTCATGGTTCCTCCTTACGGACTATAAATATGATCCACCAACGGTGGATAAAGAGGCAGTATCAAACATAGCACTTTGGGGAGGCAAAAGTCAATCAGACAACAAGCTCTATATATATGATATTTACAGGTATAAACTCACTAATCCTGACTATTCTTTATGAA
>DBVL01000131.1:7921-11230 GCA_002308475.1 Spirochaetales bacterium UBA1265 | reverse complement strand
TTTGAAAAGAACGGTACGGATTCAGCTCCATACGCAGAAGAGGGGAACATGCTTGCCGCTGGTTTCTACAACTACATTAAGGAAAAGCATGATTCCTATTTGGAGCATGATGGGAATCTGGATAGAATTGTCTTTGACTATATTGCAGGAATGAGTGATAACTTCTGTCTGGATGCAGGAAATGAGATTCTNNAGGCCTGAGCATCTGAATGAGAGTATAGAGCGTAGCCAGACTGGTAAGTGGTTTGATGCTGTTGAAACCTGATCAGTTCTGAAACTTCTCTATTTCTGCTATGAATTGTTCCACGTTGTTGAATGATCTGTAAACGGAAGCAAAGCGCACATATGCCACTGCATCTATGGAAGAGAGCTGTCTGAGTATCTCTTCTCCAATCTGTGAAGAAGTGATCTCATGTCTTGGGCCAGCTATGATCTTAACCTGTTCTTCAACATTGCTTATTAGCTGGTCCAGCGTCTCCTGGCTTATGTTTCTCTTGTCTGTGCAGATTCTGAGGCTTCTCTGAATCTTGTCTGAATCAAAGATCTGGAGGTTCCCGTTCTTCTTTATTACTGTTATGGGCTTGTCCTCAACACGCTCATAGCTGGTGAATCTGTAGCCACACTCCAGACACTCACGTCTTCTTCTCATGGCACTTCCACTGTTTGTTGATCTTGTCTCAAGAACCTTATCATTATCAGCTCCGCATGCAGGACACTTCATTTTTCCCTCCAAAACTTAGGGAATTATACAAAACTGCTGTATTTAGTGTCTAGAGCTTTTATAAATACATTAATAAAAAAGGTGCTGACACTATTTGAGCTTTCACTTTTTCTCTTGATAAAAGATTGTTATACCTATAAATTATAGCCGTGCAACAAGTGCTTCAGTTTTTGAAGGAATCAGAGGCCTTTAAGGAGTTCTCAAAAAGGCCACAACAGAGACTATATGCAGAAGGCCTGGAAGGTTTTCCGCTGTTTTGTTGCGCCCTTATCTTTGCGGAGAAGAACAAAGGTAACACGTATCTTGTATGTCCGACAGAGGAAGTGGCAAAGCAGCTTTACACAAATGCTAAGTATGTTTCTTCCTCGCTTCCGGTAGTCTTTCTCCCTTCCAGCGGTAGGCTTCTTTACAGCAAATGGGAGGGGAGTTCCAAGGACTACGCACAGCTTAGGGCTCTTTCTGAGATGGCTGGAAACAGCAGAAGCATAATAATAACTGACATAAGGGCCATGAGTTCTCCTCTTCCTCCTGTATCTGCAATCAGGACTGGAAAACTTGTTATAGAGACGGAGCAAAGGCTAGACACAATGGCATTGGCCGAAAGCCTGAGTGAGAATGATTATTACAGGAGCGACAGCACCTCCATGCCCGGGGAGTTCACAATCCGCGGTGAGGTTATAGATATCTTTCCTTATGGCTCTGACTTTCCTGTGAGAATATATCTGGATTGGGACAGGGTAGAGAAGATTTGCCGTTTTGAACCCATAAGCCAGAGAATGAACAAACCTATAAATAAGGTTGAGATTCAGCTGTTTGATTCACAAACTGATTTCAGTCTCGAAAACGGGGCCATAAAGGGTTATCTGGGAGAGAAGGACTACTTTTTCTTTGTAGGAGATAAGAGACTTGAGACTTCTTATGATAGTCTTCTGAAGGAAGCAAAGAGTCTGTTCAGAAAGGCTTATCAGGAAGATAAAAATGCTCCACACCCTGCTGACATGCTCTTTGACTTTAAGAATTTTTTCAGTTCCAGCAAGTCTTCACTTGTTGTCTCAGATATAAGTGGTCAGTTTCAGAATCCTCTAAGATTTGAGATAGACGGACCAAGATCCTACTTTGGTAATTTCACTTTCCTGAAAGATGAGCTGAAGGGGCTTGAGGAAAACCATTGGGATATAAACATAATTGTATCTAACAGTCTGCAGAAAACACGCCTTTCCCAGATGCTCAGTGATTTTGGGACCCTCAAGTTTCATATAGGGCAGATTTCAGGTGGTTTTTCTCTTCCTTCAAAGAAGTTCATTGTCATCTGTGAAAACGAGATTCTCGGTAGAAAAAAACAGGTGGTTAAGACTCTGCAGCACTCTGAGTCCTCAGTTCTGGACAGTTTTGTAGAACTTCATGAGGGTGATTATGTGGTCCATGTCAACTATGGTATAGGAATCTTTCTGAAGATAGACCGGGTAAGGGAAAGAGACTACATAAAAATCAGGTTTGCAGATGACGAGAACCTCTATGTTCCTATTGAACAGGCGAACCTTGTCCAGCGCTACATAGGTTCAGCAGGGGAAAGCCCCAGAATAGACCGTCTTGGTTCCGGATCATGGGAAAACAAGAAAGCAAAAGCACGTAAGAGTGCTGAGAAACTTGCTCAGAATCTTGTTGAGCTGTACGCGAGAAGACAGAACAGTAAGGGCTTCCCGTTTGCCAGGGATAATGACTGGCAACTGAGATTTGAGGCCGAGTTTGAGTTTGATGAGACAGATGATCAGATAGCCTGTATACAGGACATAAAGGACGATATGGAAGCCCCTACTGTCATGGACCGTCTTATATGTGGAGATGTGGGATATGGAAAGACCGAGATTGCTTTCCGCGCAGCGTTCAAGGCAATCATGAGTGGTAAACAGGTGGCCTTCCTCGCTCCTACAACCATTCTTTCCGAGCAGCATTTCAGAAACTTCTGCAACCGCTGTTCGTCATTCCCTGTTCAGAGCGCACTTTTGAACAGAATGATTCCGAAGAAGGAGCAGACTAAACAGCTCAAGTTACTGGCCGAGGGAAGAACGGATATTCTGTTCGGAACCCACAGAATTCTTCAGAAAGACGTTCTATTCAAGGATCTTGGTCTTTTGATCATAGATGAGGAGCAACGTTTTGGAGTGAAGGATAAGGAGAGGATAAAGGAGCTTAAGGCAAATATAGACTGCCTGAGTCTCTCAGCCACTCCTATTCCCAGAACTCTCTACATGTCTTTGCTCAAGATAAGGGATATGAGCCTGTTGACAACACCCCCTATTGTCAGAAAACCCATAAAAACCTTTGTTGAGCGTTTTGATCTGGATACGGCAGAGCAGGCCATAAGGAGTGAGATTGGTCGGCACGGTCAGGTATTCTATCTTCATAACAGAATAGAGACTCTGGAAGAAGTGGCAGACATGCTCAGAAGACGGATTCCGGAGGCCATAATTGAAACTGCCCATGGCCAGATGGAACCAAAGGATCTGGAAGATACCATGAGACGTTTTGTATATGAGGGAATCCAGGTTCTTGTCTCCACAACCATCATTGAGAACGGAATAGATATT
>DBVL01000131.1:6028-7897 GCA_002308475.1 Spirochaetales bacterium UBA1265 | reverse complement strand
GTACGGTGTTTCTCAGCTTTATCAGCTTAAAGGTCGTGTGGGAAGGTCTGACAGGGAGGCTTTTGCCTATCTTTTCTATCCGTCTGACCATGTTCTAAGTGAGCAGTCCATAAAGAGACTAAAGATTATAAGTGAGAATACGGATTTGGGCTCTGGTTTTAAGGTTGCCATGAAAGATATGGAGATAAGGGGCGCCGGGAACTTGCTTGGTAAGGAGCAGAGTGGCTTTATGTCCACTGTAGGCCTGGATATGTACATAAGGCTTTTGGATGAGGAGATAGCAAGAATCCGTCAGACAGAAGACAAGCAGGAGACAGAGGTCTTCCTTGAGCTTGATTACAGTGGTTTTATTCCGGATTCCTACATTAGTGATCCTTCCATGAAGTTTGAGATATACAAGAAGATAGCTACCACCAGAACCTCTGAGCAGCTTGAGAGACTCTCTGCAGAGCTTAACGACAGATTCGGTAAGATGCCGGAAGACGTGGCAAACCTTCTCTACATCTGTGAGCTCAGGATTGTTTGCCGCAAGCTTGATATCTACCATATGAAAGAGAAGAGGGGAGATGTTCTGGTTGAGTTCTCTAGAATAGCCAGTATCTCAATTGATCATCTGATAGACATGATCAAGACCTCAAACGGTGCAGTTACCATAGACCCGAAGAAGCCTAATATCATGACTATGAGGACAAATGCCATAAGCCTCAGGGACAAGGCTCTGTTCATACTGGAAAAGCTTCAGCGTCTTATTCCGTAGTTTTCTCAAACCATACTTCATTTATGGTTCTCTGAGCTTCCAGTCCCTTTCTTTCAAAACCTGTCTCAGGTCTCCATTTCACATGTTCTGCAAATCCGTTATAAAGGTTTTCAAGACCTTTTGTGTTTGAGAAAACCTCAAGCATCCTATCTGCATACTCCTGCCAGTCTGTGGCACAGTAAATATAACCACCTTTTTTGAGTCTGGAGCAGAGAAGGGCTGCAAATTCTTCCTGAATGAGGCGCTTTTTATGGTGTCTTTTCTTTGGCCATGGATCAGGAAAGAAGATATGAAAGCCGTCTATTGAGTTTTCCTTGACCATGTCTTCAAGGACTTCTTTGGCGTCAAAGCGCATGAGGCGCAAGTTTTTAATATTCTTCTCAGCAGTATGCGCCAGGAGTTTTGAAAAGCCGTAGAGAAAGACCTCTATCCCCAGATAGTTCACATCTGGGTGCTCAAGAGCTATCTGCTCTGTTGTGTATCCCATTCCAAAACCTATTTCTATGATCACAGGATTTGAGTTTCCGAAAATCTCCTGGAAATCCAGTTTTCTTTCCTCATCAAACTCAATGCAGTACTCATGAAAATGCTCTTTAAGGGCAGTTATCTGATAGTCTCTGAGTTTCTGACCACGAAGGGCAAAACTCTTTATCTGCTTGTGTTCTCCTATTTCTCTTTTCTCCACCCTGGAGAGGGAGGGAATAAGGTCATAAATCTGGTCATCCATCTGACATACCTCAAAAAAAGCACGTCCAATTTGCGGACGTGCTTTATCATTTATCAGATTATTGATTTGTTTTCAATAATCAGGCATTTGCCTCTTCTTCAGCCTTAGCTGCAAGACTTGCTTTGATTACATCTTCAGCAAGCTTGCCTGCAAGAGTCTCATAGTGATCAAAGGTAAGTTCAAATGAACCTGTACCTGAGGTCATGGACTTGAGGTCTATGGCATAGTTGAGCATTTCTGCCTGTGGAACTTCTGCATTAACCTGAACCATGTTACCACCAAGGTCTTCCTGTCCGAGAACACGACCACGCTTTGAGGAGAGGTCTGAGAGAATGTCTCCAAGGTAGTTGTTATCAATATAGACTGAAAGCTTTGCAAACGGCTC
>DBVL01000131.1:3412-5997 GCA_002308475.1 Spirochaetales bacterium UBA1265 | reverse complement strand
TGAATGCCATTTCAGAAGAGTCTACCGGGTGTTCCTTACCATCAACAAGTGTTACACCAACGTCAACCATTGGATATCCGGCGAGGAAGCCTTCTTCCATCTGGTCGTGAATACCTTTTTCAATTCCAGGAACATAACCCTTGGAAACGCTTCCGCCCTTGACTATGTTCTCGAAGGTGTAGTACTGGCCTCTTTCTGTAGGAGCAATCTCAATGAGGACCTTTCCGTACTGGCCGTGTCCACCTGACTGCTTCTTGTGGGCATATTCAACAATACCTGACTTCTTTGTGATTGTTTCCCTGTAGGCAATTCTCGGAAGCTTGGTATTTATCAGAATCTTCTGCTTTTCCTTGATCTTATCAAGAATCATGTTGATATGAAGCTCACCCATACCGGAGACTGTTGTCTGCTTTGTTTCCTCGTTGTAGGCAACACGGAAAGTAAGGTCTTCTTCAGTAACCTTATGGAGAGAATCATTCATCTTGTCTTCTGACTTCTTGTCTCCTGCAGAGATGGCAAGAGAGTAGATTGGATCTGGAAGAGCAAGAGGCTTGTATGTGAACTTCTGTTCTGCGGAATTCAGAAGTGTGGCGTTTGTAGCTGCAACATTGCTCTTTGTGATGATTCCAATTTCTCCTGCGGCAAGAGAATCTGTCTCAACCAGCTTTTTTCCAAGAGCCTTGTAAAGCTTACCCGGCTTTTCCTTCTTTCCAAGATCCGGGCTGTAGAGGTCTGTGTCAGGACCGACTGAGCCTGTAACGACCTTAATGAAGGAAAGTTTTCCTGAGAACTGGTCAATGGTTGTCTTGAAGCAGTAGCCGGAGAAAGGACCTTCTCCAGAGATGGACACCTTTTCCTCTGTCCCATCTGCTTTGATTATTGTTTCCTGAGCACCTTCTGGAGAAGGGAAGTTCTCTGCTATGAAGTCCAGAAGACTTGTTATACCTGCTCCGTTGCTTGAACAGCCGCAGAAAACAGGTACGAGAAGGTTTTTCTTCAGACCTTCACAGATACCTCTGTGGATTTCTTCCGGTTCGAGTTCCATGGTCTCAAGGAACTTCTCCATAAGATCATCTGCGCCTTCTGCTGCAGATTCCATAAGGGCTTCTCTGTATTCTTCTACAAGAGAGGAGAATTCTGCTGGAATATCTCCGTCTTTTTCCTTCTGTCCGGCTGTAAAGAAGTATGCCTTGTTTTCAATGAGGTCAATAACGCCCTTGAAGTCAGGACCGTTGCCCATAGGAATGGTAACGGGCACGAATGTAGCTTTGAACTCTTCTTTAAGGTGAGCAAATGTGGAAGCAAAATCTACGCGCTCTCTTTCCATCTTGTTGAGGAAGACTGCTCTTGGCTTATTTCTTCTGTTGAGGTCTCTCCAGAGCTTGATTGTCTCAATCTGTGCTCCGTCTCTAGCGTCAACTACCATAAGTGCGCTTTCACAGCTTCTGAAGGCACAGGTGACTTCACCAACAAAGTCTGCCGTACCCGGAGTATCTATAAAATTAAGGGATTTGCCCTGCCATGGCATGCATGCAAGTGCTGCATGTACTGAAATCTTGCGAGCTATTTCCTCTTCAGTGTAGTCACTTGTTGTTTTGCCTGAATCAACGAGTTCAGGTCTTGAGATCTGACCGCCGTAGAAAAGAATCTGCTCAAGCAGAGATGTCTTTCCAGTACCATTATGTCCGGCGATTGCAATGTTTCTGATATCTTTGGTAGCTAAAGCCATAAATACCCCCTTTTTAAAACAATCCTATTAATTTTATTTTGACATTTCTCAGTTGTCAATTTTTTTGTGAGTAATGGCTGAACTCCATACTGAAACTGCCTCTTCCCTGGGTAGAGGATCTGAGAACAGTTGAATAACCGAAAAGTTTTGCAAGTGGCGCCTGTGCATGCACACTGTCAGCATTTGTCTTGCTTTCAATGCTTGAAACCAGTCCTCCACGTGCTGTAAGTGTGGAAATAACGTCTCCAACATACTGGTTCGGCACTACAACCGTTACATCCATAACCGGTTCCATGAGCATGGGTGAGGCGTCTGATGCTGCAGCATCAAAACACATGGCAGCACAGGCTTCATAAGCGAACTCGCTGGCAGTAAGTTCATTGTACCTCACATCCAGAAGCTCAACCTTCATGTCACAGACCTCATAACCAAATTTGATTCCGCTCTTGAAAGAGTTCTCAACTCCACGCTGAATGGCATCAAAGAACTGAATAGGCATGGTCTTGAGAGGTACCTTGTTCTCATACTGAACACCTTCTCCCGTACCGAGAGGAAGGACTCTGAGGGTAAGCTCTGCGGAGTTTTCCTTTCCTGCAATCATGCGGCTGAAGGACTGGGTATGAATGGCTTCTTTACCAATGCTTTCTCTGTATGTGACCTGTGGGTTTCCTACGTTGCAACCAACTTTAAGCTCATCCTTGAGTCTGGTGACCAGAACATCCAGGTGCAGTTCTCCCATTCCGCTTATGACTATCTGTCCTGTCTCCTGATTATCCTTCCATGTGAAGGTTGGGTCTTCAAGAGAGAGTATTTCAAGAGCTTTCTTGAGCTTGTCCTGGTCACTGGCAGTGGCTGG
>DBVL01000131.1:0-3394 GCA_002308475.1 Spirochaetales bacterium UBA1265 | reverse complement strand
CTACTGAGATGACGGGGATAGGGAACTTCATATTCTCGAGGAGTACCTGATAACCTTCGGTTCCTATGGTGTCTCCGGTCTGTACATCCTTGAAGCCGATGAAGACTCCAATGTCTCCACACTTGAGTTCGTCCATCTCTTCCGGTCTGTTTGAATGCATTCTGAGAATCCTGTTGATTCTCTCTCTTTTCTTTTTCCCTATGTTGAGGACCGCAGTCCTTGATTTGAAAACACCGGAATAGACTCTTGCAAAAGCCAGGTTTCCGGCTTCTTTCTCATACTGGATCTTGAATATGAGTGCTAGTGGTGGGGCATCTTCCTTACTTGGAACCTTGACCTCTTCCTGTTTCTTCATAGATATCCCTGAAGCAGGGGGTACTTCATCAGGGGAGGGCAGAAGGTCTACTATTCCATCAAGAAGGCATTGAACTCCTATGTTTTTGAGTGATGAACCGCAGAAAACAGGTAAAAGAGTTCTTTCGAGTACGCATTTATGAAGAACAGCAATGAGCATCTCTGCAGGTATTTCTTCCCCTGCAAAGAACAGGTCTGTTATCTCGTCACTGTAGGCTGAGACGCTGTCTATCAGCTTTTCATACCACTGGTTTGCCAGATCCCTGTAATCTGATGGGACTTCCTGATAAGAGAAATCTCTTCCGTCAGTGTTCTGATCAAAGACAACCATCTTCATCTTGAGCAGATCTATTACGCCCTCAAATTTACTTTCCTTTCCAACAGGAATGAAAAGGGGGACAGGGTTTTCCTTGAGCTTGGTTCTGACGTCCTCAAGAACAGCAAAGAAATCAGCACCAAGACGGTCCATCTTGTTTATGAAAGCTATGCGTGGTACATGGTAGGTGTCTGCCTGTCTCCAGACTGTCTCTGTCTGAGGCTCAACTCCTCCTACTGCGCAGAAGATTCCTACGGCGCCGTCCAGTACTCTCAGAGATCTTTCAACCTCAGCTGTAAAGTCCACATGGCCCGGAGTATCAATAATATTTATCTGCTTTTCCTTCCAGAAACAGGTTGTGGCTGCACTTGTTATGGTAATCCCTCTGTCCTGCTCTTGCTGCATCCAGTCCATGGTTGCTTCACCGTTATCCACTTCTCCAATTTTGTGGTTCTCTCCGGTGTAGAAGAGTATACGCTCGGTAGTTGTTGTCTTGCCGGCGTCAATATGAGCCATAATGCCTATGTTTCTTATGTCTTTTCTCTGTATATCTTTTGTCTGCATAGCGAAGAGAAGACTAGCAAAAAATTATCTGTTACGCAAGGTACGGAGGCTGTTGAGGACAGAGACCAAGGCAACTCCGGTATCTGCAAATACAGCCCATCCCATGCCTATCAGTCCAAATGAGCCGAGTGCCAGGAATACTATCTTGAGGGCTATGGCAAAAACAATGTTTTCCTTTGCTATGGTTACTGTCTTTCTGCTTATCTTCTGAGCTGTAACGAGAGAAGAGAGGCTGTCGTTCATTATTACTATGTCACTGGCTTCAATGGCCACGTCTGAACCAACTCCACCCATAGAGATTCCTACATCTGCAGTTGCAAGAGCAGGGGAGTCATTTATGCCGTCACCTGTAAACACACAGATATTTTTCTTTTTCTGCTCTTCTATAATGAAATCAACCTTGTTCTGTGGAAGAAGTGAGCTTTTTCCTTCATCTGCGCTACTTAGATTCACTGCACGGGAAACGGATTTTTCATTGTCTCCACTGAGGATGACAATCTTTGTTCCTCCGTTTGCCCTGAGTGCTTCAAAGCTTTCCTTTACGTTTTCCTTCAGTGCATCTTCCAGCTCAATGCTTCCCAAATACTCTTTTTCAGAGCAGACATATACTACTGTACCCATTGAGTCTGTTGGAGGGAAGCCTCCACACTTAGTGCTGACAAACGAATGGTTTCCTGCGTAGTAACGGACACCGTCAATAAGTCCGCTGAGGCCTTTTCCTTTGTATTCCCTAACGTTTGTTGCAACTGTTTTTGTGTCTGGGCAAAATGATAAAATGGTTTTTGCTATAGGGTGGTTGCTTTCTCTTTCAAGAGCTGCAAGGACCTGAAGCATTTTATCCTCAGTCTCTTTATTCTTTGAAATTGTTTTTGTGACCTTAAAGGATCCTTCAGTTATGGTTCCTGTTTTGTCAAAGAGAAATACGTTTGCTTTTGCCAGCGTTTCAAGATGTGTGCCGCCTTTGACAAGTATGCCTTCTCTGGCACTGCTTCCAATTCCACCGAAGAAAGCTACCGGAACGGAAAGAACCAGGGCGCATGGACAGCTGATAACCAGTGTGATCAGGGCTTTATGGATCCAAGTGCTCCATTCTCCGGTAATCAATGATGGAACTACCGCAATGATTAAGGCAAGGGCACAGACCACAGGAGTATAGACTCTGGCAAATCTTGTTATGAAGTGTTCTGTTGGAGCCTTGGTCTCTCTTGCTTCTTTTGTAAGGCTTATTATTCTGGCTACAGTACTGTTTTCATACAGGGATGTGACCTCAATGGTGAGAGGACTGTCCAGTACTATGCTTCCACTTATGACTGCATTTCCTTTTTCAGCAAAAAAGGGCTTGCTTTCACCTGTAACTGCCTTTGTGTCCAGATATGTTGAACCTTCAACAATCTTTCCATCTAGGGCAACTCTTTCTCCTGCAAGAACATATATTAAATCTCCAATTTTAACTTCCTCTGGTTTCGCTTCAAGCCTGTCTCCACTTTCGGTTATGATTCTGGCTTTTTCAGGTTTAATATCCATCAGCTTTTCTATACTGTCTGTGGACTTGTCTACCGCCAGATCCTGCAGGTACTCTCCAAGCTCATAAAACAACATGACACCAACAGCTTCATGGTACTCTCCTATGATCAGGGCACCGATGGTTGCTATGGTCATGAGGAAGGTCTCATCAAACAGTTCTCCTTCGAGGATGTTTTTGAATGCGTGGAGTATGGTTTCATATCCCAGAATAAGGTATGAGGAACCAATTAATATATATTCAACATACTCCGGAAGGCCCAAGGCTGGAGAGACAAAAGACAAAACAAACAAAAATGCGCCAATCAATAGTTTAATCATATTAACATATTAGCATACGCTAAAATATGTTTCAAGGGTGAATTTATGTGCAGTTAGGACACAAGTTAAGACAAATCGACCTTTTTTCGGCTCCTGTTAGTGGAAGTTTAGGTTTGAACTAAAAGAAAAAGGCTGAAACATTGCGTTCCAGCCTTGAAACATCCCCTACCAGGATCGAACTGGTGTTGACGGGATGAAAACCCGTTGTCCTAACCACTAGACGAAAGGGACAGACAGTTGAATTAAAGCTTATGAGCCAAGTTGGGTTCGAACCAACGACCCACGCCTTAAAAGGGCGTTGCTCTACCTACTGAGCTA
>DBVL01000066.1:3394-3534 GCA_002308475.1 Spirochaetales bacterium UBA1265 | reverse complement strand
GCTGCCGGAAAAGCAGCATGGCAGATGGCAAAGGCTGCATGGGATGAGCTTTCTTCCCGCATAGATGGTGGAGTGGTAATAACTAAATACGACCACAGCAAAGGAGAGATAGGGAACCTTGAGATTTTTGAAGCAGGTCA
>DBVL01000066.1:3174-3386 GCA_002308475.1 Spirochaetales bacterium UBA1265 | reverse complement strand
GTCTCTGACTCCAACAGCTTCAAGGCAACTGAGAAAGCTCTTGAATATGTCAGAGATCTCAGTAAGGAAGACAATGTTCTCTTCCTTCTCTCCGGTGGGGGTTCTGCTCTCTTTGAAAAGCCTCTTATCTCTGAGGAGGAAATACAGGATGTGAACAGGCAGTTGCTTGCAAGCGGAGCTTCTATAGTGGAGATGAACACTGTAAGAAAGCG
>DBVL01000066.1:0-3141 GCA_002308475.1 Spirochaetales bacterium UBA1265 | reverse complement strand
CCTGCACATGTTTATACAATTGTTCTTTCAGATATAATCGGTGATCCGCTGGATATGATAGGTTCAGGCCCCGCTTATCCGGACTCCTCAACTTGCGCTCAGGCTCTCTCAATTGTTTCCCACTATGGGATAAAGCTCTCTGAAAAGGCCTCACTTCTTCTTAAGCAGGAAACTCCGAAGAAGCTTGAGAATGTGACTACATATGTCACAGGAAGCGTCAAACAGCTTTGTAAGACAGCTATGAACACGGCAAAGGAGCTTGGTTATGAACCAGTTTTCCTCTCTGCCTGTCTTGAATGTGAGGCCAGGGACGCAGGTTCTTTCCTCTCCTCCATAGCCAGAGACCATCAGGATACGGAGAAATCCCTGGCTTTCATAGCCGGAGGCGAGACAGTGGTTCATCTGACAGGTCATGGGCTTGGTGGCAGAAACCAGGAGATAGCTCTTTCTGCAGCAGAGGGCCTATCCATGTGTAAGGATAGCTGTGTGTTCTCTGTAGGCTCTGACGGAACNNCTGCCGGTGGCTACTGTGACCAGAACACTGAAGCAGTGCTCAGGGAAAAGGGTATTCTCATCAGGAATGTCCTAGCGGACAATGACGCCTACCACGCTTTGAAAGAGTGTGATGGACTGATATTCACCGGTGCTACAGGCACAAACGTGAATGATTTGACAGTTCTTCTGATAAGGAGATGAATATGAGTGAAATAAAGGACTACCTAAAAAAATATTCACAACTTCCAGGCGTTCGAGCTATAGGAGTTGGCGGTTCCCGCTCAGCAAACAGTTTTGACAGCACCTCAGACTATGATATCTATGTTTTTACAGACAGGGTTCCGGAAAGAGAAGAGAGGGAGAGGATAGTTCTTCCTATCTCTTCAAAGTATGAAATATGTGGAGATTACTTTGGCCCAGGAGATGAATATCTTGTGGACTCTCTCGGAGTTGAGTTTGATGTCATGTTTTTCGATTGTGCCTGGTTTGAAGGCATAGTCAGATCTACTTGGATTGAAGGAAATGCTTCAAACGGCTATACAACCTGTTTTCTCTATACTTTGAACAATCTGACAATTGAATTTGAAAAGGATGGCTGGCTTAGTGCTCTGAAGAAAACCATTTCAACGCCTTATCCTGAGAAGCTGAGAGAAAACATAATACATAGAAATATGATGCTTATGAAGGATAAGCCTTTCTCTTCCTATCTTGAACAGGTTGAGAAAGCTGTAAACAGGGGAGATCTGAACAGCATAAGCCACAGACGCGCTGCCTTCATGGAGAGCTATTTTGATGCTCTTTTTGCTGCTTCCAGACTTTTACATCCAGGAGAGAAGCGTCTTATCTCATTCTCTCTTTCAAACTGTCCGCTTCTGCCTGAAGACTTTGAGACTGACATGAAAAAAGCTCTGAACCAGAACGGTCCAGAGCTTGTGAACATTCTTTCCTGTATGGTGGAAAAGCTCAGAAAAGTCGTCTCCCGGATGCAGTGAGCAAGCCTCTGTATTCTTCTATCAGAGTTTCCGTAAACTCTCCCTCCTGCATGCGCCATGACCAGTTTATGTCATTGCACGTGGAAGGGTAGTTCATCCGGCAAGTGCCATCTTTTTCAAGAATGTCCTGCATGGGTATGACAGCTGTATCTGCCCGGCTTTCCAGAACATTTTTCACAAGAGCCTTAACCAGAGTTTTCTCATCTGCGTGCAGGTATGAAAGAACCTCTTTTCTAAGATTGTCATCAATTGAATTGAACCAGCCGAGTGTTGTGTCATTATCATGAGTTCCAGTGTAGGCTACGAACTTTCTTGTGTAGTTTTTGGATAGGAATTCGTGACTCATCCTTATCTTGTTCCTGTTTGTGAGCTCAAAACCGAACTGAGCTATTTTCATACCGGGAAGCCTGTTTGTTTTTCTGAGTCTTATAACACTTTCAGTTATGTTTCCCAAATCTTCTGCAATAATTGGAAGATCTTTTCCAAACACTTCCCTCAACCTGTCAAACAGTTCAAATCCTGGAGCATGAATCCATTCTCCATCTATTGCTGTTGTGGCATCTGCCTTTATGTCATAGTAGGCATCAAAGCCACGGAAGTGGTCTATTCTCACAATGTCATTTAATTCAAAGGCTCTTTTCAGTCGTAGAACCCACCACTCAAAATCAGTTTTCAGGTGGTAGTCCCAGTTGTAAACAGGAGTTCCCCATAACTGTCCATCAGGAGAAAAATTATCTGGTGGAACACCTGAGACATCTGTAAAGTGGCCCTTTCCATCCGTCTTGAACAGCTTGAGGTTTGACCAGGCATCTACACTGTCTTTTCCTACAAAGATAGGAATATCTCCAATAGTCAGCAGGCCTCTCTCATGTATGTATGACTGAAAGGCCTTTATCTGAAGATCAAAGAAGAACTGGATAACCTTGCAGATTTCTATCTCATCTTTGTACTGAGAACTTCTCTCTTCAAGAGTGTTCTTGTCTCTTATGCACTCTTTTTCGTCCCAGATGCTGTACCAACGGGAGTCATTGTATTTATCAGTGAGGACGTAGTACAGGGAGTAATCATCAAGCCAGTAGGAGTTCTTTGAACAGAAAGACTCCATCTTGGTTCTGAAAGACGGGTCTGATAGGGCTCTGACAGCGGCTTTTCTGAGTAGTGGAACTTTAACCTGTTTTACACGCTGGAAATCAACGTGTGAAGGTTTTTCATCCTTTAGGGCAGAAGCAGCTTCGTCAGCCTCTTCTTTTGTGAGAAATCCATCTTTTACAAGCATATCCGGAGAAATGAGAAGCTCATTTCCTGCGAATGCTGAGAGGGCGGAGTAAGGACTGTTTCCATATCCGGTGGGTCCTAAAGGAAGCATCTGCCAGTATTTAAAACCGGCAGATGCTGCTTTTTCTGCAAAAATATAAGCTTGTGGACCAAAGTCTCCTATTCCATATCTTCCTGGCAGGGATGATATGTGCATGAGGACTCCGGCGTGTCTTTCTGAAAGAACCATGTTTCAATCAGCCCTTTACAGCACCGGCTGCCACACCCTTTATAATGTACTTCTGGCAGGTAAGGTAGAAAACAATTACCGGAATAATGCTCAGAAGAATAAGGGCCATAGTTGCTCCAAGGTCTACTGCGCCATAGCTTCCCTTCAGAT
>DBVL01000097.1 GCA_002308475.1 Spirochaetales bacterium UBA1265 | reverse complement strand
AGGTAGACTATATAAATTAAGCAGGGGCTCATCGAAATTTTTGTTGTTCAATAGGGAAAAGAAAACTTTTAGTGATTAAATAAAAAGAGCATGTGTGCCACAATAATTTTGACAAAAAAGGAAGGACACAAACATGCTCAACTATTGTCAACAGAATATCAGAATAATTCTTCCCTGTGAACCATTCAAACTGTGCAAAGATGAAATTGATGGTGATGATTTACACCTTTACTTTGAACCATCAGGAGAAGCCAGCCCATGTCCGACATGCGGAGATAAGACAACAAACCACAAATGGAGAAAAATAGAACTGGATGCTCCCCGCACAGGGCTTCACAAGAAAACCGTCTGGCATGTCGATTACAGGGTGCTCAGATGCAGCAACTGTGATTGCTTCTCAACGGAGGAGATACCATTCAGGTTCGGAGGTTCTCATGTCACAACCGATCTGGCTAAAGAGATATGTTCAAGACTTGAGAATCAGAATGGTACAGTGAAATCTGTAGCCGATGACTTCGGTCTTTCCTGGTACAAGGTAAAAAATGTACACAAAGAGTATCTCAAACAGCTCAAAGACCTGGCCCCTGAGCCTGAAGCTCCGGAAATATGTTCGGTAGATGAGTTTGCAGTAGAGAAGAATCACAGATATGCGACCCTTGTAATAGATACAATAAACAAGTTACCCCTCTACCTGCATCAGGGGAATGCGGCAAAAGACTTCAGACCTTTCTTCTCTGAATTCAGTACAAAGTTCTACAGGAAGATCAAAGCCTTCTCCATGGATCAGAATGCAAGCTACAGCAGTGTAGTGAGGGAATGTCTGCCAAAATGCAAGATAGTATGTGATTACTTCCACATGATGAAGAACTATACAGATGAAGTCCTGGACAAGGTCAGAGGAAGAGCATACAGGTCCTTCCGGCTGGAGGGGAACCATGAGGCTGCAGAACGTCTCAAACATGCAAAGAGACTGTTGAACAAGCGTTTTCCGGATGAAATCACAAAAGAAGAGGATTGGGAAGCAAAAGCCCTGCTGCAGACAATGATGGATGACAGTCACGAGCTTGATGTATGTATCCACATGAGGGAGATGCTTCAGGATCTCTATGATAATTGCAGGGACAGGGACCGCATGAAAGAGGGTTGGAGTACATGGTGCAGGATGGCCAAGGAATCAAGGATTCCTGAGCTGATGAGGTATGCAAAGAATAAAGTCTTAAAAACAGAAGAGATTCTCAATCATGCAGACTTCCCCATCACATCCGGAGTAATCGAAGGATGCATGAACAAAATCAAGGTACTGAAGAGAGTGGCTTTCGGCTTCCGTGACTTTGATTACTTCTTCATGAGAATCTGGCAGGCGTTTCTGCCTTCAGAGCTTAATAGAAATCTCTCAAACATGGTTTGGGGTAAATATCAGTGTTACTGAGGAGGAAATACAAATGGGATTAAAACAATCCCTGATGAGGGAAAGGGAAAAACTCAATTATCTGATTGATGAGGCAACAAAGACTCTTGCAGAGGCTCCAGAAGGAGCTTTGCATGTGAAATTTTCGAATAAGAAGAAAACATATTTCTGTTACATAAACCGTGAAATACACTTCTTGGCAAAAACCAGACAGGAGAATCTGATAAGAGCCCTTGCCCAGAAAAGGTATGCGGCAAAAGTCCTTAAAGCCGCATACAAACAGAGAGAGGCTCTCGACAGGTTTCTGTGTGAATATGATTTTCAGGCATTATCAGCTGCATTGGAAGACATCAAGACAGAAGGCATGATTACTCCGTACCTGAGCCCTTCTGATGAAGATCCTGAGGAGACTCCTTCAATTGATTATGGATTGATTAGAGCAATTAAAGGATCTATGCACTAAGATTCTGGCTTGATTCTTAATCAACAAATCATTTTTCACTTAGAAAATTTTATTTTTTTTACCCCTTGAACAACAAAAATTTCGATGAGCCTAAGCAGGGTTGATTTAGACTTCGGTGACCAGTGCAAATACTGTTCTCCATGCCGATCAGGTCCAAAAACACAGAAAAAGCAGGGGTTGAAAGACTGGTTTTTGGTCAATGAAACCCATGGCGTACTCTTTCCATCTTATTGATATAAAAAGGCTGTAACCAGGTATCTGATTACAGCCAAATTAGCAAGTTAAGAATGATATGTATCAGTTAGCTTTCTTGAGTTTTTCTTCCTCTTCTTTTTCAAGAACAGTGTAGGCAATCTTACCTACAAGGGTCTTGGGAAGATCCTTCCTGAACTCTATTTCAGAAGGCATAGCATACTTTGCTATGTGCTCACGACAATGAGCAAGAATCTTTGTCTTGAGTTCCTCAGATTCCTCAACACCATCATTCAGAACTATAAAGGCTTTGACCCTATGCATTTTATAAGTATCTGGAACACCTATACAGCAGGAGGTTCTTACTTCTTCAATCTCATTGATTACATTCTCAAGCTGACTTGGGTAGACATTGTATCCACTTGTGACAATCATGCGTTTGATTCTCTGGCGGAAGAAGATAAAGCCTTCCTCATCCATGTATCCAACGTCTCCGGTGTGAAGCCAAATGTGTCCGTCTGGGTGTTTCTGAAGGGTTTCTGCGTTTTCCTGTTCATGGTTAATATAACCAAGCATAACAGTTTTACCTCTGAGACAGATTTCTCCTTCCTCGCCGTAGGGAACTTCATCCTGTGTGCCTGGCTTACAGATTTTGTAATATGTATCAGGGAATGGAAGTCCGATTGAACCTTCTTTTTCCTTATTGTAAGGAGTGAGGCAGCTTGCTGTTACACATTCGGTAGTACCATAGCCTTCACGGACGCGTACAGTTGCGTTGTGGTCTGCCAGGAACTTATCTATCTTCTTTTTAAGCTCGACAGGAAGAGTGTCTCCACCGCTGAATACTCCCATGAGGCAGGAAAGATCCACACCATCCATTTCCTTGTTTCTGGTTATTCCCTCGAAAAGGGTTGGAACACCGGCTATGTAGTTGGGCTGTGAAGTCTTGAGAAGATGAGCATAGCCCTTTACAGATACCTGAGGAACAAGGATGCTTTCACCTCCAAAGAACATCATGGTATGGATACATACTCCAAGGCCGAATCCATGGAAAATAGGCATGGCAGCAAGCATCTTTTTCTTTGCGATTGTATTGTGACACATGGTGCCTGTCTGATAAGCAAGAGCATTGAAGTTTAGGTTTGTAAGCTGAATGCCCTTACTTGTTCCTGTTGTTCCACCGGAGAAGAGGATGACTGCTATATCCTGGCCTTTCATCTCAACGTAGGGATCCTCAGTTACAGAAGAGCCGTTATGGATGAAATGGTTCCACTTGATTACACAATTATCTTCAACTACCTTAGGGAACTTGCGTTCCTTAAGCATCTTATATGCTGCGCATTTGATTGGATTCAGAACATCTGAAATCCTGGCTATAATCAGATGGTCCAGTTCAGCTACTTCTCTGACTTTCTGAGCTTTTGCATAAAACTGATCCAGAGTTATGAGTGTCTTGCTTCCTGCCTCTTTAAGATAGAAAGCTATCTCATGAACAGCAGAAAGAGGGTGAATCATGCTTGCAACAGCTCCAATATAGTTGATTGCATAAAGACAATACACACCCTGTGGTGTGTTCGGCAGACATACTGTAACTCTGTCTCCCTTTTTGATTCCAAGAGCTGAAAAAGCTCTGGCTGTTTTCTTTATGCTCTCTGCCAGATTTTCAAAAGACCATTTTTTATCCTGGAAACTGATTGCTATCTGTTTTGGATCTCTGTTTCTGGAGTCCATCAAGGCAGTCACAATGGATGTGTCCGGATAGTCAAGATGAAATGGTACATCTCCATAAGAAGAAAGCCACGGTGCTATCTTAAGCTCTTCTGCGTCATATTTCATACATCAACCTCTTCAAGTAGTTTTTCATAGTCTATTTTCTCTTTTGCCGGCAAATCGAGAAGCTCTGGTCTTATTAGAAGTGCCTTGAATATTCTTACAGTTTTGGCATAGTAAACACCGTCTGCAATTCTTTCATCTACTGTAAGTGATACAGGGAGAAATTCCTTGAGAGTAGTTTTAACTTCACCGTTTTCCTCTGTGAATACGGGCTTCTTCTCCTTTCTTCCGAGAATACCGAAAATAGAGTTGGTTCCAAAATTAATAAGATGATGGTAGGAAGCATCCATCTTTATGCTTCCAAGGTTTGAAATGAAACATGTACAACCATAAGGGTTGGCCTTAACAAAGGACTTGGGGAGTTTTCCTACCCTGTCCAGATGGAGAATAAGAGCTACAACAGGTTTCAGGATAAAAGAGGGGAGTTTAAGAAGAGAGGCCATGATTTTTGTGGTATCATCATGGTTTTCTTCTTTTTCTCGTATCTCTGCCACCATCTTACAGGTGCTCAAGTGCATCTGTTCAAGGGCTGAAACATCTGAATCTTTCTTATATGTAGTAATTACAAGACCTTCTTCTGCTCCATCTACTTTCTGTTTTTTAGCAATAAAAGAAAACGATATGACTTTTCTTTCCCAGAATTTCTTGTTTCTGACAAAGTAGTTCATCTTAGGTCTTGCTTCTATAGTTCGTGCAAGTGCTGCCAGAACTGCATGCATGAATGTATACTTAAAGATAGGATTCTCGTTTTCCGCATTCTTCTTTGCAATAAAAGCATTCAGATTTTCCATTGGGACATCCAGGTGAATTACAGCTTCATTCTCTGTTCTGCTTCCCATAACATAATTCATGAACCCCTGTAAAGGATCCATATCTCTTACCAGGTAGGCGTCATAGCGGTCACCACGTCTGTTCTTTCTTTCCTCAGGCATTTAGTATTCCTTATTTTGTTGTTGGAGTAATGATAATGTTCTTTTACATGGTGGGTCAACAAATAATCTAGTTATAATTAACTAGCTGTATATGATTGAATTATTGGCTTTTCTTTCATATTCTCATTACATGAAGTTGATTTCATGGAATGTTAATGGACTTAGGGCCGTACTCGGAAAAGGTTTTGAAGATTATTTCAGGGCGCAGGATGCTGATGTCTTCTGTCTTCAGGAGATAAAGCTGTCAGAAGGACAGCTGCAACTTGAACTACCAGGCTACAGATGTTTTTATAATTACGCTGAAAAAAAGGGATACTCTGGTACCGCTGTTTTTACAAAAACCGAGCCGCTATCAGTTGAGTTCGGCTCAGATGATGAGGGTAGAATCTGTACATTGGAGTTTGAGGAATTCTATGTTGTCTGTGTTTACACTCCTAACTCACAGGATGGCCTTAAGCGTCTTGATTTCAGAATGCAGTGGGACGAGGACTTCAGGAGCTACATAAAGAATCTTGATGAAAAAAAGGTTGTTCTTGTTTGTGGAGATCTCAATGTTGCCCATAAGGAAATAGATATAAAGAATCCAAAGACAAATACCCATAATCCGGGGTTTACAATTGAGGAGCGGGAAAGCTTCACCAAAACACTAGGCTGTGGATTTACAGACACATTCAGATTCCTTCATCCAGATGAGAAAGATGCATACAGTTGGTGGAGCTACAGATTTCATGCCAGAGAGAAAAATACAGGTTGGCGTATAGATTATTGGCTCTGCTCTGACAGGTTTAGGGATAGAGTAGATAAGTCATATATAGACAGCAATGTTTTTGGTTCGGATCATGCACCTGTGGTAATAGAGATTAAATAGTGATAGAATTGGCCTATGTTGGGTTTGCATTTAAAGAAGTGTTTTTTTGACTGGATGGAGAATCTTTCTTCTGTCTTACTGTCAAATCTGATTTATGTTGTCATTACTGTGCTTACAGTACTATCCATTCTTGCTGTAGGTGAGATCAATTATGCTGGAACTCTTGCACTCATAGCAATCATAGTCATGCTTGTAGATCTTGTTTCCCTGGGCGTAAGCGGTCTTTCTTACGGTTGGGTTCGTCTTGGAAAGCCATGGTTCAGAGATTTTTTGCATCCAATTAAGACCCACTTTACCCATTTTCTTCTTAAGTGGGTTATAGATTTTGCATCTTTGTCCGCTGTGATAATAGGAATTCCTTATTACCTTACAGTCTTGAGTATAATTGGCTATGCCAGTGCACTGATCTGCTTCTGGTTTGGAATTCTTTCATTCCTCACCATGCAGTTCTATTATCCTCTCAGTGCCATGATGGAAAAGGATTCACCAGTTAAAACATTAAAGAAATCCATGGTGATTATGTGGGATAACCTGGGATACTCTTTTATCCTTGCCTTCAAATGTGTTATTGAGCTGGTGCTTACGGTTTTCACAGCAGGTTTTGTTCCGGGTTTCTCAGGAATAAACATTTCAAGAGCCTGCATGACTAAATTTCTCATGCTCAGGTATACTTACATGGAAGAGAACAAGACGGACAAGCGGACAACTGACTGGAATATTGTCCTCCTTGAAGAGAGACTTGAAAACACAAAAAGATTCGGTAAAGCCGGAAAAGACTGAACAGAGGTTATTATGGGCTGTGAGATTGAAACAAAAGCACATGTGGAAGAATCAGAAGTTCAGAATTTGTTTGACAGGATTGCATCGTTTGAGGACTCACGCCTGATTGGAGAAATAGATAAAGAAGATATCTACTGGGCTAGAAATGAGGATGACCCGCCTTCTTTCAGGACAAGAAGGGAAGTTTCCTCTGCCGGGGCCAGGATTCTGTTTACGTCCAAACCTCTCAAAAAAAAGGACTACAGTACTGAGTACAATATTGAGAATGAGTTCTCATCTACCTCGGACCAATGGGAAAACATCCTGAAGTTTGTCAGAGGACTTGGCTTTGTGGTTTGCAGGCTCAAATGGAAGAGGGGCTGGGAGTTCATGGTTTCTCAGGATGGTTTTGAAGTTCATGTAGAGCTTTTAAATGTAAAGTTCCTGGGCTGGTTCCTTGAGATGGAAATCTGCGGAGAGGATTTGGATTCCATGGACAAGGAAGGTTGCGACAGGGCGCTTTTCAACCTTTTGGACCGCTGTAAGATAAGTAGAGAGGCTGTTGAAATAAGGGGCTTCAATAAACTGTTAGCATCTGCCGGTCATCCACGTGGGTGATTTTGCAGGATACGTCAAATACCTTGTTTACCGCTTCTACCGTCAATGTCTCATTTGTTTTTCCTGAGTCATACAGGGTTCCGTCTTTGAGAAGGATAGTATTGTCGGCATAATTCAGAATATGGTTCAGGTTATGCAAAATGCATACTACGGTTTTTCCTTCTTCTGTAAATCTTCTGAGCAACTTCAGGATTTTAAGTTCATGTTTGGGGTCCAGATTGTTTGTAATCTCATCCAAAAGCATGATAGGGGTATCCTGACAAAGAGCTCTGCTTATCATGGCTAACTGGTATTCTCCTCCCGAAAGAGAGCTGATCAAGCGGTTTTTCAAATGTTTTATGCCAACCATCTCCATGGATTTTTCAATAACTGACATGGAAGACTTTTCATCAAAGTGGCAGTACCTGCCCAGAGCCACCAGATCCTGAACTGTAAAATCTCCTGCAAATTCTGATTTCTGTCCAACAAAGCTTATCTTTCTAGCCAGATCTATCCTGTTTAATGAGGAAAGGGCAGTTCCATCAATAGTTATTTCTCCACAATCAGGTTTCAGCTCTCCAATCATGTGTTTCAGAAGAGTGCTCTTTCCGCTGCCGTTCGGTCCGGCTATGGCTGTGAAGCTTCCTTCAGTGATGAAAAGAGAAATGTTTTTCAATACCGTGTGTTTGTCATAGCCTCCACAGAGGTTTTTTATCTCTATTCTGCTCACAGCTTCTTTCTCCTTCTTAAAAGAACAAAGAAGACAGGAGCTCCAAGCAGGGACGTGACCAAGCGNNGCCTATTGGAAGCTCTGATGGAGCTACAATAAGGCGGGAGAGTATGTCTGAAAAGAGTAGGATATTGGCCCCCAGAATCATGGAAGAGCTGATGAGGTATTTGTGTCTTGGCCCGCAGAGAATACGTGCAAAATGAGGACTCATAAGTCCTATGAAGCCTATAACACCGCAGAATGCTACAACTATAGCTGTGACGGCAGATGATATGAGCAACAGAATGATTCTGAAGCGTTTGACATTCAGACCACTGGAGATGGCTGTACTGTCGTCGGTAAGCAAAACATCAAGTGAGGTGGTGGCTCTACTGCTGAAAACAATTATGAAAAGACAGGCCACGGACAGAATAATGGTTCTTTGCCAGGTGGCGGATGCTACACTTCCCATGGTCCAGAAAAGAATGGAATCAAGTTGCCTCTTTCCAAGATAGATTGTCAGAGTTGTAACAGCACTGAGGAAAAAATTTAAGGCTATTCCTGTAAGAAGCAATGTGGAAGGGTTCTTTCTTCCTGTTGCGAATAGAAAAAGTGTAGTAAGAAAGGATCCGGTGAAGGCATAAACAGGTATGACATTGGCCGTAAGGCTCATTACTCCTGTCAGCATGCCAATGCCAACAAAGGCAGAAGCCCCTGCTGATATGCCTAGAACATAGGAATCTGCCATTGGGTTTCTGAATACTGTCTGGAAAACAAGACCACAGAAGGCCAGGGCAGATCCCGCCAACAGAGCTGTGAGAGTCCTTGGAACACGCAGATTCCTGATTATATATGCCTGGGTTTGAGGAACTTTATCAGGGGAGAACAGTGAGTGGATTATTGAAGATAAAGAATACTTTACAGAGCCAGTTGCAATAGAAACCAGTGTCAAAATGACAAGAATAATTGAGAGAAATACAATTACAAAACTGGCTCTGTTTTTCATTCCACTTTCAGAAAAGTTCAGGATAAAGGGCTTTTGCTATGGCCTCTACAGTATCAGCACTTCTTACGCCCTGTCTTTCGGCAGCATTTCCATCTATGGAAATAATTGTTCCACTGAGCTTTGAGTATGGCTCTGTGTTTTTGAAATTCTCTGCCTGAGCAGGATCTGAATAAGCATATAAGGGAAGAATAATGTAATCCGGATTCTCGGAAAGAAGGAGCTCTCTGCTTATGGACCAGTTGCTTGCTGAAGCTACAGCATTTATTGCTCCAGCTGCGTTAATCAGCTCATTCATGTATGTGTCTCCAGTGGCTGCGTAATCACCCCAGTCTCCCCAGGAGATAATATACACACAGGATTTTTTCTCCACGTTTGCAGTAAGAGCTTTAACAGACTCTATTCTGTTTTTCACACTCTCTGCAAGGGCTTCCGCTTCCGCTTTCTTTCCTGCTGCTTCACCAACTTTTCTGATAAGGGCGTAGGTTCCTTCAAGGCCGTTGTACTCTTCCAGGAATTGGTGGGTTTCAACGCCCGCAGTAGCAAGATTAGCTATGAAAGCCGGGTCTACTATTGAGGACGCTATGACCACATCCGGTTCAAGGGCAAGAATGGCTTCCAGATTGGGATCATATAATGTGCCTATGCTCTTAATAGCTTTAACAGTCTCAGGATAGTCACAGAAATCTGTTCTTCCTACAAGGTTGTCTTCACAGCCAAGAGCACATAGAATCTCTGTAACATTCGGGGCAAGTGAAACTATTCTTAGGTCACTTGTGACAGGTTTTTTTTCTACTGCAGGCTGGGCAAAAANNAAAAACCGAAGTACACAGTACCAAAATCAATAATACAAATGATAGCTTTTTCATAATGCCTTCAGACTATTCCTGACTTGACTTGATGTCAATACTGTTGTTCGGCTATAATTTTTTCATGGAGAAAATAGATATTTTCACTGATGGTGGATGCTCCGGAAATCCGGGACCAGGCGGTTGGGCATATGTCATTCTTAAAGATGGAAAACTGATTGTTAACTCTAGTGGCGGAAGCCCGGATACTACAAACAATATTATGGAACTGNNAGTTATAAATGCTATCAGGGACTGCCAGTTTATGGGTGTATCAGAATTCTGTATACATACGGACAGCCAGTATGTGAAAAACGGCATAACACAGTGGATTCATAACTGGAAAAGAAACGGCTGGAAAACATCTAGCAAAGAACCTGTGAAAAACAAGGACCTGTGGCTTGAGCTGGATGCTCTGAATGCGAAGAGCCAGATAGAGTGGGTCTGGGTAAAAGGTCATGCAGGAATCCAGTATAACGAGATGTGTGACTCTCTGGTCAGAGCAGAAATGGACAAGTTCAAATGAGCACAGATAAGAATAGCACGTCTTTGTGGGAGCTTTTCATCTCTTTTGCCAAGATTGGTGTCATGACCTTCGGTGGTGGCATGTCCATGCTTCCTATGCTTGAAAGAGAATGCGTGAAAAACCGGAAATGGGCAACGGAAGAGGAGATGCTTGATTATTTTGCCATTGGGCAATGCACTCCAGGTATTATTGCAGTGAACACTGCTTCAATTATAGGATATAAGCAACGCAGGCTGACAGGTTCTTTAGTGGCTTCTTTCGGTATTATCTTTCCATCCCTTCTGATTATTTCAGTTTTGGCTTCCGTTATTCTTACATACAAAGACAATCCGTATGTACAGAAAGCTTTTGAAGGNNAGGTATAAGAATAGCTGTCTGTGCACTTGTTCTGAGATCTGTGTTGAATCTTGCAAAGAAAGCAGATAAGAACATGCTGTACCTTCTGGTTTCAATCGGTTCTTTTGCCGCTCTCTTTTTTTATGGTTTCTCGCCCGTTGCAGCGGTTTTGATAACAGTTGTTATAGGAATCATTGCCTATTATGCTGAAAAGAACTCTCCCAAAAAGAAGGAAATTAAATGACAAACACTTTTCTTCTTCTGTTTTTTGAGTTTTTCAAAGCTGGGTTGTTTGCAATCGGAGGTGGCATGGCCACTATTCCGTTTCTATTTGATGTAGGTGAAAAAACAGGGTGGTTCACTGCTGCTGAACTGGCAGATATGATAGCTATCAGTGAATCTACTCCAGGACCTATAGGTGTGAATATGGCTACCTTTGTTGGAGTCCGTGTGGCAGGTGTGCCCGGTGGGATAATAGCAACAGTTGGCCTTGTTCTTCCTTCTGTGATTATTATCATTGCGGTCATAACACTTCTTGATAAGATATATAAGATGGCTTCTGTTCAGACGGTTTTTTCATTCCTTAGAGCCTGTACTGTAGGGTTAATAGCAAATGCTCTTGCACAAGTTGCTATGCTCACCTTCTATGATGGATATAATTTTCTAATAATACCTTTGGTTCTTTTTGGTGTTTTCTTTATCCTTATGAATGTCTTCAAAAAGATTCATCCCATTCTCTGGATAGCTCTAGGCGCTGTGGCCGGAATTATTCTTCTGTAGTTTTGTAATAAAGATTATAGACTTCTTTCCATCTCTCGCTGTCATGTTTGTAAAGAACAGTGAGGACAGTGTTGTCTAAGACCTTTCTGTTGAACAGATTTACTGCAACAGAATAGGCCTCATCCTGCTTAAGCTCCAGAGAGTAGGTCTTCATGAGGATCAATGCTGTTTCTGTGTCTGCCGGGTCCTTTGTAAGAATCTCTTTGGCACATTCAATCACTGAAGATGAAGATCCGCTAAGCTGGAGTANNAGTATACTAAGCTCCAGTTTTTTGAATGAGATTATATCCGGATAGGTTTCAAAAGACGCCTTGCAAAGAAGAAGAGCTTCTTCATGGCGTCCAAGGTGGGCAAGAGTTGCAGCTTTGTTGTAGTTTAATCTGTAGTCAGAAACAACAGCTAAAGCCTCATCATATACTTTAAGAGCTTCGGCATAAGACCCCTTAGAGCTGTAGGTGGATCCAAGAAGAAGAGCTGAGCTCTTGATCTGGTTCTGCTCCTCTATGGAAATAGTGGAGCAGGAAACCAGAGTAAAAAGAATCAAAGCGTTAATTAAGAACAGTTTCCTCAATTTTCTTAACCTGTGCTCTATAAAGATTGTTGATGGCAGTGCCGTAGTCAGCAATCAACTGGATCATGTTTCTCGGATTACCAGGGAGATCTATTCCATTAAGTCTGTCTCCAGCATCTCCTAGGCCCGGAAGTATGTAAGCCTGGTCATTAAGAACAGGGTCCATCCACAGTGTATGAACCTCACAGCCTTCAATGGCTCTGACAATTCTCAGTGCTCCCTTGACTGCTCCTATGACATTTATGAACTTTATGCTTTTTGGTTTGACACCATTGTCTTTAAGATATTTGACAATAGTTACAAGGCTTCCACCTGTTGCGTTCATGGGATCTGCGAAAAT
>DBVL01000112.1 GCA_002308475.1 Spirochaetales bacterium UBA1265 | reverse complement strand
TTAGGAAAACCATTCAGTAGAGAAGTTGAAGCAGATCAGGCAACAAGAGATTGTGTTGAACGCGTAATGAACGCAGACAATCCTCTGATAGCAGAGAAATTAATGCTTGATGCCCAGTTTGCATATCTGGACAGCCTTGTGGCCATGCATTATTTCGATGACTACGTTCTGTACGGATATGCTGTGAAGCTTAAACTTCTTGAAAGGCGTGACGTATTTGAGAAAGACAAGGGCAGTGCTGAATTTGAGCGTTTGTTCAGTGATGTCCAGCAGAAGATTATGAGCATTTAACGGAGTGCAGTATGGATAAAATTAAGGGATATGTTACCGGAGTCAACGGAAACATGGTTTCCGTCAAGGTTGAAGGCAGCATAACAAAAAACGAGGTAGGCTTTATCTATGTTGGCGACACAACCCTGAAAGGTGAGGTCATCCGCGTAAACGGCGATATTGCCAGTATGCAGATTTACGAGATGACCAACGGAATCAAGGTTGGTGATGTTGCCGAGTTTACCGGAGAGATGATGAGCGTACAGCTTGGTCCTGGACTTCTTACTCAGGTCTTTGACGGCCTTCAGAATCCGCTTCCCGACCTTGCAGAAAAGTGCGGCTTCTTCCTTCAGAGAGGTGTCTATCTTGACCCCATACCCAACCGCGACTGGGACTTCACACCGTGTGTAAAAGTCGGTGACAAAGTACGTCCCGGAGACGCAATCGGAAGCGTTCCGGAGGGTCTTTTTGAACATAAAATCATGGTCCCGTTCGGTCTGAGAGACAAACAGTGGACTGTTAAAAAGATTGTAGATGCAGGAAAGTACAATGTGCGCTCTACAGTTGCTGTCATTGAAGACGAAAAAGGCAACAGCAAAGAGCTTACCATGGTTTTCTCCTGGCCTATCAAAAAGGCAATTACATGCTATGACAAACGTCTCAGACCTGATGAACCTCTTGTAACAAAGGTTCGTTGTATTGATACATTCCTTCCTGTTGCAAAGGGCGGTACATTCTGTACTCCCGGACCCTTCGGTGCAGGAAAGACAGTTTTGCAGCACATGGAGGCAAAGAACTCCGAAGTTGACATTGTAATTGTTGCAGCCTGCGGAGAAAGAGCAGGTGAGGTTGTAGAAGTTCTTAAGGAATTCCCTGAACTGACAGACCCCAGAACAGGACGTTCACTGATGGAGAGAACCGTCATAATCTGTAATACATCTTCAATGCCTGTTGCAGCTCGTGAAGCATCCGTTTACACAGCTGTAACTCTTGCAGAGTACTACAGACAGATGGGTCTTGATGTTCTGCTTCTTGCAGACTCAACAAGCCGTTGGGCTCAGGCCATGAGAGAGATGAGCGGAAGACTTGAGGAAATACCCGGAGAAGAAGCCTTCCCGGCCTACCTTGAGTCAGTTATTGCTGCCTTCTATGAGAGAGCCGGTAAGGTAAGACTGAGAAACGGAAAGGTCGCATCAGTTACAATAGGCGGTACGGTATCGCCGGCAGGCGGAAACTTTGAAGAACCTGTTACACAGGCAACTCTTAAGGTTGTAGGAGCCTTCCACGGACTTTCCAGAGAGCGTTCAGATGCCAGAAAGTACCCTGCAATCCACCCGCTTGAATCTTGGAGTAAGTACACAGGTATTGTAGATATGGACCTTGTAAACAAGGCTCGTGCAATTCTGTTCAGAAGCAACGAAGTAAACCAGATGATGAAGGTTGTAGGTGAAGAGGGAACTTCCTCAGAAGACTACATTATTTATCAGAAGGGAGAGTTCCTGGATGCTGTCTATCTTCAGCAGAACTCTTTTGATCCGATTGATGCTGCAGTCTCTCCTGAAAGACAGATCAAGACCTTTGATGTTCTGTATGACATACTCATGACAGATTTTGATATAGAAGAAAAGAAGGACATCAGATCTTTCTTCAATCAGCTCAGACAGGAATACCTGGACTGGAACAACACAGTTTGGGGATCTTCAGAGTTTGAAGCTCAGGAAAGAAGACTTATTGATTTCTACAAAAGTAAGGCCAGAGGTTGAGGAGTAGGCAGTTATGCAGAAAGTTTATACTAAAATAGAATCAATTGTAGGAAACGTTGTAACTGTCAGAGCTGAAGGAGTCAGCAACGGAGACCTTGCTCTTGTCGGAAACAGCTATGCAAACGTAATCAAACTGGATAAGGATCTGGTTTCTCTCCTGGTATTTGCAGGAGCTCAGGGTGTAAGCACAACAGACCAGGTAAGGTTCTTGGGCAAACCCATGCAGGTCTCCTATTCAGACAACCTTCTCGGAAGAATCTTCACAGGTTCAGGCGTTCCGAGAGACAACGGACCGGCTCTTACCGAGAACATGATTCCGATTGGAGGACCGTCTGTTAACCCGTCCATGAGAATAGTACCTAAAAACCTGATCAGAACAGGTATTCCCATGATTGACGTTTTCAATACACTTGTTGAAAGTCAGAAGCTCCCTATCTTCTCCGTTTCCGGTGAACCTTATAATGAGCTTTTGGCCAGAATAGCCATGCAGGCAGAGGTAGATATAATCATTCTCGGAGGCATGGGTCTTAAGTATGATGACTACCTGTTCTTCAAGGATACGCTTGAAAGAAGCGGCTCTTTGAGCAGAACAATCATGTTCATCCATACTGCGGCAGACCCGATTGTAGAGTGTACCCTTGTTCCGGATATGTCACTTGCTGTTGCAGAACGCTTTGCTCTTGATGGCAAGAAGGTTCTTGTGCTTCTGACTGACATGACAAACTTTGCGGACGCACAGAAAGAAACGGCCATCACCATGGAACAGGTTCCTTCCAACAGAGGATATCCGGGAGACCTTTACAGCTGTCTTGCTTCCCGCTATGAAAAAGCCGTTGACTTTGAAGGTGCCGGTTCAGTAACTATTCTGGCTGTTACTACCATGCCGGGAGATGATGTTACCCATCCGGTTCCGGATAACACAGGCTATATTACTGAAGGTCAGTACTACCTCAAGAACGGTCGTATTGAGCCGTTTGGAAGCCTTTCAAGACTTAAACAGAACGTCAATAAGGACACCAGAGATGACCACAGAGCTCTTATGGATGCCATGATCAAGCTCTACAGTGCATTCAAGGAAAGTCTTGAGAAGAAATCCATGGGCTTTTTGATGAGTGAGTGGGATGAGAAGCTTCTGAAGTACGGAGATCTTTTTGAGAAGGAGATGATGGACCTCTCGGTCAATATATCTCTTGAAAAGGCTTTGGACCTCGGTTGGGAAATCCTTGCCGATTGTTTTGAACCGAACGAGACTGGTCTCAAGACTGATCTGATAAAGAAGAGATGGCCTAAGGAGCTGTCTGTAGCTGAGGAGAAATAGGTAGATGGCGGTAAAGCTGACCAAAAACGAGCTTAAGACCCAGAAAGACCAATTGAAGCAGTTTCAGAGATACCTGCCCACGTTGCAGCTCAAGAAACAACAGCTTCAGATTGTTATCAGAGGGATACTCACTGAGCTTGAACAAAAAAACAGCGAGCTTCTTGCCATGCAGAGTGGTCTTGATGACTGGATTGCAGTTTTTGCTGAGAACCAGCTGTTTGATGAATCCTTACGCCTCGATAAACTTGTCAGACCTGAAAGAGTTGTAACCGGTACGGATAATATTGCTGGTGTGAGAATCCCTGTATTCAGAGATCTCACATTCAAAGATGTGGAGTACAATGTTGAGGATTATCCTCTTTGGGTTGATACTGCTGTTTACAGACTGAAGGATATTGCAAGGCTAAGCGCCCTTGTCAAAACCCTTCAGAGGCAGATTCAGCTTCTAGAGAAGGAGTTGCGTACTACCAGCCAGCGTGTAAACCTCTTTGAAAAGGTTAAGATTCCTGAAACAAAGGCCAATATCAAAAAAATCACCGTATATCTTGGTGATGAACAGGTAGCGGCAGTTGTGCGCAGTAAGATTTCAAAGAAAAAGCTGCAGGCTAAAATTGATGAAGAGATGGAGGCTGCTAAATGATTGAACCGATGAAAAAAGTCTCTATTGTCCTTCTCAATAAGGAAAAAGAAGAGGCTCTTAAGGCTTTGAGAAGAATTGGTCTTGTTCACCTTGAAAAAATCGAGGGAGCAGGTGAAAAACTCACAGCCTTTAAAGAATATTCAAATAACGCAATGCTCACCGAGTCTATCCTCGGAGAAATTAAACTTCCTAAGCAGAAGAAAGGATCAGCACCTTCTCTTTCAAATGAAAAGGTAATTGAACTTTGTTCTGAGGTTGTTCAGAAAAGTGAACGCCGTAAGCAGCTTATGGAAGAGATTTCTGCTGATACTACTGAACTCGATCGATTTGCTCTTTGGGGAAGTGTATGTATTGAAGATTTAGACTTCCTGAAAGAAAAAGGCATTGCACTTAAATTGTATGAAATCAACGCCGA
>DBVL01000019.1 GCA_002308475.1 Spirochaetales bacterium UBA1265 | reverse complement strand
TTGGTTTTCCCGTGCTTGATTCATAACTAATCTCCAATTCCATTCTACAACAAAAGTTATAGTTCTTCTATAAAAATTTCATGAAATATTGATGTTAGTACTTGAATATTTTCACAATTTAATCTGTCTTGAATCATTACTGTTCTATTTAGAGGTACTGATACGCAACTATTTTGGTTCTTTATTTTTCTTTTGAGCATATCGGCAAAACAGACGAGCCATCTTTACCAGGCATTTCTGATACAAGTAGAAGCTGTCCGGTTTCATAATCAAGAAAATCCTCTAGTATTTGGATTTGACAGCGCGCAAGCGTCTATTCAGATTCTCCGAGACCTTTGCTTCTCCGAGTTTCTCGTACTCATAAGACAATTCGTAAAGAAGGTCCTTTATGTCCCGGAGCTTCTCACCTTTCTGTACCCTTTCATACAGTGAATCAAGAACCTTTCTGAACTCTTCCTCGTCATTGTGTTCATGGAGCTGCCTGTAATACCCTATCCAGCCCCAACTCCACAGAGGATCATCCTTCAGATACTGGCGGTACAGATTCAAGCACCTTTCATAGTCGCCCATAGAAGCATAAGCATCTGCAATCTCCCTTTTGGCGTTCTCATGGAAAAGCTCATCCCCTTTATCCCATTTGATCTTGAGTATCTGTTCGCAAACAAGAATCAGTTCCTGATAGAGCTTAGCATCAATCAGATTGTCTATGGCCATCCAAGCCCAGTTCCCAATCTGCCAATCGATAAGCTCGCTACCAAGGTGTGGAGTAAAATTCTTTTCCCTCACCATAATGCTCCACAACTTCTCCCAAGCGTTAAGTGCATCAAAAGCTTTCTGTTGCAATGATCCTGGATAGTCATTTCCTTCGAGCTTTGTGAACTCTTCGTCAAGTAATTCAGCTTCATTATATGTCATAGCCATTTTTCAATCCCTCCACTTAGTTTCTCCGCGCTTATTCTATTCCAAGAATATCCCATGGAGTAAGTATACCCAGAAGTTTCTCATCGGACTTTCCGTTTTGAGTAAGAAACACAATCCCTATCCTCTTCCCTGCCCTATAAGAACTCTCAAATTCATTCTCCAAGTCTTCAACATATCCGGATTGTCTGAAGAAAATGAACTTTTCCATTTCTCGGCCACTTAGCGATAAATACTTTTTGATCGAATCAAATGTCAAACCATCATTTATCTCAATAATCTCTTCGTCAGAAAGATAGTTGAAGACCGAGTTTTCATCAAACACTCCAGTAACAATCCCATTCTCAAGAATAGGAACAATCGAGAACATTTCTTTCCGCATCTTAGCCATTGTCTCTCTGACATTTCCTGTTATTTTCTGCCAATAGACTTTTTCAATACCAACCTGAACATCACGACAGCGTTTTCTGTTCTTTATGCTTTCAATAAGATTATCAATGAAAACTATCATTTCCTGACTGGGTTCAACAGGATACCGGTTACTTACCTTCATTTTATGGCTCAACAGATTCCTGACTTCCTGACAATACCTGATATCTTCCTTGTATTTTTGATACTTGGTCTGCTTGGTCAAGTAATAAGAAATGGAGTCACTGTTCTGCAAATGATAAGTAGAGCGAACCACTTCTTCTAGTTTCTTGTATTTTTCAATGAATAATTCAGCATTTGACATCTTATGTTCCCAATTGCAAATCAGCCTTTCTTATGATTAGAGAAATAGCTTTTAAGTACCTCAATGCTTTTCTCACGAAGAACACCTGCTTTTACTTCAGGCTTCCAGAATGAGTTTTCAAAAACCATTTTGCTACAGCTGCATCCGTCATTTCCGAGAATTCTTTCAAGATCCTCATTCCCTGCGCCGTATACAAGTCTTCCGAGCCTGGTCCAGACCATAGCTCCGCTACACATGAAACAGGGCTCACAGCTTGAGTACAATGTATACTCATGAAGATCTGTTATTCCCGTCTCTTCACAGAAACGGCGAATCAATCCCATCTCTGCGTGATAAGTAGGATCATGTTTGGTGTAAATCTGGTTCTCATTGGTGAATACAATCACACCGTCTTTAACAAGCACAGCACCAAATGGTTCGTTGCCGTTCTCAACAGCCTTAACTGACAGCTCAATTGCTTTTTCCATGAAAAAATCGTCGTTCATAGTAACTTTATAACACATCTCAAAAGTGAAAATAAAGATTGAGTGAATTTTATTCTGTGTTAAAATATATAGAAGTAATATAGCGCAATTGAGAGTTGCGTATTGGAGGAAACAGATGAAAAAACTAGTTGCAATTCTTCTCGTACTTGCAATTGCTGTTACTTTTGTTTTTGCCAAAGGTAAAACAGAAACAACAGCTGCAACAGATCCGGATTATACAATCAGGATTTACTCAAACTCAAACTCTTCAGAGAGAACAACATGGCTGATCAATGAAGCACAGAAGGCAGGCTTCAAGGTTTCAATTGACAACAACTCAGTTATCTCCGGAGACACTGCAGCAGTACAGGCAGCAAATGAAAACAGAGATGGAGACGTTATCTTCGGTCTTAACGAGACACGTTGGGCACAGCTGATCAACGGAACCTATGAGAATCTCTCAATTCTTGATTTCACCCCTGATTGGGCTGGAACAGTAGGAGACTTCAAATATGATGGAAAGGCCTATGGTATAGTCATCCAGAACGTCCTTATGCTTTACAGAACAGACTCTTTCGGAACAAACGGAAAGGATCTTCACTTCAAGCACTGGGCAGATGTTGTTAACAGTGGTTACACATGGTACAGACAGGGCAAGGTTGGTGGAACAACAAACGCTAACATCAACAGCGCTATGCTCTATCCATTCACAGATCCGACCTCACCTGCAGGTGGAATCTCAATTGAAGGTTGGAAGACTCTCTGGAAGTACTGTGCACAGGGCAAGTTCACTGGTGACTCTTACGGATTTGATGCTCTCAACAGAGGAGATGTCCAGGTCTCAACATTCTATTCAAGCTCACTCTACGGAAAGATTGATGCTGCAGCTGATGGTTCAAAGAACCCAATTACAGCAGACAACTGGAAACTCGTAGATATTGAAGATGGTACATACTACATTGCTGAGTACATTGGTATTGTTGACAAGGCTGGCAGAACAGACGCACAGACAGCAACAGTCAAGGCATTTGTAAACTGGTTCGGAAGTGCTGAAGTTCAGGCTGCATGGGCAGAGATGTTTGACTCATATCCATGTAACAAGGACGCTTCAAAGATTGTCTATGGAGACAAGACTCCTGTTATCTACACAATCAAGAACTTTGCACTCAACAAGGTTCCTGGAACTGACATGAACTATGCTTCATATGTTGGAGCACATTCAGCAGAGTGGACAAATATTCTCACCAACCTCGGTTTCTACTGGGCAGATGCTTCAAAGGCACCCGCAGAGCCGGATTGGAACAATCTTGATTGGGCAACACTCACACAGAAAAAGTGATTTTTGAATACTTAGTATTTCCAATCTGACATAACTTCCGCCGGAGATTATCTCCGGCGAAGTTTTAAATTGATAGTATTATGATTAATCTTGAAAATATTGTTGTAAAATTTGATATATTCACAGCCCTTAAAAACATAAATGTTCATGTTAATGAGGGAGAATTTTTTACCTTTCTCGGCCCCTCTGGCTGCGGAAAGACCACTACTCTTAGAACTATTACAGGTTTCATAGAGCCCTTTTCCGGAAAGGTCACAATGAAAGGAAAAGATATTACTCATGTTCCCATTGAAAAAAGGAACATAGGAATAGTGTTTCAGAGTTATGCTCTTTTCCCTACTATGACCGTTTACCAGAATATTGCTTTTGGCCTCAAGATTCAGAAACTCAAAAAAGAAGAAATAGATGCCAGAGTCAGGGATATTGCCCGAAGGGTGGATCTTACTGACGAGCAGCTTGAAAAGGCCGTTTCCCAGCTCTCGGGTGGCCAGCAGCAGCGTGTAGCTATAGCAAGAGCACTCGTCACCAATCCAAGCATTATCTGTCTGGACGAGCCGCTTTCAAACCTGGACGCAAAGCTCAGAGTTCAACTCAGAAACGAACTCAAGAAGATGCAGAAGGATTTTGGAATTACGTCCATCTACGTAACTCATGACCAGGAAGAAGCTCTTACACTTTCAGACCGCATAGCAGTATTCAACAAGGGTATTATTGAACAGATAGGAACACCAAATGAGATTTACAACCATTCTGCTACAGAATTTGTATGTAATTTCATTGGAGATATAAACAGACTTTCTGATGAGATTGTGGATAATCTGATCAAAAAGGGCGAAAAACTCGATCCATCTTGGCACCATTATATAAGGCTTGAGAGAGTCCATGTAAATACAGCTCAGGAAGGAGCCCACTCATTTGACGGCGTGGTTGAAAGCATGGAGTACTATGGACTGTACATAAAGTACACAATCAGACTCAAAGAGCAGGTTTTCAAGGTCATGGAAAGAAATGACGGTTCTGCACCCTATAGTGTTGGGGACAGTGTCAAACTTTATCTGATGACAAAGGATCTGATGAGCTACGCCCCTTCAGAAGGAGTTATAGATGAATAGACCCCTCACACAGAAGACCGGCTTTGATTCAAAAAACCTGTTGCTCATTCTTGGAGGACTCTTCTTTGCCTACCTGTTCTTCGGGTTCATGCTGATCCCCTGCCTCAACACCCTGACCAGCATCTTCAACGTGAAGGCTGCCGACGGCACACGGGATCCCCTGGCGGTGATCCGCTTCTTCCTGGCGGGCAGCATGCCCCGGTTCGTGTGGAACTCCCTGAAGCTNNGGGTTCATGCTTCTTCCATGCATGAATACGCTGACAAGTATATTTAGAGTAAAGAATCCTGATGGATCAGCAGATCCGTTTGCAGTCATAAGGTTCTTTCTTGCTGGAAACATGAAGAGTTTTGTGTGGAATTCACTCAAACTTGCAATAGCATTGGTCGTAACCGTGAATGTTGTTGGTGTTTCAATTGTACTTCTTACAGAGTACTTTGACATAAAGGGTGCCAAATTCCTAAGAATGGGATACATGACAACTCTTATCTACTCTGGAGTTGCTCTTGTAACGGGTTATATGTTTCTTTATGACACTGATGGAATAATAACAACACTGTTGAGAAACTCATTTCCTGGAATGAACCCCAACTGGTTCTCAGGTTTCAATGCTGTCCTGTTCACCAT
>DBVL01000124.1:478-2643 GCA_002308475.1 Spirochaetales bacterium UBA1265 | reverse complement strand
CTGCTGGATGAGCCTACAAACCACCTGGACCTGAACGCAAAGGACATGCTTCTGAAGGCTCTACAGGAGTATGACGGAACCATTGTGTTTGTCAGCCATGATTCGTACTTCATCCGCTCTCTTGCAGATAGAATTCTGTACCTTAATGAGAATGGTCCGCAGATGATTGAGGGAGACTACTCCTACTTTGAGTACAAGCTCTCTCAGGCGGCTTCCGAGGAGAAGACACCTGCAGAAGAGAAGAAAGAACCGGTTAGGACTTCCGTTGTGGACCGTGCGGCAGCAAACAAGATAAGAAACAGAAAAAGCCTTCTTTCAAGGCAGTCAGAAGCCCTCCTTGAAAAATCCGCTTCTCTGGATGAGAAAATATCAGAGATAAAGGAAAAGATGAATCTCAGCGAGAACTACTCTGACACCGTAAAGATAAATGCTCTCCTAAAGAGTCTCGAAGAGGCTGAGAAAGAGAAAGAAGAGACTGATAATCAGTGGATGCAGGTCACTGAAGAACTTGAAGCTCTACAAGCTTGATTGAGTAAATGGCTCCTGCCTTGATTATCTCTTCTTCTGAGGTGAAGAGGTTTCTGAAAAGCAGGTAATCAACCACTCCTGATTTTTTCAGTTCAAGTGGTTTGGCAACAACAGTCCTTTCATCCAACAGCTCCATGAGAAGTACGCAGGATGAGGCTTTCTTTACTGCTTCCTTAAGAAGGGCAAGTTTTCCCCTGTAGTCCATCCCGCTTTTGCTTTGACCTGAGATTCCCTTAAAAGCTTCTTTCAGACTTTCCGGGTTCTCTGAAAGCCTTGAAACAATCCTGTTTTTCCTGTTCTCAATTGTTTCAAGGTTATTTTCGGGAAGCAAGACAGTTGAGAGATTTGGTGTTTCCGGACTCTGTGTCTCCTCTGCTGTGACTTTGGGGAGGTTCTCCATATCCAGAATCTCTGCAAGACGGGAAGACCAGATACTGTAGTTCTCATCAGACATGAGAAAAACATTCTCAGATATCTTTCTAATTATTGAAGAACTTATCTCCGGTATGCCTGTAATCAGATAAGATATTTCCTCAGTGCAGCTGATAACTGTTCCTTTGTAAATTCTTATTCTGTTGTATTCTTCCTCCCAACTGCTGACAATCTGAGAGAATGGCGGGTAGGAGAGAGCTTTCAGCATGTCTTCCTTAGTTAAGCCCTCATCAAGCCCTCTGAAGAATGAGGCTTTATCAAATGTGTATACAGAGTTTCTGTCGCAGTGTTGTATGTTACAGAATACATGGATTCTGCTTTCCAGATTTGGGCTGGCAGTCAGGAGGACTGAGAAATCCGAATCACAGATAACTGCGCCTTCTTTTTCCGGTTCCAAGCAGGAGCGGTTGAGGTTGTAGAGGCCGTCTTCAGATAAGAGAAGTATTTTCAACTCAAGCAACAGAGAGATGATTTTGTTTACTTCTGTCTTACAGTTNNGTTGTGCTTTATCAGATAAAGTCTGATAACACGCTCAAGACCTTCCCGGTCTGTGGACCAGGTCTTGAAAAAACAGGTGATAGAACCAAGAAAGTCAGAGAACTCTTCTGAACATACATTTTTCATAACTGAGGCGCAAAGACTCAGCCTGTCCAGTGACAGTACAGCCCTTTCAGCACTTTTGTTGAGGATTATGCTTTTATTAGCCTGAATGAATACATTTGAGGATTTGAGAAAACTCCTTACATGGAAAAACAGATTCTCATCAAAAGATGTGAAAACACTTTTCAGCTTATCAGAGTTCAGAAAATGGTAAAGGGAAGAGTCTCTTAGACTGGCTTTTCTGCTGATAGTCAGGTTTTCAACAGCCCTTATGTACTCTCTGTTCAGACATTCGGAAGAGACCTCAGAACTGTCTTTTAAACTAAAGAGCAGCGAGGCATCTGTCTTTTCTTTTGGAGGACAGATGAGAGAGCCTGTTTTTGTAAGTATGTTTTCTTTCAGAAGCTTTTCAAGTACAAGCAATACAGACTGTTCATTATCTGAATCAAAAAAGGATGTGAAACTGGAAACTGGAGAGGGTCCAAGAAGGGAAGATAGGGCGCAGATGGCTTGGTAGCTTCTGTCTTCAGTAATCATACTTCAAGTACCTCATAGGAGTAGCCCTGTTCTGCAAGGAACTTTCGGCGGTTTTCTGAGTATTCCTC
>DBVL01000124.1:0-438 GCA_002308475.1 Spirochaetales bacterium UBA1265 | reverse complement strand
AGCCTCTGGGCCTCTTCCTGCCTGGAGCCGAAGGTGCCTGAAAGCTCTATGGCCACCGATGCATCCGGCAGGTCTATGGCATAGTTGGCAACCTTTGATACTATCAATGTATGAATCTCCTGATCCCTGAAACTCTGATAGAGTCTGTCTCTCTCCTGATTCGGGGTGCTTCCTGTTATGATGGGAAAGTCAAAGCGTTTAGAGAGAAGTTTTATCTGATCCAGGTATTGGGCTATTATGAGAATCTTTTCTCCTTTATGCCGGATCAGAAGAGACTCCACCACATCCAGTTTTAAAGAATTCATACAGGCTATCTTGTGTTTCTCACGTTTTGTTGCAACCGCATAGGGAAGCAAGGCATCATGTGGCAGTGGAACCTTCACCTCCACGCAGTACGCTTTGGCTATCCAGCCTTTTTCCTGCAGGTCTGTCCATGGA
>DBVL01000091.1 GCA_002308475.1 Spirochaetales bacterium UBA1265 | reverse complement strand
TGGGGGCTGACCTTTGTGTTCCAGAGTACGGCTGCCCAGCATATTGGTCCGTTCATGTTTAACGGCATAAGAATGATTATAGGTTTTCTTATTCTCTTTCCTTTCTGTTTTCGTTCAATCAGAAAGAAGCAGACGGAAGACAAATCCTATCTGAAGAATCTGCTTATCCGTGGAGCTCTCTGTGGTATTATTCTTGCTGCCGCCTGTGTGTTTCAACAGGCAGGTCTGTCCTATACCACAGCAGGGAAGGGTGCTTTCATAACAGCCTTATACATACTGTTTGTTCCTGTCTTCGGTGTTTTCACAAAAGACAAACCTGCTAAATCAGCCTGGTTGTTTGCCATGATAGGTCTTGTAGGTGCCTACCTCATCTCAGTAGGTCAGGAAAGCTCCATAAATAAAGGCGATATCATGGTCTTCATATGCGCCATTCTTTTTACCTTTCAGATTATGGCTATCAACTACAGTGTGAAGACTGTTTCAGGTGTGGATCTTTCTGCCTTTCAGATGCTGTTCGGAGGAATAGCCTGTCTTGTTTGCGGACTCTTGTTTGAAGAGTTTGATTTCTCCATGGTAGAAAATGCTCTCATATCCATTCTTTACGCAGGAGTCTTCTCTTGTGGAATAGCTTACACGTTGCAGGCGGTGGCCCAGAAGTATGTCAGACCAGAGAAGGCCTCTCTTGCCATGTGTCTTGAAAGCGCATGGGCCGCCATTGGAAGTGCTCTGTTTTTGGGAGAGCGTATGAGCGGCCGTGAGCTTTCCGGATCCCTGATCCTCTTTTTAGCAGTTATCCTCTCAAGTATTCCCAAGCCTAATCACTGATCTTTCTTCCTTGCTTTCAGTCAGTAGATATCTTCGGATATAATCATCAATCTCCGCATCCTCAATAGGCTCTTCTTCTGTCTCGCAAGTGACAATCATGTTTAATCCTATTATAAAGCCAAGACTGTTGTATTCCTTTATCTTGGGTAAAAAGACATTTTCAACATAATCATTATTGTTCATGTCAATGAAATGGAGCCATACAAACTGCTCTCCTGTAACTTTATTGAATACACAGAAGTCGGGTCCTATGACTCTGTCGAGTTGCTTGCATCTAAGTATAGGCTCTGAATAATACTTTATTTCCGCTGCTTTGAATCTTTCTTCCAGTCTTAACAGTTTCTCTTTCTTTTCCATAGTTTCTCCTAGTCTTTAATCTGATCGAAATTGACACTGCGCCAGTAGTAGTCTCCTGTTCCGTACTTTCTCAAAACAAAGGCTTCTTCAAAGTCCTCTTCTGTTACTTTTTCATGGTCATGGCAGTCTGCTATGGTTCTAGCTAAAGTGATGGTTCCGAACATGTTTCTCGTCCCACCATGTTCGTTGTCAAGCTTTCTTAGCATCTCAATTTCTTTTTCAAATTTGTTCAGGGCTGAGGGATAAAGCCTGACCAGACCGTTGTACCTGATTTCAGGAGTATCTTTAAACCGGTGTTTCTGGCGTTCAATCGCACTAACCACCATATCTTTATAATATGAGTCCGGCATAGGCTTCTCATGAATCAAATCAAGCAGCTTCTGTTCTTTCACCGGCACTCTCAAGTCAAAACGTTCAATGAATGCCTTTCCCAGCCTGTTCCAGTGGTTCTGGATTTTCAAGGCAGAGCAGGTGCAGACTTTCTCCTCTTTTCCCAAACCACCACAGGAGCATGGGTTCATATTTGCTGCCATGATGAAACGCGCAGGGTATACTGTCAGTTCTCCACTTTTTGAGCTGGCTGTATAACCTTTGTCATATGTATCCTTAACTGCCTCTATCAGCTTTTTTGAATACTTGTCCAACTCATCAAGAACCAATACCCCTCCATAGGCCAGAGCTCCTTCTCCAGGGCTTTTTGAGGCAGACCCACCAACGAACTGAGCCAAAGAGCAGTCATGTGGGACTGTCCTGCTTATTGGAGTCTCGGCATCTTCTAGCTCAAGAGAGGCGCAGCCATATATTCTTATCAGTTTTTCCTGCTCCTCCCTGCTGTGCGGTGGTAGCAGTTTATGCAGTCTTGAGCAGAGCAATGTCTTCCCTGTCCCCGGGGGTCCGAAAAAAAGTATGCTGTGAAATCCTGCGGCGGAATAGGTCAGGCTCATCTTCTCTTGACTCAGACCTATCACATCTTCAAATAGAGGTGTCTTTTTTTCATTTGGGATTATCTGAGTTCCCAATGCCTTTTCCGGTTCCCTGAGAATGTTACTTATATGGCAGAATGCAGTTAGAAAGCTATCAGCTACCAGCACGTGTGGATCTGGATGGCTCTGTCCTTTTTCTCCTGGAATAATACAATAGTTACATCCTGCCTTTCTTGCACATTCAATAGCTCCGTAGGTGTATGGGGCGGTGACAGTCTCTCCTGTCAGCTTTAACTCGCCAACAAGCATTATTTTAATACTCGGTATCCTGGCTTCTGTTTTTCTGTCTCTGGCCAAGGCTATGGCCATGGCTAGGGCCAGATCAAGAGAGGATCCGGCTTTAGGAACACCTGCAGGGGTAAGACTGACAAGAATTCGTTGTTGCGGAATCTTGAAACCACTGCTTCTCATGGCTGCCTTGATACGCTCCCTGCTTTCTTTTATGGAACTGTCCGGCAACCCGATTATGTCAAATCCAGGGAAACCGCTTCTTATCTGAGCTTCTATTCCAACCAGCTGGCCATCAAAGCCTTTGTTTATGTATCCATAAATATCTATATTTGGTTGCATTCTCTTTCTCCTTTTCACCTTCTAAGACGCATAAAAGAGAGGCAGCTTTGCAGCAGAGGAGACTAAAGAAAAATTTTTTTCAAAATATTTATTTAATGTGTATGGAATTAAGAAAAATAATATTTTTTTGAAAGAATTTTTTTCATTTCTTGTTGACACTAAAAACCCTTTGTGGTACTTTCATTGAGCACGCCAAAAGGCGGCACAAAGTTCTTTACATTGATAACGAAGGAAATGAGGAATAAATATGGAAGCATGAGGGCTTCCTA
>DBVL01000039.1:23314-28945 GCA_002308475.1 Spirochaetales bacterium UBA1265 | reverse complement strand
GTTTTCCCGTGCTTGATTCATAAAATGTTACAAGCCAGGCATTGATTATTCCTCCGAGGAGGCTCCAGCCAAGCTGACCAATGGCAAATATCCACATTTGCCTGTGAGTGAGATGTTTAAGTTCTTTCATATGGACTCCTAAAAGCTAATTTTAGATGTTTTTACAAAGATTTCCACAATTATTTCTTCAATCAGATAACTGAAATCAGTATTGTAGGAAGCATGCAGAATTTTTATTCGGAAAGAATCAGGGTTGTGATAGGAAACAGTGACAGCACACTTCACCTCTCACTCCCTGCAGCCATGACAAGTTTTATGGATATAGCCACAGTACATGCACAGAAGCTGGGAATTGGCTATGATTCCTTGCAGAAGAACAACCTGGTATGGATTACAACCAAAACTATGGTTGAAATATACAGAGCTCCAGATTTCATGCAGGAAGTAGAAGTTTCAACATGGGTGGAGGGTCAGAAGAACGGCAGAAGCTACCGTGATTACGCAATCAGGGATGAGAAAGGATCTCTTCTTGTAGCAGGAAAAACAGAATGGACAGCCTTAGATACAGTAAAACGTATTCCAATCTCAGCCGACAACATAGTTCCTCAGGACCTGGAGATTCATGAGGCCGTGTGCAATAAGGATTTCAGGATGATAAATCATGATTTCTCAGATTCTGAGAAACTCGGAACATATAAGGTAAGCTCCATAGATGTGGACTTCATAGGGCACATGAACAACATCTCTTATGTAAAAGCCTTCCTCAGTTGCTTCAGTTCAAAACAGCTGAAGGAAAACCCTATTAAACATTTTGAAATCTCCTATGTCTCACAGTGTTTTGAAGGAAACACAATAGAATTCAGAATCAAGAGAAACGGAAACGGATGTGAGGGCTGTGGCTTCAACACTGACAATGGAAACAAACCTGCTCTCTTCATCTACTTTAATGGGGTTTAAGTTTTTTTCCTTTCTTTATATAATATGGCGAATACAAAACAGGGAGATCACCCATGAAGATAATCTATAAAGACGGAACAGTTGCCGATTGTCCGGCAGAAGAAGTGAACCATGTTCTCCGTCACTCAACAGCTCATCTGATGGCACAAGCCATTCAGAGACTCTATCCGGAAGCAGACTTTGCCTATGGTCCGGCAACTGAAAAAGGCTTCTACTATGATGTGGATCTTGGAGATAGAAAGCTCACAGATGAAGATCTTCTAGCCATTGAGGCGGAAATGAAGAAGATCACAAAGGAGCATCTCCCGGTAAGACCGTTCATTCTCTCAAGAGATGAAGCTGTCAAACTCATGCATGAGCGTCATGCAAAGTACAAAGAAGAACATATAGGAGACCTTCCGCCAGAAGAAGAGATCAGCTTCTATCAGCAGGGTGACTATATTGATATGTGCGTTGGACCACACGTCACATACACAAATGCCATCAAGGCATTTAAAATTACTCAGCAGGGAGGCGCCTACTGGAAGAATGATTCCAAGAACAAGATGCTTACCCGTATAAACGGTGTTGCATTTGCCTCACAGGCTGAGCTTGAACAGTATGAAAAGGAGCAGGAGGAAGCCCGCGCCAGAGATCACAGAAAGATTGGCAAGGAGATGGGTCTGTTCATGTCAGACGACCTTGTCGGCAAGGGCCTTCCAATGTTCCTTCCTAACGGATATACAATCTGGCAGGAACTTGAAGACTACATTAAGGGTAAGGAACGCAAGCTGGGCTATCAGCATGTCATGACTCCTTGTGTAGGTTCAGTAAACCTTTACATTACCTCCGGTCACTGGGCTCACTACAGAAAGAACATGTTCCCACCTATGGAAGTTGAGGGAGAGAGCTTTGTTCTGAGACCAATGAACTGTCCGCACCACATGATGATCTATGCCTCAAGACCGCACAGCTACAGAGAACTACCTATCAGACTTGCAGAGGTTGCCCATGACTTCAGATTCGAGTCCAGCGGTACACTTAAGGGAATAGAAAGAGGACGTCACTTCTGCCAGAATGACTCCCATATCTTTGTAACTCCGGATCAGATTGAGCAGGAAGTCAAACAGGTTGTTGGCCTGATTAATGATGTCTATAAGGACTTTGGCATAACAGACTACCGCTGTGTTCTCTCACTCAGAGACCCTAATGACACCGAGAAGTATTATCAGGATGATGATATGTGGAACACTGCAGAGAGTGCTCTGAGAACAGTTCTACAGGACCTGAAGATTGACTTTACAGAGGAACTGGGAGAAGCCGCTTTCTACGGTCCGAAACTGGATGTCAACGTTAAGCCGGCTGTTGGTTCTGAGTACACCCTTTCAACATGTCAGCTTGATTTCTGTCTTCCCATGAAGTTTGATCTCAAGTATATAGATGCAGAAGGCAAGGAGCAGACACCTGTAGTCATCCACAGAGCCATTTTAGGTTCACTTGACAGGTTCATGGCTTATATTATTGAAGAGACAAAGGGTAAGTTCCCAGTCTGGCTCGCACCGCTTCAGGTCAAGGTACTGCCAGTCAGCGAAAAAAACAACGAGTACGCTTCTAAGGTCACAACAGCTCTTGAAAATGCGAATGTCCGCGTTGTCCTTGATGACAGAAATGAGAAGGTCGGCTATAAGATCAGAGAAGCTCAGCAGGTTGATAGAGCCCCATACATGCTTATCATAGGAGCTAAGGAAGAAGAAGCTGGAACCGTAAATGTAAGAAGCAGAGATACGGGAGAACAGGTTTCCATGACTCTTGATGAGTTTGTTGCTAAAGTAACAAAGGAAATCAGGGAAAAAGCTCACTGATATAAGATGTATTCAAAAAAAACCACGCAAGAGAAAAAACTCAAGCGTGGTTTTATTTTATTCAGTAAAAAAGCAGTATCAGTCCCTGTTTCCTCTTCCGAAGATTCTCAGAAGGTAGAGGAAGATATTTATGAAATCCAGATAAAGCATGAGAGCTCCGATGATTGAGACCTTTACGTACATGTCTTCATCCATCTCGTCTCCATATGTATCTGCAAGATTGACTATCTTCTGGGTATCCCAGGCTGTAAGGCCAAGGAAAATGAGCACTCCGACCATGCTGATAATGAAGTAGACTGTATCTGAAGCAAAGAAGATGGAAATCATTGAAGCTATAATCAGGCCCCAAAGACCCATGATGAGATAGGTTCCTATCCTGTTCAGGTTCCTCTTTGTAACAGCACCATAGATACTCATTCCCAGGAACATACCGGCAGCGGTAAAGAAAGCCTGAGCTATTACAGACCCTGTATAAACAAGGAATATGTAGCTGAGCAAGACACCGTTAATAACAGAATAAGCAAGGAAAGCCCCAACTGCCCTACTGGTGCTGATTCTGTTCATTCTTGCCGAAATGTAGAAAACAAGGCCGAACTCAAGAATGATAAGAAGGAACATACCGAATCCTGAAGAATAAATAGCCCTGTAAATAGCTGGTGTTGTACCAACAAAATATGCTGAAATACCTGTGAGTATCAGCCCTGCTGCCATCCACAGATAAACATTTTTAAGAACTCCGTTAATTCTAAGAACGGGGTTTGACAAGATATCATTTCTGACTTTAGCCATTTCTGTATCCTCCTATACCATTAAAGATAAACATAAAACAAAAGCGGAGCAAGTGCCCCGCTTTCTCTTTTTATCAACACACAACAGATCAGTTGGAAGAAGTCCTCTTTCTGATTACAAAAAGCGTGCAGATCATAAGAACTATTCCAATAGGAAGAACAATCTGCCAACTTGGAATAAATCCAGCAATCAGATATGTGACAGCTGAGACTGCAGCACATGTCAGCGCATACGGAAGCTGAGTTGAAACGTGTACAACATGGTCACACTGAGCTCCTGCAGAAGCCATGATTGTTGTATCTGAGATAGGTGAGCAGTGGTCACCACATACAGCACCAGCCATACAAGCTGAAACACAGACAACTCCGAGAGAAGTTGTTACAGGGAAGACGGAAAGTGTAATAGGAATAAGAATTCCGAAAGTTCCCCAGCTTGTACCTGTTGAGAAGGAAAGACCTACAGCAATCAGGAAGACAATCATGGGAAGGAAGCTCTGGAAACCGCCTGCGGACTGAGAAACAAGACCTGCTACAAACTCCTTGGCTCCAAGAGAATCTGTCATGGCCTTAAGAGTCCAAGCAAAAGTCAGAATCAGAATTGCAGGAACCATAGCCTTGAAACCCTCAGGAATACCGCTCACAGCATCCTTGAAGCTAAGTCTCTTTCTGATAAGATAGTAAACTATTGTTACAACAAGAGTTACAGCACTTCCAAGCATGAGACCGACAGAAGCATCTGAGTTAGAGAATGCGTCTACAAAAGACTCACCTGAGAAGAATCCACCTGAGTAGATCATACCAATCACGCAGCTGACAATCAGTACAATAATAGGAAGAACCAGGTCAAGGACAATGGCTCCGTTCTCATTATTTGAACTATCTTCCTTGTAAGCAGCCTTGAGACCGGAGAAGACATCTCCTGTCTTGTCTGTAATCTCCTCGTACCTCTTCATTGGACCATAGTCAAGTTTCATGATTGCGAGAGTAATCATCATGACAATGGTAAGAATGGCGTAGAAGTTGTAAGGGATGGCCTTGATGAAGAGAGAGAATCCACCCTCCTCTACAAAACCTGAAACTGCAGCTGCCCAAGATGAAACAGGAGCAATAATACAGATAGGAGCTGCTGTCGCATCAATGAGGTATGCAAGCTTAGCCCTTGAGATTCTGCCCTTGTCTGTAACAGGTCTCATGACAGATCCGACTGTAAGGCAGTTGAAGTAGTCATCAATAAAAATCAGAACACCAAGAACTATTGTGGCAAGCTGAGCGCCAAGCTTTGTCTTGATTTTTCTTGATGCCCAGTTTCCGAAAGCAGCTGAACCGCCTGCTCTGTTCATAAGGCTGACAAGAGCGCCGAGCAGAACAAGGAAAACCAGGATTCCGACATTGTAGCTATCTGCAAGAGAACCTACAAAGCCGTCATTGAAGACGTGGACGAGAGTACCCTCAAAGCTGAAGCCTGAGTAAAGAAGGCCTCCGGCGAGAATACCGATAAAAAGTGATGAATAGACTTCTTTGGTAATGAGAGCAAGACAAATTGCAATTATTGCCGGAAGAAGGGACCATGCGGTCTGGAAAACATTCATGGGACAACTCCTTAAAACTAAATTCTGAACAGAACCACGCTTATCATAGTTCTGTTTAAGGAATATCCCGTTTCCTAAGCAAAAATATGACAGCTCTCCGGTAATTAACCGACAGTATGCAGAATATTCTCCTGCATCCCGGGTATTGGACTTCTGGCGCCATCCAATCCCTCGGCATCTGATCCTTTCGCTGCCTGCAATTGCCTGAAACAAAGCAGTTACTCATAACAGATGCGCCTCTATCATGATTTATTCAGTTGAACACAACATAGACCAATTATCGTGACATGGTCAATACATATATCCAGCCTTCAGAAAAATTTCCAATATTTTTCAAAATCCTCGTTTTACATTGACCCTTTAATATAGTTATGATATTTTTTTCTTATTCTTATTTGTAAACACATTCAAGGAGTTATAAATCCAATTATGGATGATGGTAGTAAACCTCCACTG
>DBVL01000039.1:8589-23303 GCA_002308475.1 Spirochaetales bacterium UBA1265 | reverse complement strand
GGCAGGAATTCTTTCCTTGGCCGAGACAGCTCTGGCATCAGTTTCAAAGACAAAAATCAAAATAGCCGCAGATAAAGGCGACAGTCGAGCTGAGACAGCTCTTGATATTCTGGAACATTTTGATTCAGCCATAACAACAATACTTGTACTACATAATCTCTGCAGTATTGCAGCTGCAACGACAGTCACCGTTTATGTGACAAAGGTTTGGGGAATCTCATATGTAAGCATAGGTTCTGTTTTCACAACCATTGCAGCTTTCTTTCTTGGAGACATGCTCCCGAAGAGCATAGGTAAAAAGAAAAGCTATTCCATGACTCTTGCCACAGCCACACTCATCCACTTTATGATGGATATACTGAGCCCAATCTCAAAGTTCCTTGCATTCTTTGGAAACGCTGCAGCCAAACACGTGAAGGGAGAGGACGAGGGAGTCACTGAGGACGAGATTCAGGAAATAATTGAGGATATGACAGAAGAAGGTACCCTGGACGAAGAACAGAGTGAGCTCATTTCTTCAGCCATTCAGTTCGGAGACGTGAAAGCAGAGAACATTCTTACTCCGAGGGTCAGAATAGTGGGTATAGATGTTGATATGCCATCTGAACAGATTCTGGACTTCCTCAAATCACAGACCCACAGCCGCATACCGGTATATAAAGGTACTATTGATAATATTGTAGGTGTGCTTCAGATAAGAACTTTCATGAAAGCCTATATTCAGAGCGGAAAGATTCCTTCCATTACTGCCCTGATGGATAGGGTGCATTATGCGAATCCGGATTCAGAAATCTCAGAACTGCTCCCACTCATGTCAAAGCATAAGATTACCATGGCAGTTATAAAGGATTCCTATGGTGGCACACTGGGAATTGTTACAACAGAAGACATCCTGGAGGAACTAGTAGGAGACATCTATGATGAATCAGATGATCTGACGGAAGAAACCGGAAATGATGAAAAGCGCGGAGACGGAGTCTATCTTGAAGAAAAAGTCGAAGGAGTGAATGCATGATTACAACTTTGATTGCCCTCTCCATTGGTATTCTGCTCTGCATTTTACTTTCAGGCTTCTTCTCAGGTTCTGAAATGGCCTACTCCAGTGCAAATACTGTAAGACTTGAGAACATGAAGGAAAATGGAAACAGAAAGGCCGCCCGTGCCCTCTACCTTTGTGAGCATTTTGATGACGCTCTCTCTGCCATCCTTATTGGAAACAATTTGGTAAATATAGCCGGTTCATCCATTGCCTCGGTTCTTGTCTTGCTGGTTCTTGGAGACAAGTATGCATGGGTCTCAACTCTCTGTATGACCATCCTTGTCATAATCTTCGGAGAGACGCTACCGAAGATAATTGCTAAGAAGACAGCTACAAAAAAAGCCCTGAATAACTCTCTGATCATCAGAACCCTCATGGTTGTTTTCACACCAATCTCATTTCCGGTTGTTGCTTTCACCAAACTACTTACCCTTCCCTTCAAGCAGAAGTCAGAAGATATGGAAGACGAGACAGTTGAGGAACTGCAGTCAATCATTGAGACTGCCGGAGATGAAGGAACATTTGATGAAGATGACACCTTGCTCATTCAGAACGCAATTGACTTTTCAGATATCTCTGCTTCAGAAGTCATGACTGCCCGTGTAGATGTAAATTCTATAGACATAGATGACAGATGGGAAACCATACTCACGGCTGTTGAAAACAGCAGACACTCAAGACTGCCTGTCTACCAGGACAGCATAGATAATATTATAGGTATCTTGCATCTTAATAATTTCTATAAGGCGTATATTGAGCATAATGGACCGTTTGATCTCAGAGAGATTTTAAACAAGCCATGCTTTGTCTACAGAACCATGAAACTTCCTGTAGTCCTTGAGCAGTTCAAAAAGAGCAGAATCCACCTTGCCATAGTTACTGATGAATACAGTGGAACCATGGGTGTCATAACTCTTGAAGATGTTCTTGAGAAACTTGTAGGAGACATCTGGGATGAGACAGATACAATAGAAACAGAAGTTGTGCTGAGAAAAGAAAATGAGTTTGAGATAGACGGAGATATGCCAATAGGAGATTTCCTCAGTCTGATGGATATCTCTGAAGATGACTTTGATTTTGAAAGCGAGACTGTCGGAGGCTGGTCTGTTGAATCTCTGGAACACTTTCCTCAAGTAGGAGAATCGTTTGTCTTTGATATTCCGGATAATCCGAAACTGACTGTCACCATTATGGAGATGGATGAGCGAAGGGTTGCAAAAGTTCTTGTTGTGAGGGAAGCAAAAGATAAGGACAACAACTAGTCAAATCTTTTGTTTTTAGGTTTTACTCAATTTTAAGCTCAAGATACTTACATTTCCATCAATTTTAATTTAATTAATTACTAAAAACCCAATTACTCTTTTATTTGTTGTTGCAAACTGCCACACCTCAGTGTACACTGAGACTTAGAGGCAGAGTATTCTGCGTTTGAAGGATGGTTTATATGAAATACGGTCGTACTTATAACTTCTCAGCCGGCCCGGCCATTATGCCAGAACCGGTACTTGAAGAGATTCGGGATGAAATGATGAATTATCGCGGAAGCGGCATGTGCGTCATGGAAATGAGCCACAGATCCAAAGTCTATCAGCAGATCATAGATGATGCTGAGCAGGACCTCAGAGACCTCATGCAGATTCCTGACAACTACAAGGTTCTCTTTATCCAGGGAGGAGCTACTCTTCAGTTCTCCATGATTCCCATGAACCTTATGAAGAATGGAAAAGCTGTCTATATTGAAACAGGTGCTTGGTCAAACAAAGCTATAAAAGAAGCAAAAAAAGTTGGAGAAGTGATTGTAGCAGCCTCCTCAAAGGACAAGAACTACACATATATTCCGGATTGCAGCAATCTGGACATACCTGAGGACACTGATTATGTCTACATCTGTGAGAATGAGACCATTCACGGACTGACCTACAACAAACTTCCGAACACAAAGGGACATATTCTTGTTTCTGACCAGTCTTCCATGTTCCTCTCAAGACCATGTAACGTCTCTGATTACGGTCTTATCTACGCAGGAGTCCAGAAGAATGTTGGACCTGCAGGAATGGTGGTTGTGATTATCCGTGAGGATCTGATAAGAGATGACCTTACAGATCTCCCCATCTACCTTCAGTACAAGACCCATGCAGACAACGGTTCCATGTACAACACTCCGAACTGCTGGGCCATCTACTGCTGTGGAAAGGTTTTCAAATATCTGAAGTCTATTGGCGGACTTTCAGCCATGGAAAAGATAAACCAGGACAAGGCCAAGCTCTTCTATGACTTCCTTGACTCTTCCAAAATGTTCAAGGGCACAGTTGTAAAGGCTGACCGCTCACTTATGAATATTCCGTTTGTTACAGAAAGCGCAGAACTGGACGCAGAAGTGGTTGCAGCCACCAAGGCCGCAGGGTATGACAACCTCAAAGGTCATAAGAGCGTTGGAGGTCTCAGGGCTTCCATCTACAATGCCATGCCGAAAGATGGCGTAGAAGCCCTTGTCAAGTTCCTCAAGGATTTTGAGGCAAACAGAAAATAATTCAGAACTCCGTATTCTGAAAAACTCCTTTTCCGGGTCCGTTTCTTCCTTTTCGGACCCGGTTTTATTTTTTTACATCTGCATCAGCCGAGAAACTGGAATACACAATATGAGAGATAAATACAGAGAAGAAGAACGCCCTGCCATCTCATGACCTTACCTTTAATGAATGTAGGAACAATGAGAATAGCAGAAACAAGGAACAATAGAGGAATATCTACCACAAGTGAGGCATTCATGCCACTGATATGTTTCTCTGCAGGAATGGAAAAAGGCCTGATTGTAATTGCGGTTCCGCTGACAAGTACCAGGTTGAAAAGGTTTGCTCCAATTATGTTTCCAAGAGAAAGGGAACTGTGCTTCTTTATTAGGGAAGTGATAGCTGTCACAAGTTCAGGAAGAGATGTGCCTAAAGCAATGAATGTAAGGGCAATGACCGACTCAGGCACACCCAGCCCGGCAGCAATCACCTTACCGTTATCAACCAGCTCATTTGCACCTAGAGCAATCAGGACTGCTCCACCCACAAGAAGAATTATGTCTTTGTAAAGTGGTTTTTCATCTTCGTCTGTTGTTTCTTCTGTATCTGAAGAGGTAGTACTGAGAGCTTTCTTCACACTCAGAAACATATAGATGGCAAACATGGCAAGCAAGATTATACCTGTTACTCTGAAAAAGGCTCCAAAGTAATACGCACAGAAGGTGTAAATGACTGTGGCGCATACAAAAAAGGCCACAGGAAGCTTCAGGGTTTTTGTATCTACATCTGTTGGAGAGAAAGCCATGGTTATGGCACAAATAAGTGAAGTGTTACAGACAATTGAGCCAATTGCGTTTCCATATGCTGTCTGGCTCTGTCCGTTGAAGGCAGCAATAGAAGAAACCATGACCTCAGGAATAGTTGTTCCTATTGAAACAACAGTTGCGCCTATGAGGATTTCAGGAATTCTGTAACGTCTTGCTATTCCCACAGCTCCATCAACAAACCAGTCTCCTCCCTTAATAAGAAGGACAAGACCAACAATAAAAAAGACAATTGCGTGTAACATTTTTTTACTCCGACATAAATACTAACCGAAATACCTTGATAGAGACAACAATGTGTATTTCTTGTTTAATCGCATTATCGATATATTGACACAAAAGCACATCTTCTCTTAGTTTGAAAACATGTCAATTATTTCAAAACAGACGCTACTGCGTATGCCATACTATCTGGAGCACCTTAAAGAGATGCACAAGAACGGAGAAACTGTTGTTTCTGCCCCTATTCTTGCACAACACTTCGGCTACACTGAGATTCAGGTGAGAAAAGACCTGGCCTCAGTCAGCTCAGTCCAGGGAAAACCCAAAATAGGATTCAACATCTCAACCCTGATAGTGGATATTGAGAATGTTCTCGGATACCAGCATCTGAACAAAGCTGTTCTTGTTGGTTGCGGATCACTTGGACATGCCTTTTTAGGATACAAGGTTTTTTCTGAGTATGGATGCGAGATAATAGCAGGCTTTGACGCAAACCCTGAGAAGCTTGGATCATTTGGAGACAAACCTATTCTTGGAATGAATACTCTTAAGGAATTCTGCAATAAAGAAGCCATAAATATGGGAATAATAACAGTTCCAGCCATTGCAGCCCAGCGGGTATGTGACCAGCTTGTAGATGCCGGCGTCAAGGCTATCTGGAACTTTGCACCCATACATCTGATTGTTCCTGACGGCATTCTTGTGCAGAACGAAAACATGGCTGCAAGCCTTGCCATGCTGTTTAACCATCTTAATGCCCTTAAGTAAGTCTTGTCCTTTTATCCGTTTCTTTAGTAAAATTGGCTGAATACAAGGGAAACGGATAAGGATGGGTTTGTTATGCTTCTTTTGAATATAGAGACTCTTTCTGATTCAGAGCTTAAATACATGGCCGAACAGGAACAGATAGAAGACTGGGAAGAGATGACCAGAGAAGAACTGATTGAAAGCTTAGAAGACGTCTTCGGAGACTCTTCAGATGACAGTTCTCCAGTTTTCGGAACCAATAAATTTGTTAGAGGTCTTACAGATGTTCCTCCTGGANNTCATCCTGGAAGTCTTAGTTTTCCTGGGGTTTCCCCACTGCCAGAGAGCTATAAAGAAACATGTATCTACGCTGTGGCAAAAGATGCCAACTGGGCATACGCCATGTGGAATATTGCACCCATGCAGAAAGAGGAGTTGATTGCCTCAGGCTTCCGACTCGCCTTGAGAGTCTCCTCAGAGAATCATTCTTATGATATTGATGTGGATTATGAAGATAGTGTGTGGAACTTTGAGCTTCCATGGCCGGGGAAAACATACACAATCAGTCTTCTTTCCATTTCTTCAGACGCTGATCCTGTTGAAGAGGTCCTTTGTTTTGCAGAAAACGTCTGTAGCCCCTCATTCTATTTCATGAATCATATCAAGGAGCTTCAAGACAGCAAGACATTCAAACTGGTCTTTGATTCCCTTTTCACAAAAGAAGGAAGAATCCTCAAAAACGAAATTGTTTCATCTCTGTTTTCAGAAGTACTGAACAAACAGGAAAAAGGAGGCAGAAAATGAAAAGCTATCTTAACCTGATATTCAATTCACACCTACCGTTTGTAAGACATCCGGAATATGAAAACTTCCTTGAGGAAGACTGGCTCTATGAAGCCATGAATGAATCTTATATTCCTCTAGTCCGAATGCTTAACAGGCTTCATGCCGAAGATGTTCCTTTCAAACTCACTTTTTCCATCTCTCCTACCCTCTCATCCATGCTTTCTGACCCTCTTCTAAAAGAGCGTTTTGCAGCATACATGGAAAAGCATATTGAACTTGGCGAGAAGGAAGTTAACAGACTTCAGGGAAAAGCCGAGGAAAAAATTGCCCGAATGTATTTGCAGGCCCTGAATGAGAACTACTCCTTCTGGAGGGATGAATGCAGAACAGACTTGCTTGAAGAGTTCAACAAGCTTAACAACGAAGGGTGCATTGAACTTATCACCACCGCTGCCACACACAGCTATCTTCCCCTTTTCAAGAATTTTGAAGTAGCAACAAACGCACAGATTGAGACAGCAGTAATCAATCAGATAACAACTTTTGATCGTTACAACGGTGGTTTTTGGCTTCCTGAATGTGGATTCTACCCCGGCCTTGAAGAGTCTCTCAAGAGACATAATGTCAGCTGGACTTCTCTTTCAGCCCAGGCATTTGTTCTTTCAGAAGACAAGGTTCTCAGAGGAAACTATGCCCCTGTCAGATGTCCAAACGGTCTGAACTGTTTTGCCAGAGATTACAATCTTTCCAGCCTGGTGTGGGCATCAGATGAAGGCTACCCTGCAGATCCTGATTACAGAGAGTTCTATAGAGATATTGGTTATGACCTTCCGCTTGACTATATCTCACCTTATATCCATGAACCAAATGTGAGGGTTTTCACTGGCTTCAAGTATTGGGCCATCACAGGAAATACAGCTGATAAGGTTGTATACAGTCCTGAAAAAGCCTCAAGAAAAGCCAAGCTTCATGCTTCTAACTTCCTCTATCATGTAAAGAGAAGAACAGAATCTGTTAATGGAATTCTTGATATAGACCCATGCTATACAGTCAGCTGGGATACTGAACTTTTCGGACACTGGTGGTTTGAAGGCATACAGTGGCTAGAGAACCTGATCAGAGAGGCCTCCACACGTACTGATATTCAGCTTACTACACCTACAGAGTATCTATCTCAGTTTGAAGACCTACAGACTCTGAGACCTTCTTTCTCTTCATGGGGAGATGGTGGTTTCTCTCAGGTCTGGAATGATCACAGCACAAATGCATGGCTTATCAAACACATTTACAAGTCAATTGAACATATGCAGGAACTCTCCGTCAGATTTCCAAGACAGACATCTCTTAAAAATCGCTTCCTGACTCAGGCAGCAAGAGAGACACTCCTGCTTATGGCAAGTGACTGGCCTTTCATGATTCATAATCATTCTACGGAAGAATATGCACTCAAACGCATAACCGGACATATTGAGAACCTCAATCTTGTTTATGATAATATGAGCAAAAATGCGGTAAATACCGAATGGCTCGTCAAAGCAGAAAAGAGAAACAACATTTTCCCGTTCATTGATTACAATATATTCAATCCCGAGCATTTAAAGGAGCCAAGTCTGGTATACACTTCAGAATACCAGAAGATCTGATATGACAACCTCTTTGATTATTCACGGACATTTCTACCAACCTCCGAGGGAGAATCCTTATACAGGGATTATCCCTTATCAGGAAACTCCGGATAACTGCGGAAACTGGAATGAGGAGATATATAGAACCTGCTATCTTCCAAATGCCTATTCCAGATATCTGGATTTTTCAGGGAAAATTGACAGGATAAACAATAACTACTGTTACATATCTTCAAATTTTGGTCCCACACTTCTAAAGTGGATGGATTCAGCGCATCCGGAGTTCATAAAAAAGCTGAAGGAAGCAGACAGAGAAAGCATGAGCAGAACCGGACATTCAAACATTCTCGCTCAGTGCTACAACCATGTCATTCTCCCTCTTGAGAACCATCGAACCAAGGAAACTCAGGTCAAATGGGCCATTGAGGATTATAGATTCAGATTCGGGCACAAGCCGGAAGGTTTCTGGCTTGCTGAATGTGCCATAGACAAGGAAACCATAGATGTTCTTGCTGAGAACGGAATAACCTACGTTGTTCTCTCTCCCTGGCAGGCCACTGCCATAGATGGCAAAAGTCTTGAAGGATCTCCCGCTCCCTGTGACAGACCTTTTTTCATAGAGGGAAACAACAGCAGAATCACGGCCTTCTTCTATGATCCTGATCTTGCCAGCGGAATAAGCTTTGGACATCTACTCAGAGATGCTGATTCTCTTTACGAGAAGCTTGTTGATATGAAAAACGCCAGACACAACCCGGATCTGATCAGTTGGGCTACGGACGGAGAAATCTACGGTCACCATGAACCCTTCGGAGATATGGCGCTTGCTGCACTGATTAAGAAGGTTTCGGAAGACACTGAATTTGAGCTCACCAACTATGGGGCCTTCCTGGAAAAACATCCAGTTAGCCAGACAGCTACTCTTTCGAACGGCGATGACGGTAGAGGATCTTCCTGGTCCTGCTGTCATGGTGTAGGCAGATGGTACAGAGACTGTGGCTGTCATACAGGTGGCCCTGATTCATGGAACCAGAAATGGAGAGCTCCTCTCAGAAAAGCATTCAACAACCTGGAAGAGAAGACAAGAATGGTTTTTGACTCTGAAGTAAAGAAAATCCTTGGATCAGAAGTTTCTCCTGACTCATTCCTCGAAGGGTTTGGAAAGGTTCTTTCAGGAAGACTGTCTGTTGCCTCATACATAAAATCTTATCAGAGTGCTACAGGATTGAACCTGACAGACGAGCAGACAAATAACCTTGCCATTCTTCTGGATGCCATGAAAAACTGTATGTTCACATACACAAGCTGTGGCTGGTTCTTCAATGACATATCTGGAATAGAACCTTCTCAGTGCATACAGTATGCTATCTGCTGTGCAAACAGAATCCAGCGCTTTATTACAAATGAAAATGTTCTGATTTCACTGATGAAAGACCTCTCATATGCAGAAAGCAATATTGCTTCAGCAGGGAACGGAGAGGACATAGGGAGAAAGTTGATATGGACTATCCCTCCGGAAGTTGAGGCTTGCGCCTTTTTCCTTATAAATTCACGAATAGCGAATAAGGAACAGAAAAAAAACTCATACGGAATTTTCAGTCTGTCTGAGATTTCAGAGACTTCAATTACCATAAAAGACACTCTTGTCCTTAACGAGAACATATTTACTTATGAGGATAATTCTGCTCTAGAAGGAACACTCAGCATAGTATTCAAAAGCAAGAGTACTGGCTACTCCTACACTTTCTCAAGTAATAACATGCCTTTACATATGAGGGAAAGCATAAGAACCTGGCTTACAGACAGTGTTTCCATCAATCTGGAAGAAGACAGACTTATTAAGCTTACAAAAGATGCCCAAAGGTTCCTGTTCCTGTTCTCAACAGATAGTAAGACAAAAGAAATCCAGTCCTCTGAAAACATCTCTTTTTATGTGCTGATACTCAAATCTTATCTGTCTGACAGCAGGAATATGAGTTTTGAACGCTTAAATAACCTTTGGCCTCTGATTAAGTTCATAAAAGTTGCTGGCAGAATGTCAGATTTCATACAGCTTCAGAATTTGTTTGACAAGCAGATGAACTTCTATGCTGAGCTTGCCTCGCATAACATTCTTACAGAGATGAAAGCTTTGGAAATGCTCAAGATTCTTGCCCTTATTAGAGAAGAAGAAATCTATCCGGATATAACACTTATTCAGAATGAGATCTATCCTATTTTTACAGGCAAGAAGGAAACTGATTATTCAAAGGAAACTATTCTTCAGTTGAAAAAAGACCTCAACTTCACATATCCGTGGAACTAAGGCCTTCTGAGAGGAGGCTCCTTGCATGAGAAAGTGTGAGGGCCTCTTCGTCTCCCGAGAGCATGCGTGCTATCTCATGAACCCTATTCTCTCCCTCACAGACTTCAAGACGGGTATAGGNNAACTTCCATTCTCAACACTCTTTCGAACCACAAACTGTGAATCTGCCCTTGAGGCTATTGAGGCCAGATGTGTTATGGCTATTACCTGCTTTCTCTGAGAAAGCTCCTTCATACATGAAGCCAGACGCAGCGCTACAGAGCCACCTATTCCAGAGTCAACCTCATCAAAAACCTGTGTTTGAATGTCATCAGAATCTGAAAGAACAGTCTTTAAGGCAAGCATGACTCTGCTAAGCTCTCCACCGGAGGCTATTTCCCGCATCTCTTTAAGATCTTCTCCGGGGTTTGGACTTATATAGAACCGGATACTGTCACTCCCATGAACGGAAAACTTCTCCGGATCATGTTCTATGGATATTTCAAACCGACACTGGGGCATGCCAAGAGTTCTCAAGGTCTTTTCTATAGAAGACTGAAGAACAAGAGCATTCTTCTTTCTTCTTTCATAGAGCTCATCAGCTGTTTTTTTGTACATTAGTCGGATCTTCTCAAGTTCCTTTTCAAGTTCTGAGAGCCTGTACTCTGAATCCTCGCTCAAAGAGAGTTTTTCTTCAGCTGATGATGCAAAAGCAAGAACATCCGAGACTGTCGGACCGTACTTCCGTTTCAGTTTCTGAATATGTGACAGGCGCTCCTGCATAGAGTTCAAAGCATCTTCAGAATAATCCACACTGTTCAGATAATCCCTGAGTCCCTGGCATATGTCTTCCTGTTCTATCCTCAGACTCTCAAGTCTGGCAGTGAAATCCGTAAGAGATGAATCCAGTTTTGCAGCCTTGGCGGTAAATGAAGAAGCGTCATGAATCAGGTGTCCGGCCTCTTTCATCTTATCCGTTCCAATACTCAGATTGTCATAAATCTGTTCAAAGTGACTGAAAACTCCAACCTTCTCTTTTAACTCATCCTCTTCCTCAATGGAAAGAGAAGCATCTTTAATCTCTTTAAGTGCAAAACTCAGATAGTCCTGCTGTCTTCTGCCCTCTTCCGCCATGGCTCTGGTCTCTTCGTACTCTCTTTCAAGGTCGTTGATTCTCTTGTTAAGAGAAAAGACTTCAGATAGTTTCTGTTCATTTTTGGAATAGGAGTCAAGAACACGTCTCTGACGGTCTGAGGAGAGAAGACTCTGATGCTCACTCTGTCCATGCATGTCTATAAGTGTTTCCGCAAGAGAGGTAAGCTCACTCCTTGTAATCAGATTTCCCTGAACAGAGACTACTGAGCGACCATTTCTTCTGACAGTACTTTTGACAACTATGGCAGAGTCCTCTGCTTCCATCTCGTGTTCTTCAAGCCACACATGGGCTGGGTGTCCCTTAGGAATGGAGATTATGGCGTTTACAGTCATCTCATCTGCACCTGTTCTTATGGAAGAAGAGTCTGCACGCTCGCCCATCAGCAAACCCAAAGCTCCAAGAATAATGGACTTACCTGCTCCGGTTTCTCCTGTAATAACATTAAAGCCATCATGAAAGTCAGCTGAGAGGTTTTCTATAAGTGCAAAATTCCTGATCTCCAGATGTTCAAGCATTGAAGCCTCCGGCCCATCCAAGTTTGTCTCTCAGAATCTCTATAGAGCTTCTACTGTTGTTCTTTATGAAACAGGAGCTGACAGGACATCTTTTGACTGTAACACAGTCTCCTTCTTCAAGAGGAAAGATCATATGGCCATCTGAAATGACATCAAGACCTGAGACCTGTTTCGGAATCTGAACATCAACCACCGCTGAATCAGAGACAACAAGCGGTCTGGCACTGATTGTAAACGGACAGATTGGGTTTATTATTATGGCCTTGATCTTTGCATCCACTATAGGGCCACCGGCAGAAAGGCTATAAGCTGTTGAGCCTGTGGGAGTGGCAAAGATGAGACCATCAGCCTTAAGGTTTGCAGCCATCACGTTATCAATGAAGAGATTAAGTCTGGCCATTTTGGCATGTGATACAGTTGAAACAGTTATATCATTCAGTGCAGAGTCCTCAAAGACAACCTTTCCCCTTCTTCTGACAGAAACTTCCAGGCGCATCCGCTCTTCCACAACTGCATGGGAATCCAGACAGGCACTTAAAACATCCAGAACCTCACTGACTGAGGTCTCCGCCACATAGCCAAAAGTACCCATGTTCACTGCAAGAATAGGAGTTTTTGTATTTCTCAGCAGCCAGGCACAGGAGAGTACTGTTCCGTCCCCTCCAAGGGAGATAGCAAGGTCACACCCCGGAGGATTCAGAGAGGAATCAGAAGCGCTGGAAGAAAGCTGTACTAGCACTGATTCTATATTCCTTTCCTCAAGAAAAGAACGGATTTTCTCATATATCCGGATAACATTGTGTCTGTCAGGATTTGCAAATACAGCAACTTTTCTGATTTCCATAAACAACCCCTATTCCTACAGAAGATGTCCTATCACTTTTGCTATCAGATCTATCTCGGTATCTTTGAGAAAAGGATAAACCGGGAAAGAGACTGTCCTGAAATAATATGCCGCACTGTTTGGAAAATCTGCAAAGAGATCCCCCTCATATACGCTACATATACTGTCTTTGAATGTCCTGATCAAAGGTATGCCGTTTCTGGCTGCAAACTTTATGGAGTCTTCAGGTTTTGAATCCAGAAAAACAGCAAAGCAGGATGCCGAACTGTTAAAATCCACCAGAGTCAGGCCAAAAGCCTTGTGTCTGGTCTGCATAAGTTTCTGCGTATATCTCTGACAGATTTTCCGGCTTCTTTCACAGTTGCTGTCCAGATTCTGAAGCTGAACGGCACCAAGAGAAGCGTTTAAGTCCGTCATACGGATGTAGTCTCCGGAGAAGACAACAGGTTCGCTCTCTGTCTCCTCTCCTTCATTCTCTTCAGAATTCCCCTTAACATAAGATCTCAGAGCCTGAACATAGTCTTTTTTGACTGCAAAAGCAGCTCCACCGGCACAGGAGACAACATTGTTATCCTCAAAGGAAGAGATAACTGCATCTCCCCAGTCTCCCGGCACATATTCTTCTCCATAGAAGCCTCCAATGGCCTCAGAGACGTCTTCAAGGATCTTCAGATTTGCATAGGTGACCTTTTCTGCGTAGGTGGTTTCCCTGTTATACTTCAGAGCCAGAGATCCGCATGATTCATAAAGAATCAGAACCTGAGCTCCACTCGAAAGAACTTTCTGCTCATCTGGCAATCCGTTCTCCTTGTCCACATCTACGTAAACAATTGTGCATCCAAGCTTCTTCAAGACCTGACAGTACACCGCGGGAGCCAGAGGAGAAATGGCTACAGTTGAGTTCTTATNNGGACCTTGAGGGCCCCTTCTATGCAATCAGGATAGGTTCTGAAAGACAGTCCCCTCACGCACTTCACACGCTCAGCGAACATCTGGGTAAAAAGTCTGTTACTCTCTCCTGGGCCAATCTCTTCATTCACCATTGTCTGAAGGACACCGTCCATATCTTTTCTTTTTAACGTAGGTTTATAGAAACGCACCATAGCCAGATTATACTCTACAATCAGCTCTTAGTCCAATTGTAAGAGCTTAAACCATAGCCCATGTGAGAACTTCTGTGTTATCATATCCGGAAAAAGGATCTGATGTATGAGTGATTCAAAAGCAAAGAAAACCCTTTCCGTAATAATTAACACCTTGATTGTTATTCTTGAGGTAATAGCCGTTTATCTATCCTATAAGGAAATGGGTACCGGCATGTTTGTGTTCTACACAGTGCTGAGCAATATTTTTCTTGCTTTTGCCTCACTTCTGACAGTTATCTTCTCCTTCTCTGTAAAGATGCCTTCCTTCGTCAGAAAGATTAAATACATGGCAACCTGCGTGGTTACTGTCACATTTTTGGTGGTAGTGTTTATTCTCACCCCGACCACCACAGTAACACCACAGGGAAAAGTATCTATTTGGGCAAACCTTAAATATCTACTGTTCTACGGCTCCATGCTCCACATGCACTTTGTCTGTCCCGTTCTGGCCATTTTCAGTTGCACAGTTCTGGAGAAGCCTGAATCTTATGACAGAAAGGCTCCGCTCTACGGTATGGTGTTCACACTGCTCTACGCAGCGGTCCTGATTCCCCTGAATGCAATAGGCAAGGTCAGAGGGCCCTATCCATTTCTGATGGTACGTGAGCAGAGCCTTCTTGCAAGCTTTATCTGGGCTACAGTTGTTCTAGGCTTTGCCTACCTGATTGCAATCGGAATCAACCTTGCCTCAAAGAGGCGCTGATAAAACCTGTAAACAGCGGATGAGGTCTGTTAGGTCTGCTCTTGAACTCAGGGTGAAACTGAACACCTACAAAGAATTCTTCGCCTGGCAGCTCTATTGTCTCAACAAGCTTCCCATCCGGCGAAAGCCCTGCCAATACCATCCCTGATTCTTCCAGCTTGCTTCTGTAATCATTATTCACCTCATACCTGTGCCTATGTCTTTCAGAGATACTTTCAGTTCCATAACAACTGTGGATTACAGTGCCCTTTTTCAGTATGCACGGATACTTGCCCAACCTGAGAGTACCACCCTTGTTTATGCTGTCATTCTGA
>DBVL01000039.1:2291-8509 GCA_002308475.1 Spirochaetales bacterium UBA1265 | reverse complement strand
CCAAGACAGATTCCAAAATATGGAACATGGTTCTCTCTGGCATATCTGCATGCCAGGATCATACCCATTGTTCCCCTGTTTCCGAACCCTCCAGGAACAATTATCCCATCAACAGGTTGTAAAACAGTTTCAACGTTTTCTTCTGTGATGGTCTCTGAGTCTATCCATGATATATCAACACGGCAGTCGAGAGCAAAACCCGCATGACGCAGAGCTTCTGCTACAGACAGGTAGGCATCGTGCAGCTGCACATATTTTCCAACCAGTCCTATCCTGACGCTCCTGTTCTGGTGCTTTATCCGCTCAACCATATCCTTCCATTGACTAAGCTCAGGCTCTTTAGTCTTCAGGTTCAACTCACGGCAAACCACTTTTGAAAAGCCTTCCTTTTCAAGCATGAGAGGTGCCTCATACAGAATTGGCAGAGTAAGGTTCTCAATCACACAGTCAGTTTTAAGATTGCAGAACAGCGCTATCTTGGAAAAGATGGAGGAATCTGTAATCTTCTCATCAACTCTAAGAACAACAATATCTGGGGAAATACCCATTCCCTGTAGTTCCTTGACACTATGCTGGGTTGGTTTTGATTTATGTTCGCAGCTGGCCTTAAGGTACGGAACAAGAGTGACATGGATATATAGGACGTTTTCTCTACCAACCTCAAGCCCGACCTGTCTGATGGCCTCAAGGAAAGGCTGACTCTCTATATCTCCTATAGTACCGCCAATCTCAGTTATGACCACATCCGCATCTGTTTCCTTACCAACATGATAGATGAATGTCTTTATCTCATCCGTGACATGTGGAATGGTCTGGACAGTTGAGCCCAGATAGCCTCCCCGTCTTTCCCTATCAAGAACATTATGGTAGACCTTTCCTGTGGTAAGATTTGAGTATCTGTTCAGATCCTCATCTATAAATCTTTCATAGTGTCCCAGATCCAGATCTGTCTCAGCACCATCTTCTGTAACGTATACTTCTCCATGTTGATACGGGCTCATGGTTCCCGGATCCACATTTATATATGGATCAAGCTTCTGGGCAGCAACCTTCAGTCCTCTTTCCTTGAGAAGTCTTCCCAAAGATGCAGCCGTTATACCTTTTCCAAGTCCTGATACGACTCCACCTGTAACAAATACATATTTTGTCATCTTCACTCTCCTTCAGGTACAAAACAAGGGATACTCTGAATCTTAAAAAGATTTGCCTCATGAAGCCTGTCTATTCTTTCTTTAATTCTTTGATCTTCTATCTCACCTTTTCGTATATAGCGGTCCAATACTTCATAGGTAAAACCAAGTTTATCCTCGTCACTTTTTCCTGAGAGGCCATCTGATGGTGTTTTCTCTACCAGTTCCTCCGGTAAGGCCAAGACCTTGCCTATTCCCTTTACTTCCTGAACAGTAAGATGGGAAAGCGGACTGAAATCCCCAGCACCATCTCCATACCTGGTTGAGTACCCGACCCAGTCTTCTGAAAGATTGCATGTGTTTGCAACCCGACCGTTATGACTTTGAGAGACAGCATACAGGGTTGCCATGCGGATTCTGGGAGGAAGATTAATTGAGCTTTGTTCTGACAGCTCAAAGGGCAGGTTTTTCACTACACCGAGTACAGCCTCTCTTATATTTACGGTGTAGTGTTTTATGCCAAGATGTCTGACAAGAAGCTCTGCAGCACCTATATCCGGCTGTACACCATCCGGCATAAGAACTCCTAAAACCCTCTCTCTTCCAAGGGCTTCCACGCAAAGAGCCGCGGTGACAGAACTGTCCTTACCGCCTGATATGCCTATCACGGCTTGGCAATCTTTTCCGTTCTTTTCAAAAAACTGCTTTATCCATTCAACACAATCATCCTTGAGTTTCCGGTAGTTTTCCATTCTTTGTCCTCTTATTCAACAGTAACACTCTTTGCAAGGTTTCTCGGTTTATCCACGTCCAGTCCTCGGTTTACACTTGTATAATAACTAAGCAGTTGAAGAGGAATGACAGCCAGGGATGGGAGAAAAATCTCATCTGAAGCAGGTACAGAAATCTGAAAATCCACTTCTCCGTCATCTGAAACAGGGTGTTCTTCAGATGTCAGAGCTATAAGTCTGGCTCCTCTGGCCTTGCATTCAATCATATTTGAAAATGTCTTTTCCAAAACAGAAGATTCTGTCATGACACCTACAACAACAGTTCCATCTTCAATAAGACTTATGGTTCCATGCTTGAGTTCTCCTGCGGCATAAGCCTCCGAGTGAATATAGCTGATCTCCTTCATTTTAAGACTTCCCTCAAGACAGATTGAGTAATCAAGTCCACGTCCTATGAAGAACATACTTGTCTGGGATGAGATTCTTGACGAAAACCACTGGAGTTTTTCCTTATTCTTGAGGATTTGTTCAATCTTCTGTGGAAGCCTTGATGCTTCTTCTATGTAATACTTATATTTTTCCTCCGTAATGAATCCTCGGGAGTACGACAGTTGTATAGCAAACAGATCCATGGCCATGAGCTGAGCACTGTATGCCTTTGTTGTAGCAACAGATATTTCCGGACCAGCCATTGTATACAGGACATAGTCCGCCTCACGGGCAATTGAAGAGCCTACAACATTCACTACAGCCAGAACCGGGACACCTGATTCTTTTGCCTTTCTGAGAGCTGCAAGAGTATCTGCAGTCTCCCCTGACTGAGAGATTACTATGACAAAAGTCCCTTTGTTCATAGGTATATTCCTATATCTGAATTCTGAAGCAAGCTCGACCCTCACAGGAATATCTGTAAGGCTCTCTATTACATATTGGCTTGTAACTCCCACATGCCATGCTGAGCCGCAGGCCACCACATCTATGTGACTGATCCCGTTCAGGACATTCTGAGTAAGACCACATTCCTCCAAGTGAATGGCTTGGTTTCTTACCATTGAAGCAAACGTGTTTCTTACTGCCATCCCTTGCTCGTGTATTTCTTTGAGCATGAAGTGTTCATAACCACCACGCTCTGCAGACTGAGAATCCCATTCTATAGTAGCTTCAGGAAGAGAAATCTCGTCTCCATTGAGATCAAAGAAAGTAATTGAATCTGCTTCTATCCTTGCACTCTGATGGTTCTGTATATAATAGACTCTTCTTGTATGTTTCAGGATAGCAGGAACATCCGAGGCAAGAAAAGATTCTCCATCACCTTTCCCGATAATCAGAGGGGAGTCCTTTCTTGCCGCATAAATCTGATTGGGATAGTCAGTAAACATAAGGGCCAGAGCGTAGCTTCCCCTCGCTCTGACCATTGTTCTGTTTATGGCATCTATAGGTCCTATTCTGTACTTGTTATAATAATAGTCCACAAGTTTCACCAGAACCTCTGTGTCAGTTTCACTGTAGAAAGAATACCCCTTGGACATAAGCTTAGCTTTAAGCTCAGCATAGTTTTCAATTATACCGTTGTGAACTCCTACAACCGAAGATTCCACAGGTCCGTTCCCTGTTCCAGCACAGTTTCCACTGACATGGGGATGGGCATTTGCAACTGAAGGAACACCGTGAGTAGCCCATCTTGTGTGCCCTATACCGCATGTTCCACAAATGTTTCTGCCATTCTCCGTCTTTTCAATCAGAGCTTGAAGTTTACCGGATGTTTTCACAACCTGGGCGTTCTCAGCACCATTTCGAACAGCAATTCCTGCTGAGTCATACCCTCTGTATTCAAGCTTCCTAAGTCCATCCAAAAGAATCCCGGCAGCCTGCTTTTTGCCTACATATCCAACTATTCCACACATAGAGAACCTTCCTTAAACAGAAAACAGTAAGTCTTTGTAAGATGGATATGGCCAGTATTCCTGAGGCACAATCTGCTCTTCTATGTTTATTATCTCTCTAATCTCATTCATTACAGAAAGCACTTCATCATAAAAATAATGTGTTGCGTCATAATCTGTGAATTCAGGAGCATAAAGAAGAGAGCTTTTCAGCTTTTCTACAAAAGCCTGTAAAGAAGAATTTGCCTCAGAAAGACGGTTACAAAGAGATGTCTCTACATCAGAAGAAATACTCTTGCTAAGATTCTTCTTTTTGATTGCTGTTGTACAAAGCCTCTCCTCATATGATGAGACTGCGGGAATAATCTCTCTCTGCACCATATCAATAAGAGTTCTGGCTTCTATGGAGATTATATTGCAGTACTTCTCAATATGAATCTCGTCTCTTGCTATCATCTCTGAGCGAGAGAGAACCTTTTGCTTTTCCATAAGAGCAATATTCTTCTCCGTCAGATAGCATGGAAGAGCATCTGCGGTTGTCCTTAGATTACTCAGCCTTCTCTTTTGGGCTTCCACTACCCATGAAGAATCATAGCCATTGCCATTGAAAAGTATTCTGGAATGCTTTATGAATTCATCTCTTACAAGAGAATGCAATGCATCTTTCAGACCTGTTTCAGACACATTGGAAAGCTTGTCCGCAAATTCACCAAGTTTGTCGGCTACTATGGTATTCAGGATAACATTAGGCCCGGAAATGGACTGACTCGAACCTGGCATACGGAACTCAAACTTGTTTCCTGTAAAAGCTATGGGGCTTGTGCGGTTACGGTCTGTTGTATCTCTTGGAATAACCGGCATGGTGTCTATTCCAACCCTGATAGGCTTGACAGAGGCACGACTGTAATCGCTGTCTGTTACAATCGAGTCCACAACACTCTGAAGCTCAGAACCGAGGAAGATAGAAACAATGGCAGGCGGAGCCTCATTGCCGCCAAGACGGTTGTCATTGCCCGCATAGGAGACTGAGCATCTTAAAAGCTCCTGATAATCGTCAACAGCAGAGATGAAGGCTGTAAGGAAGAGCAGAAAACGAGCATTCTGATCAGGTGTTTTTCCTGGAGAAAAGAGGTTTTCTCCCCTGTCAGTGGCAATTGACCAGTTATTGTGTTTACCGCTTCCATTCACTCCATCAAAGGGTTTCTCGGATAGAACGCAGACAAGGCCATGCCTGTCAGCTACACGCCGCATCAGGTTCATGGTAAGCTGGTTCTGGTCATTTGATGTATTTGAATCCGAGTACACGGGGGCCATTTCATGCTGTGAGGGAGCAACCTCATTGTGCTTTGTCTTTGCAGGAATTCCAAGCTTCCACAACTCCTGTTCCAGATCCTTCATGAAGGCAGAAACTCTGGGCTTTATGGTCCCGAAATAATGATCATCAAGCTGCTGGGTTTTTGGTGGTTTGGCCCCGAAAAGGGTTCTTCCGCAGATTTTGAGGTCTTCTCTCTTGTTGTAGAGTTCTTTATCAATAAGAAAGTACTCTTGTTCCGCCCCAGCCATAGGTGTAACTGAAGAACTCTCCTTGTCTCCGAGTATTCTCAAAACTCTCATGGCCTGTGTGTTGAGAGCCCTCATTGAGCGCAGGAGCGGAGTCTTCTTGTCCAAGGCCTCTCCCGAGTAAGAGAAGAACATGGTTGGAATACAGAGGCTTCCATCATAAACAAATGCATGTGAAGTGGGATCCCAGGCACTGTAACCGCGAGCTTCAAAGGTTGCTCTCAGGCCTCCGGAAGGGAATGACGATGCATCCGGCTCGCCTTTCACAAGCTCCTTACCTGAGAATTCCATGATTACTGAGCCCTTTCCATCGGGAGCTATAAAGCTCTCGTGTTTTTCTGCTGTTCCGCCATTTAAAGGCTGGAACCAGTGAGTATAGTGCGTGGCCCCAAGGGAAATGGCCCAGTTCTTCATACCTTCGGCAATTGCTTCTGCCGTTTCCATGGGTAGACTCTTTCCTGTTTCAATACACGTCCTGTAGAGTTTGAAGTGCTCTTCAGAAATATATTCTTTCATGGTTTTCTCGTTGAAAACATGACTTCCGAACATTTCAGGCACACTTTTCATATCTGTCATTGCCATCTCCTTTATTTTCCACTGTCTCCGTAGTTTGAAAGAACTCTTGCAGATGGATCGGTAACGTTACAACCTTTCCATTCCTTGTTCGGCATCCAGTAATCAGGAATCATTCCCTCCTGCCCCGGATAGTATTTTTCAAATATCTCTCTATAAAGGAGACTTTCCTTTGTAAACGGACATCTGTACTCGTAGCGGTTACGCCTGATCTCAAACTCAGTATCTGAATACTTTTCTTCTGCATACTTCTTGAGCCCGTCAACCATGCTGTGTCCCACAGCATCTGAGAAGGCTGCTTTTTGCCTCCAAAGAATACTCTCAGGAAGAATATGGTCATT
>DBVL01000039.1:170-2218 GCA_002308475.1 Spirochaetales bacterium UBA1265 | reverse complement strand
CTGACAAACTTCAGGTCTCCAAATGGAACACGTGCTTCAAGAGAGTTGTCAGAGATACACCTGTCGGCTCTTAGCACGTCGTAGTAGTGTAACTCTCTTATCCTCTTCTCCGCCTCCTCCTGAAAGGCCTGTGCAGATGGAGCAAAGTCAGTGTACTTATAGCCGAAAAGCTCGTCAGATATCTCTCCGGTCAACAGAACCTTTATATCCGTTTTCTCATGAATTGCCTTGCAACACAGATACATACCCATACTGGCTCTGATGGTTGTAATATCCCACGTTCCAAGAATGGAGATTACGGTCTCAAGATTTGCAAGGACCTCTTCCATGCTCATCCTTACTTCCATGTGGGAACTACCTATAAAAGAAGCAACCTCAGCAGCGTATTTTAGGTCAATGGGATCAGTGTCCATTCCTATGGCAAAGCTTCTGATCTTACGACCAAGTATTTTGGAAGAAATGGCGCAGACAAGACTTGAATCCAGACCCCCTGAGAGAAGAAATCCCAAAGGAGCATCTGAATCAAGCCTTTTTTCTACGCCTTCTATAAGATAATCCCTGATTTTCCGGCACACGGAGTCTATATCATCCTTACAGACCGGGAGCGGCTTTGAGATATCCGTATATCTTATAAATTGTCCATCTTTATAATAGTGACCGGGAGGGAAAGATATGACTTTGTCACAAAGACCGACAAGAGCGCGCGCCTCACTGCTGAATATGATATTTCCATCAGCAAGATAACCGTAAAACAGAGGTCTTATACCAATTGGATCTCTGGCTGCAATCAGGGAAGAAGTTTCAGAATCATAGATTATGAGCGCAAACTCAGCATCCAGATCCTTGAACATCTGGACACCCTTCTCCTTCCATAAAGGAAGAAGAACCTCACAGTCAGAATCACTTTTAAAACTGTATTTCTTTTTCAGGTTTTCTTTAATCTTCCGGAACCCGTAAATCTCACCATTGCAAACTACAGCATCTGGACCCAGTGTAAACGGTTGCATTCCCTTTTCTCCGCAGTCCATGATAGCTAGTCTGTGGAACCCCAGCCAGGTATTGTTTCCCACATACCTGAAAGAGGAGCTGTCCGGTCCTCTTGAAACTGTTTTATCAAAGAATTTACCTACATATTCTGAAGAATAATGAGTTGATGTATAACCTATAATCGAGCACATTTTCAAACCACCCCCTGTGTTTCCATAGCTTCTGCAACTTTAGTGAACGCTGCTATATTTGCTCCTGCAACATAATCGCCATCCAACCCGTATTTCCTTGCCGCTTTATCAATCTTCCTGAAGATATTTACCATTATCTCCTTTAACTTCAGGTCAACTTCATCAAAGCTCCAGTATAACCTTTCAGAATTCTGACTCATTTCAAGGGCTGATGTTGCTACCCCACCTGCATTCGCAGCCTTCCCGGGAACAAAGAAAACACCTTTTTCCTTGAAGAACTTTACTGCCTCAGGTGTAGTTGGCATATTCGCACCCTCACAGACTGCAATAACTCCGTTAGCAACAAGCTTCTGAGCGTCTTGAAGATTCAGCTCATTCTGAGTGGCACAGGGAAGAGCCAGATCCACCTTCACAGACCACTGGTTTGTTCCCTCTTCTTTCTTGTCGTGATACTGTGCGCTGCTTCGCTTAGCTGCGTACTCGGTCAGACGCATTCTGTTTCTTTCCTTAACTTCTTTCAGCAGTTCAACATCTATTCCTTCGGGATCATAGATNNCATCCTGTAGAATCTGAACAAGTAACCACACGTGCTCCCATCTTATGAGCTTTTTCTATGGCATAGATAGCTACATTTCCTGCTCCGGAAACACTGATTGTCTTTCCTTGTATCTGAATTCCGTTACTCTTGAGCATCTCCTCCGTTATATACAGCAGTCCGTATCCGGTGGCCTCATTTCTCACCTTTGATCCACCGAAGGTTTTGCCTTTTCCTGTAAGCACACCCTCAAACCTTCCGGTGAGTTTCTTGTACTCTCCATACAGATAACCAATCTCACGGCCACCGGTTCCTATATCTCCTGCAGGAACATC
>DBVL01000039.1:0-125 GCA_002308475.1 Spirochaetales bacterium UBA1265 | reverse complement strand
ATGAAAGCCTGGCAGAATGCCATGACCTCCCTGTCTGATTTTCCCTTAGGATCAAAGTCTGAGCCACCCTTTCCACCTCCAATCGGCAGACCTGTGAGTGCGTTTTTGAATATCTGCTCAAAACC
>DBVL01000103.1:16292-20525 GCA_002308475.1 Spirochaetales bacterium UBA1265 | reverse complement strand
CAAGGTCACGCACTCCACATGCCCCGTGTGCGGAAACATGTCCACTGGCTGGAATCCCACAACACGGTAGTCACTCATCTTGAGAAGGTAGCGCAGGTCCCTCTCCAGAGTCTCAGGATTGCAGGAAATATAGATAACAGTTTTTGGGGATAGCTTGATTACGGAAGAGAGGAAACGTTCATCCGAACCGGCGCGGGGAGGATCCAGAAAGAGGACGTCACACTCCTGTTTGTCGCGAGCCCGGGATTTGAGAATTTCTCCGGCATCGCCACAGATAAAAGAGGCGTTGCTGAGACTATTCAGTTGGGCATTGAGCGTGGCGTCAGCCACAGCTGAGGGATTAAGCTCTATTCCAAGAACGCTTTTCGCCCCGCTGGCAGCAGCTATCAGGCCAATGGTGCCTGTGCCGCAGTAGGCATCAATTACGCTCTCGTTTCCGGTGAAGCGAGCCATTCTCATGGCTATGGTGTAGAGCCGCTGGGCCTGAAGATGATTCACCTGATAGAAGCTTTTGGCGGAGATGCGGAAGCGCAGGGAGCAGAGGACATCTTCAATATAGCCATCACCGTAGATGACTTTCTCTTCGCCCTCACCCAGGACCATTGATGTTTTTTCGGTGTTTTTGTTCAAGAGGATGGAGCGGATGGCCGGGTGTTTCTCCACAAGGGTCCTGACAAAGCGTTCCTGGCTTTTGAAGCGGTAAGAAGAGACTACAAGAACCACCATCAGCTGTCCTGTGGCTACGCCCTTGCGGATAAGGACGTGGCGCAGAAAACCCGTTTTAAGGTCCTCATTGTACGCTCTAATTCCGAGTGCCTTTACCAGAGCCCTGATTGTGAGAAGTACCGAATCAGCATCCTTGTCCTCAATCATGCAGGATCTGACATCTATTATCTGATGCGTGCCGGCCCTGTATATGCCATTTATGGTGTTTCCTTTTCTGTCCGTACCAAAGACAGACTGGACCTTGTTGCGGTAATAGTATGGATTCTCCATCCCCCTGATCGGAGCCACGGGTCCGAATTTCTCCAGAAGCGAGCAGACATAGTCCTGCTTTCTTTTGAGCTGTTGTGAGTATTTCATTCCCATTAACGGACAGGCTCCGCAGGAACCAGCTTTAGGACAAGTATTAGCCATCTTCTTATGCTTTTGCGTTTGCCTTGGCAAGAGAGCAGGCTGTTCTAGCTGCAAGCTCTGCGTTGTTCAGGACAAGCTTTATGTTTGCCTCAAGGCTGGTTCCGCCGGTGAGTTTCTGAACCTTATCAAGGAGAAATGGAGTTACCTCTTTTCCCTTTATCCCAAGGCTGTTCATCTCACATATGGCTTCTTCAATCACTGCTCCTATTACCTTGCTGTCCATGCTGTACTGCTCAGGAATGGGGTTTGTGACAAGCATGCCATTCCCCAGATCCAGGTCTTTAAGAGCCTTCCAGATTGCAGCCAGATCTTCAGGAGAATCTGTGCGGGTATTCAGACGGATTCCGCTTTCACGGCTATAGAAAGCAGGAAGCTCATCAGTTTGGTATCCCACAACCGGGACACCCTTGGTCTCAAGAACTTCCATGGTGAGTTTCAGATCCAGAATGGCCTTGGCGCCGGCGCAGATGACCATAACAGGCGTACGGGAGAGCTCTTCAAGATCTGCAGAGATATCCATAGTCATCTCTGCACCCCTGTGCACCCCGCCTATTCCACCTGTGGCAAAAACATCTATTCCCGCCATGTGGGCTATTATCATGGTTGCAGCAACGGTTGTAGCCCCATCTTCCTTACGTGCCACAACTGCGGGAATATCCCTTCTTGAGACCTTGGTTATGGCCGTTCCCTTCTTCCCGAAATACTCAAGCTCATCTCTTGAAAGGCCAGCCTTGAGAACTCCACCTATGATTGCAATTGTGGCTGGAACAGCTCCGTTATCACGTATGGTCTGCTCCACGGAAAGAGCTGTCTCAACATTTTTCGGATAAGGCATACCATGGCTTATGATTGTACTTTCAAGAGCCACAACAGGGCGCCCCTGTTCAAGAGCAAGACGCACCTCTTCAGAAAATTCCACTCTCTGCTTCACTTGAGAATCTCCTCTCTGGATTCGGCTTTTTCCTTGAATTCCTCGCCTGTCACTTTAAGGCCATGGAAACTCATTATTCTGTTGACCGAAGAAAGACTTCCGGCATTCAAAGATGCCGCACTCTGCCCAAAGCAGAGAGATTCCTTCATGTCCCGTCCGCGCATCATGGCAAAGACAAAACCTGCAAGGAATGCATCTCCACAACCGTTTGTATCACAGATTTCAGCATCTGGCAGATTTGAAAGCCAGTAGGTATGTATGCCATTCTGTTTCTCTTCAAAACACATGGCACCTTTTTCTCCAAGAGTTATTATCCCTCTCTTGCAGCCTTTCTGGCAAAGATACTTAACTGCGTCTGTTACGTTGTCGGTGTTTGTTAGAGCAAAGGCTTCAATCCTGTTGAGCTTCAGCATGTAAAGCTTATCCAGAACTCCTGCGAACTTGAGGCATTTGGTACTGGAAACACCGTCCCCTATTATCTTGAAGTCCTTCTCGCAGAGGCTCTCAATGGTTTCTCTGGGAAGGTTGGAGTCAACAATGATTGCATCAGCAAAGAACAGGGCATTTATGTTTTCCTCCACGACCTGCGGAGTAATCATATCCATAATCTCCATGTCGCTTATTCCGGCAACAAAGGTTCCGTCCCCATCTGCAAGATAGGCAAAAACACCCGTTTTCTTACCCTCAAACGGTTCAGCAAGAAGAGTCATCCCCTGCTCACGGGCGTTATCTATTACTACCCGGCCAAAACTGTCATCACCTATGGCTGTAAGAAGACTCACATCAGCACCGAAAAGACTCAGGTCCTCTGCTATGTTTCTTCCCACTCCTCCGAGTGTGAAATCCACTTTTCCAATATTGGAATCCCTGTTGATTATCTTTGCGTTACTTTTGGCACAAACGTCAATGTTGGCCCCACCCACTACTACAAGGTTCATATATTCTCCCTGACTCTCTTCATCAGATAGCTTCAAGAGCTATTTCCATCATGTCCGTAAAGGATTTTTCTCTTTCTTCAGATGTACAGAATCTGTCTTCGAAAATCATGTCACTGACTGTAAGAATTCCAAGAGTCTGAACCTTGTGTCTGCAACCCAATGTAAAGAGCTCAGCACACTCCATCTCTACACAGGAAATTCCGTACTTGTTAAGCAGAGCATATCTTTCCTCGGCATTCTCATTATAGAAAAGATCATCTGAGAGGACTGTACCTACCTTAAACTTCTTTCCGAGCCTCTCAGCAGCCTCAACTGCGTCTCTCAGAAGGCCAAAATCTGCAACAGGCGGGAAGGAAATAGAATCTCCGAGTCTGGTTTTAAGAACTCCGCTGTCTGTGGCAGGCNNGCCGCCTGTGCTATCACCACATCCTTCAAATCAAAGTCCTTTGAGGATGAGCCGCAGGTTCCTGTTCTTATCAGCCGCTTTACCCCATAGAAGTTGATCAGTTCATAGGCATAGATACCTATAGATGGCATGCCCATTCCTGTCCCTTGGACGCTGACTCTCTTTCCTTTGTAAGTTCCGGTAAAACCCAGCATGCCACGAACATTGTTGTAGCATGCCGCATTCTCAAGGAAGGTTTCAGCTATGAATTTTGCCCTCAACGGATCTCCAGGCAAAAGAACTCTTTCAGCAATCTCTCCGGCTTTTGCACTAATATGTGTAGACATCCGACCCTCCTCTTACAGGTTTTACCCCATAAAACGTTTTATAAGATTTTTCCTCTTTTTATTATAGGGATGATAACGCATTGGCAAATCTATGAGAACAGATTTTTTCAATATGCTTCTATAATGCGTGAATGTATCAAAGCTCGCCTTCCCATGATAAGAGCCCATTCCGCTCTCACCAACTCCTCCAAACGGCATCTCTTCAGTTGCCAGGTGAACTATTGTGTCATTTATACAGCCACCACCGAAGGACACGGAAGACAGCACTTTTTTCTCAAACGCCCTGTCTGTAGAAAACAGATATAGAGCCAGGGGCTTGTCATGCTCCCTTATGTACTTAAGAGCCTCTTCCATGTCATTTACTGAGACAACCGGCAGTATGGGCCCGAAAATCTCTTCTTTCATGATTGGGTTATCAAATCCCACCCCGGTAAGAACTGCTGGCAGAATCTTAAGTTCCCCGTCCCTGAAAATATCCTTCTCTGCCCCATGGAG
>DBVL01000103.1:0-16224 GCA_002308475.1 Spirochaetales bacterium UBA1265 | reverse complement strand
GGGTAGTCCCCATACTCTCCGTGGAAAAAATCCCTTATGCTTGCCAGATACTCTGAGACAAAGTCCTCTTCCAAGCCCGCCTTGATCATAACGTAGTCTGGAGCCACACAGGTCTGCCCCGCATTCAATGTTTTCCCGAACGCTATGCGCCTGGCGGCAATTTCCATACTGCTGGTTCCGTCAATTATCACCGGGCTTTTCCCTCCAAGCTCCAGACTAACAGGAGTGAGGAACCTGGCCGCCGCACTCATCACCTCCTGTCCGCCCTTCTTGCTTCCTGTGAAAAATATATAGTCAAACTTATTCTTAAGAAGAGTCTCTGTCTTTTCCCTGTCAATCAGGAGAACAGACACATACTCAGGAGGAAAGATACTTTCTATAATCTCTTTTATGACTGCAGAGGTTCTCGGGCTCTGCGAAGAAGGTTTCAGAATTACTGTGTTCCCCGCAGCTAAAGCTCCAGCAAGGGGAGAGAGACAGAGCTGTAAGGGGTAGTTCCAAGGGCTGAGAATGAGCACAGTCCCGTACGGCTCTGGGGAGATGAGACTTTTTGACGGAAACTGAGCAAGTGGAGTTTTCACTCTTCTTTCCCTGCACAGGGCCTTGAGATGCTTCTTCAGATACTTTATCTCCTCAAGCACCATTCCGGTCTCAGTCATGAAGGCCTCAAGGCCGGACTTTCCCAGATCCTCATAGAGAGCCTTTTCAATTTTTCCGTCAAAAAGCCTTATGGCTTTGGAAAGTTTTTCAAGAGCCTCAAGGCGAAAAGAAACAGAGCGGGTTTCTCCCCTTTGGAAGAACCCGCGCTGTCTGCCTATAATCTCTTTTGAATAAATGTCAAAAGTTTCGTCCATCAGAAAACTTTAATCAACCTGGCTGCTTACCAATATAAGCAAGGATACCGCCGTCTACATACAGAACATGTCCGTTGACAAAGTCTGAAGCGTGTGAGGCAAGGAAGAGTGCCGGGCCCTGAAGGTCTTCCGGAGTTCCCCATCTCTCTGCAGGTGTCTTTGCAACAATGAACTGATCAAACGGATGACGACTGCCGTCAGCCTGACGCTCTCTGAGAGGAGCTGTCTGCGGAGTTGCAATATATCCAGGTCCAATTCCGTTACACTGGATGTTGTATTTGCCATACTCTGAACAGATGTTGCGTGTGAGCATCTTAAGTCCGCCCTTAGCTGCAGCATAGGCGCTGACTGTTTCTCTTCCGAGCTCACTCATCATTGAACAGATGTTGATGATCTTACCTTCATTCTTCTTGATCATTCCAGGAAGAACAGCTTTTGCAACAATGAAAGGTCCGTTGAGGTCCACATCTATAACTTGGCGGAAATCTGCTGCTGACATCTCAATCATGGGGATTCTCTTGATGATTCCTGCATTGTTTACAAGAATATCTACAGATCTTCCACAGTCTTTTTCAATCTGCTTTACACAGGCGTTGACTGCTTCTTCATCTGTAACGTCACACACATATCCGTGCACATCTGTAATTCCTGCATCTGCGTATGCCTTGAAGCCTTTTTCAAGTGCTTCTTGACTTCTATCGTTGAAAACTATGGATGCACCGGCCTTTGCAAATGCTGAAGCAATCCCAAAACCTATACCGTAACTGGCTCCTGTAACCCAAGCAAGTTTGCCTTTGAGTGAAAAATTGTCTTCTAAGTAGCTCATAAGCCCTCCTATCTTAAATGATAAGCGTGATTTTACGAAAATTAAAGATTTAAGTTTTGAATATACAGACCAGTTTTTATGGTCTCCAACGACTAAATCAACCCTGAAATTTTTATTTAGAATACCTTGGTAGACTATCTAAAAAATTCAGGGTTCTTTAGTAGCCCTATTGTTACTGCCTTGGACCTCTGAACATCATAACTCCAAAACCCTGGAAGCCATTCATCAGGCCTGAAGGAGCCTGGCCGCCAGGAACCTGACCGCCTGGAAAGCCTCCCTGGCCACCACCAATGTTCATTCCAATGGTGCCGTTGGAAGAAGTGAAACTTGTGGTGGTGTATGTAGCAAGTGTTTTTGAAACCTTGAAACTATCTGCAGACGTCACCAGATTGTCCTTCACAACTGCACCGCTGAAAGAACCGGTTGCTATTGAATATGTACTGTTACCTTTGATTGCTTCACTTCCGAAAACTATGGTGTTGAAGCTGATTCCATCAGGAACAATAAAGCCTATTACAACATTTGAATCAGCATCCAGAAGTGCTATCTCATCACCGCTCTTGAAGGTGGAGCCTTTGTAGGCAACACTGTAAGAACTTGTTGAGCCTGAGCCTGGAATATTGTTTCCGTTGCCTATGGAGATGAAGGTTCCACCAGTGTAGGAGAAGTTGGAATCATTGTCACAGTCTATTCCCTGCTCCATATTCGAGGAGTTAAGAACTATCACTGTTCCTCCGTTGATCTCAAGCTTACCATTCGAGTCAATTGTGTCATTGGCTGAAGCGTTCACATAGACATAGCCTCCGTTGAACTGGACCAAGGTTCCGGCGTTGATGCTGTCATCTGTTGAATTGACGTAAACAGTGCCGCCATTTATGATTACCGCATCCTTGCCCTCTATTCCCTCGGGAGAAAGAGACTCGTCATCAGAAACCTCATAAGGAGTACCTGTAGTAGTGATATTGATGGTTCCTCCGTTTATGTAAACAGCTGCATACGGATCATCGGATGTATCTGCAGTCTCGGCATCTTCCTCAGCATCCCAGCCGGCAGTAATGGCTTTTCCAACTGAAACAATATCTATTGTTCCGCCGTTTATCTCCACATGGCCGCAGGCTCTGTCCTGGCCTTCAACGCCATTGACCTTGATTCCCTTGGATTCCTCGCCATAGACATTGCCCTTGGCATTGATAGTCAAAGAACCGCCGTTCATGACAAAGAAGACATCTGCGCTGATCATGTTGCCTTCTGCCTTCTCATCTCCGTTGATTGTCACGTTGCCGCTGTTGATGGTCAGGCCACCGTCAAGCTTTATGCCGTGCTTCTTGTAAACGTTGATTGTCAGAGCCCCTTTGCCATCAATCACAAGATCTCCTGAGCCGGTGATCACACCCTTCTTCTCATTTGAAGAGCTGTCACTGACCTGGTTTTCGGTTCCTTCAGCAAGAGTGAGCGTGCATGTGGTCTCACTCTTGAGCTGGATAGCAGGAAGGCTCTGGCCTCTTATGTCTGCACCGTTGAGGATGACTGTGTAATCAGCATTGTCTGATTTGACAATCAATGTTCCTTCAAGATGCCCGCTGACTGTGAAGACAGCCTCTTCTGTTCCTTTATATGTTATTTCATAGTTTCCATCATCATTGAAGGAAGCACTGAAGGCTTCCGCATCTCCGCTTGTGAGAACTGCGGAAAATTTGGAAGTGACTGTACTTTCTGTCGCACTCTGGCTGATTCCTGTTTCCTTGGCCCCTCCGGCCCAGATATTTGCGGCTGTGAAAGCCATAAGAATAATAAGTATCAATGATACTGTTCTTTTCATTTCTTTTTCCTCCTACCTTTTTAGGATGGCTTCATGTTACTAATCCAGTTCACAATCTTTAAGATTTGTCAGTAAAACTACAGATTTCTTCACAATTGAATTTTTGGTGTGTTAGAATTTGCGTAAACCCACCTAAGGAGAAAAGAATGGAAAGAACCTTTATAGCTATCAAACCTGATGGAGTTCAGAGAGGACTCATAGGAAAGATCATTTCAAGAATTGAGGACAAGGGCTTCAAGATCACAGGACTGAAAATGCTTCAGGTCTCTGAAAAGCAGGCAGCAGCACACTACGCCGAGCATGTGGGAAAGAGCTTCTACGGAGACCTTGTGAAATTCATAACAAGCGCCCCCATAGTGGCCATGGTTGTTGAAGGAGAGAACGCAGTCTCATCCATGCGTCAGCTTATGGGAAAGACAAATCCTGCAAACGCAGAGATAGGAACCATCAGGGGAGACTTCTCCCAGGAGATGAGCTACAACACCATCCACGGCTCAGACAGCCCGGAGAACGCCGAGCGTGAGATAGCCATCTACTTCAAGGAAGAGGAGATCTGTGAGAACTGGTCTACCATGTTTGAACTTCTAAAAGCAAAGCTTGAGAGCTGACTGTAAGACACCATACAAATAAAGCCTTCAGAATCCAGGTGGTTCCGAAGGCTTTTCTTTTTTATTTTCCCATCTGCTCGTTGAGCTTCTTCTCTTCCTCTGCTCTCTGTCTGCAGATTTCCGCCCAGCGGGTTGTCTTACTGAGCAACTCATCAAAATCCCTCATCACCTGGGGTATGTCTATCTTCTGTGGGCAGATCTGCGTACAGGCCCCACAGGCAAGACAGGCAGAAGGAAGCTTATCAGAAGGAAGGGTATCCATCCACATAACGGGTGTGGCTCTGTTCTGGAATTTAAGGTCATTATAGGTGGCAATCAGGCGTGGAATCTCAAGACCCATGGGACAGCCATCCATACAGTACCGGCAGGCTGTACATGGTACGGCGTTTTTAAGCTTCTCCGCCACTTCAAAAACCTTTTTCTCTTCCTGTTCTGAAAGTGGTTTTCTCTCTTTGAAAATCTCAATATTTGCCGCCATCTGGTCAAAGTTGGACATGCCGCTGAGAATGACAGTAAGGTTTTCCTTCCCCTGAAGAAAACGGAAAGCCATCTCCACAGGATTCTCAAAATCCTCTACAACGGCAAGCTTTCCACCCCGCAAGGGTTCCATGACACCAATACCGAATCCTCTTCTTGAGAGGTTCTCATACTTGGTCTTTGCATCCTGGAGGGTCCAGTCAAGGTAGTTGGTCTCAATCAGACAGTATTCAAAAACACCTTCGTGTTTGTTCAGGAAGGCTTCAAGGTTCTCAGGGGAAGCATGGGAGGAGAGACCAAAATGCCTTATTCTTCCGTTCTTTTTCTGCTCATTGAGATAATCTATTATTCCCCATCTCGGATCCTCGTAGACGGGGAACGAGTTCTCATAGGCGTTATGCAGAAGGTAGAAGTCAAAATACTCCACACCACATCTTGAAAGCTGCCTTTCAAACACGGCCTTCACATCAAAGCTGTCCTGGATGGAGTGACCGGGGAATTTATCACAAAGATAAAAGCTGTCTCTCGGATACTTGGAGAGGGCCTTACCTATCTCAATCTCTGATTTTCCTCCGTGGTAAACATAGGCAGTGTCAAAGAAATTAACACCGTTTTCAATGGCATAATCCACCATCTTCTGTAATTCTACAGAATCTATGTTTCCCCCAGAGTCACAGGGAAGCCTCATGCAGCCCAGCCCAAGTGCGGAAATCTTCTCGCCTTTAAAATTGTTGTAGTACATAAACCCCCTCCAAAAAACACCGGTTTCATAGTATCATAAAAACCATGATAAACATAGAGACAGCAGCCAAAGCCATCTCCTTTCTGAAGTCCAGAGACCCTTGGCTCTATACTGATATAACTGAGCCTTTGAGGCTCGGAACAGCACAGGAATGCATACTTATAGAGGACTGCGTCATAATCAAAACAGCAGACACATGGATCTGGGCTCCGTTCACGGACAGTGCGGAAAGAGAAGCAGCAGAACTGGTTTTAAAGAAAATGAAACCGGAAGATGGTTTGTGCCTGCACCACGCCCACACTGTGGATCAGACCAGAAAGATCCTAGGGATAAACGAGCAGCTTACACCCTGCTATATAGCTGTCAGGCTTTCTCAGGAACCCTTTGACATAAAAACTGAGGCTGTTCTCAAACCCCTGACATATGAGCATACAGACTTTGTCGTACAGAACTACAGGATGGCAAAGTTTTACACAAACCCGGAAGAAAGCATCCGGGAGGCCATAGACAGAGGCATGACCGGTGCCTTTGTTAACTCTCAGCTTGCAGGCTTTATTGGAACCCATTCTGAGGGCTCCTTGGGCATGCTTGAGGTTCTGCCCATGTTCAGACGCCGTGGCCTCGGGAAAGCTCTGGAGCAGTACAAGATAAACGAGTTTCTTGCAGAAGGGAAAATCCCATACTGTCACATTCTGGAGAACAACGCAGCGTCTCTGGCTCTTGAAAGAGAGCTAGGGTATCTCATTTCGGAGACGAGCAGCATCTATTGGTTGAACTGATTATTTGAAATAAAAAACTTTTTTGAGCCTCTTTTTTGCTGATATAATTAAAACCGAGGAGGCATTGTTATGAACAGAGTTATAACAATTGGCAGACAGTTCGGCAGTGGAGGCCACGAGGTGGGTCTCAGACTTGCAAAGAAACTTGGAATTCCTTTCTATGACAGGGAACTTCTCAAAATAACAGCAGAGAACAGCAGATTTGCTGAGAGTTACCTGAAAAAGATGGACGAACAGAAGCCTCATTTTCTCAGCCTTGGTTCAACCGCGTCTTTGTCAACAATCAACAGATTCTCCATGCTTCTTCCGAATGATGAGGTGTTCATTGAGGTCGGAAAGGTTATCAGCAAGCTGGCCCAGGAAGGACCTTGTGTGATTGTGGGTCGCTGCGCTGACTACGTTCTTAAGGATATGGATACTGTAAACATCTTTATTTCCGCAGATTTGGAAGACAGGATTGAAAGAAAGCTTGTTCTTGAAGAGCATGCAGGAATTACCAGACCGGAGATGAAGAAGATTATTCTTGAAACGGACAAGAACAGGGCCAAGTTCAGTGAGTACTACACACACGAGGAATGGGGAAACGCCCAGAAATATGATCTGTGCATAAATACCAGCAGAGTTGGTATAAACGGTGCAGTGGATCTGATAGCCACATATCTGGAGATGACCAGACAACCGGGAATCATGCCAGACTGATGGAAAACCGATACACCTGGGATCTCTCAGACAATCACACCCTTGAGGTGTTTGTAGAGGACGAAGCCGTGTTCACCAGTTCCGGGCACTGGCTTCATCCTTTATTTGAGCTGGAAGATTTCATAAAAGCCACCAAGCCAGATGTCTCATGCCTGTCTCTTCATGACAGTGTTCAAGGCCGTGCTGCGGCGTCCCTTACTGTCAGGATGGGAATAAAAAAGGTTAAAAGCAATCTGCTCAGCGCCCTTGCCTTGGGGGTATACAAAAAGGCCGGAGTTTCTGTCATCTATGATACTCTTGTTCCCAGAATAGCATGTAGGACTGAGGAATTGATTACTGACAGCATGACGGAGGATGAAATCTATGAAATGCTCCGGCAGAGAGCAAGAGGCTCAGTTAATGAGCAATACTGATTCCGTCCTCTGAAACATTCCATTTAACAAGAAGACTCTCAAGGTTGTTTTCAACTGCAAAGGAATACGCGAGTGGAGAATTCAGGTGAATAGGATTGTGAGCATCTGAATTCACGCATACCCTTACTCCCGCCTCACGGACCATGGCCCAGAATTCCGGAACAGGATATGGATATCTTGTGCTTCCGTCACTCTTCACATGCTTTTTCAAACAACCCTGCCCGTTCACCTCAAGAACCATGTTGTACTGCCTTGCACAGTCAATAATCTCAGAAGCGGCCATTTCAAGGTCTTTGTTCCACTCTGTATGGTAACAGAACAGATCCGGATGACAACCGAACAGGAAAAGCCCCGAAGAAAGCATGTCTGTGTAATCTTTCACGTATGAGCCAAGATAAGGGCCTATTTCCAGGATCTTGCCCAAATATAACAGCCTGCCTGTTTCTCTGTCCTGACAGTAATGAACTGAACCTATCAGGTAAGAAAACCCAAGGCGCTGTTTCAGATAGCTGTAGTACGGAACATAGTGAGAGTTCCAGTCACATTCCGCTCCAAGAAGAACCCTCAAACCCTCATTTTCCTCTCCACCACTACAGAAACTCTTAACAGTCTCCATATAGGTTTCAAAGGTCTCAAACCTCATCCTGTCAGGATAATAATTGTCAGGAGTCTGACAATGCTCAGAAAAGCCCAGAACCTTCAGGCGTTTTCCATCAACAGCGGCATGAACATAATCAGAGATTTCACCTGTTCCGTGTCCGCAGTAAAAAGAGTGAGTGTGTAGGTTAACCTCATTTTGTGTAAAAATAGGCATCTGGGTATCCGTTTTCAGCAAGAACCTGGCCAACCAGGTATGTCATATAGTAAAAATAGAGCTCGTTCAAACCAAGATATGAAGAGCCGGCTTCGTACTCACCGGCGGCAGAAACAACATCTTCAGATACACTGAATCTGATTATGTGTTTTTCCTCATCAACAACTTCAAAACTGAAGTTTTCCGTTTTTGAACATACGGACCTAAGGGCCTCTATCCGCTTTTTTTCATACTCCAGATCGTACACCTGAACATTCTCAAGGGCCTCTTCAGCCTCATAGACCAGATTCATAAAGAGGTTTGCTTCTCCGCTGAGGGTTTTCCCGTAGAAATCTGTCAGAACGTTGAAAACCTCCTCCGGCACAGCTATCTCCTTGCCCGGGTTTTTGTTGATGGTTGCAAGATTAACATAACCAGAGTATTCATTCCTGGGATCAAAGAGTATATACATGCGCTTAAGGGTCTTTGAATACAGCGAAGAGAGAGTTGCAACACTCTGCCTTATTTCAGAGGAAGAGCCTTCCATATAGTATGAAAGACCTATTGAAGATGAGTAAAAGGGCACCTCGGCATCCGCAGCGGCATCTATTATCTGCCATCCCGGATCCTTGTGCCCTATTGAAACAAGCGCCGTCGCAAAAGCTGCGGCGGCAATGACTATGAGGGCCACAAAAAGGATTGTCCTGAGGACAATATGCTTATTGCTTACCTCAATTACTTCTTTTTCTTTCACACTCATTTCCCAAAACGGAGAGCCTTGTACTTCTCAAGCTCTGAGGGGCTTGCAGAAACAAAGTGTCCGTTACCAAGGTCGCAGAGCTCTGGTTTCTCAACACTGTAGTCGTGCATCTTTTCCGGCTCATAGACAAAGAGCTTCTTGTTCTTTTCCAGAATGGGGTCAGGAATGGGAATAGCGCTCATAAGGGACTTAGTATACGGATGCATGGGGTACTTGTAGAGCTCTTCAGTCTCCGCTATCTCCATGACCTTTCCCTTGTAGATAACAACTATTCTATCCGAAATAAATCTTACAATGCTCAAGTCATGAGCAATGAACAGATATGTCAGTCCCCTCTCCTTCTGGAATTTCTTCAGCAAGTTGAGAACCTGGGCTCTGATACTTACATCCAGAGCTGAGATAGGCTCATCCGCAACTATGAACTCAGGTTCCATGACAATTGAGCGGGCCAGACCTACTCTCTGCCTCTGTCCGCCGGAGAACTCATGCGGATAACGTGTAAGATGCTCAGGAAGAAGACCTACTTCCTTGATTACATTCTCAACCTTCTGATAGCGGTCCTTCTCATCTTTGTACAGATGGAAGTTATAAAGACCTTCAGAGATTATGTATTCAATTGTAGCTCTCTCATTAAGGGATGCAGCCGGGTCCTGGAAGATCATCTGGATCTTCTTGACCACCTCTCTGTCATCCTTTCTACTGAGCTTTCCTGAAATTTTCTTACCCTTGTAGTAAATGGCACCGTTCGAACACGGATTGATCCTTACAATGGCTCTTCCGATTGTTGTCTTTCCAGAACCGGACTCACCTACAAGCGAGAGAGTCTCTCCCTTATAGATGTCAAAACTTACGTTTTCAACAGCCTTGAAGGTCTTTTTACCGTTCTTAAACACGACATCAAGATTCTGAATAGACAGCACAACTTCTTTCTTGTTTACTTCAGTCATGTTTCACTCCTCATCTCTCAAATTCAACGTAAGTCTTACTCATCTTCTCATGGAGATTCTGAATAATCTCAGGTGGCTCAACCTTCGGGGCCCTTGGGTCAAGAAGCCATGTCTTGGCATAGTGCGTCTCACTTACCTTGAACATAGGCGGTTCTTTTGCACGGTCTATGGCCATTGCATAGTTGCTTCTTGGTGCAAAGGCATCTCCAACAATCTTATTGTAAAGAGAGGGAGGAGTTCCCGGAATACTGAACAGATCATCTCCCTTCTGGGCAAGCTGTGTCAGAGAGGAAAGAAGTGCCCAGGTATAGGGGTGCTTGGGCTCGTAGAAGATATCTTCAACCGTTCCAAGCTCAACAATCTGTCCTCCATAGAGAACGGCTACACGCTCGGCTACGTTTGCAACAACACCAAGGTCGTGGGTAATAAACACAATTGTGAATCCAAGCTGCTTCTGAAGATCCTTGATAAGCTGAAGAATCTGTGCCTGAATGGTTACATCAAGAGCTGTTGTAGGCTCGTCACAGATGAGAATCTTAGGCTGACAGGAAAGGGCAATGGCTATGACAATTCTCTGTCTCATTCCGCCGGAATACTGGAACGGATAGTCGTTGAAACGCTTCTCCGGATCAGGTATACCGACCTTAGACATAATATCATAGGTTCTCTGTCTTGCCTCGGACTGTGAACACTTCTGATGCTTCAGGATAACAGTCATAATCTGCTTTCCGATTGTCACAACAGGGTTAAGGCTTGTCATAGGATCCTGGAAGACGGTAGCAATCCTTCTACCTCTGATCTGCTGCCAGTCCTTTGTGTACTTGACCTTGGCACAGTCTATGCGGGCCCATCCCTCAAGGGTATGTTTCTTGTCTTCCTTGACCTCTTTAATGAATTTGACTCTGAATACACATGTTTCAAAAATTCTGTTCAGAACTTCTTCATCTTCAAGATTCTCTCCTATTGCCATGGCAAGACGGAAAGCCTTCCTCAGGCGGAAAATGAACTTGATCTCACTGAAAATGGGATACCGGCAAGTTGAGAGAAGAATCTCATTTGTGATCTTCTCATTTCTCTTCATGACGGCATCACTAATCCCGAACGGGTTCTTCTCATTTTCTTTTGCGGCAAGCTTTGCCTTTCTCTGGGCCTTGAGGGAGACAAGAGCCTCTCTGTCATCCTTAACGCGTACAGAATTTGCTTTGTAGTCGGCCTTTCTCTTTGCAATAAGGTCTGCCCTTTCCTTGAGAATTCTTGCTTTCTCTTCGGACCATACCCTTATCTTTGCACTTGCCTCTTCAAAGTCCTTTGCATCCTGTGCATTATGACGGCGGTCAAGTGTGTAGATATAGTTCTTTCTGTCCACAATATTATCATCAAGCTCTTTGATTCTTGCTGCAAAAGAAGTCTCTTCACTACTTGTAAGAGTCTGAGCTTCCTTGATCTGTTGTTCCTTCTTTTTTATTGCCACATATTCTGCAGCTCCACGCTCAAGAGTTGAGCCATGATGAAGCATATGGTCAAAATACTTCATCAGAAGGTGGTTCTTCTTGTTGACGTCAACAGTTGTCTTAGAAATATCATCATCGCTGAAAATAATGGAACCGTTTGAGATGAAACCATTGGAATCCAGCATACCCGCAAAGGTCTTTGTCAGAACTGACTTTCCTGAACCGGACTCACCTACTATAGCAAGAGACTCGTTTTCATAAACATCCAGACTCACATCTCTTATGGCAGAGAGAATTCTTCCTCTGACGTTGAACTTCACATCCACGTTTTTCAGAGATAACAGGACTTTCTTTTCTTTATTGTTCTCCATACTTACCTCCGAATCACATATGGGTTCTCGGATCTGTTGCATCTGCAAGGTTCTGTCCGAGAACGTAAAGTATAATTGTAATGAGGGCAGCAATAGCTACCGGTGGCCAGAATTCCCACGGATACACCAGGAAGCCTGTCTGTGCCTCCTGAATCATTCTTCCCAGAGAAGGAATCTTTGCAGAAAGTCCAACACCAATGTAAGAGAGGTAGACCTCCATACTTATGTATAATGGAAGCTCAGTTGCCAAGAAGGTCACAATAACAGATGTCAGGAACGGCATAATGTTCTTTGAGATAATCCTTGGAATAGGAGTGCCGAGACATCTGGAGGCCAGTGAGTACTCACGGTCTCTGATAATCAGAACCTGAGTTCTGAAGAAGTATGCTATGGACATCCAACCTGTGATTGTCAAAGCAAAGACGAAGCTCCAGAATCCAGCACCAATTACATAGACCAGAACAGTTATGACAAGAATGTAGGGAACATTTGCAATAATGTTGTAGATAACAAGCATGACCTGGTCAAAACTCTTTGAGTAGCCCCATACAGCACCGACTATGACACCTATTATCATGTTTATGGCAGCACAGATTATGGCAAGAACCAAAGAGGTCTTTGCTGAAGCCCAGATTCCGTAGAAGATGGAGTTTCCCTGTCCACCGGTTCCGAAAAGCCACTTAAGTGTGGTTCCGTCTCCTGCAAAGTAAGCCTTTGCAGCAGAAGGACTTAAATTAAAAGTAGCAGCCACTGTTATATTTTCTGTCGAATTATATGGGCAGAAAGCAGGAATAAGGAAGGCCCCGAGGACAAGGAATACAAATAATCCAATCAGGAACCAGTTGGTCTTCTTTTTGAAGAAGACTCTGAAAACGGATTTCCAGTATGAGTATCTCGGAGCAATAATCTTCTCCGATTCAACAGTATCGTTGCTTACAAAGGTAAATAATGCATCTTCGTTTAAAACTTTCTCGCTCATGATTATCTACCTCCTTTTGTTTCGAATGAGATTCTCGGGTCAACCTTGGCCATGAGAACGTCTCCGAGAATAACTGATATAAGTGACAGAGACGTATAGAAAACAGCACATGCGACTATAATACCGTTATCATGTCCGTTGATTGCTGTTGTAAGCAGGTTACCTACACCAGGAACAGAGTAGACACGCTCTGTAATGATTGCACCAGTAAGACAGCCAAGGATACTTGCCGGGATACCGTGAGTGATAGGTATAATGGCGTTCTTGGAAATATGCTGTCTGAAAATCTCCCCTTCTGAAAGACCTTCTGCTCTGGCAAACTTGACATAGTCGCTGTTCATCTGGTCAATCATGTATCTTCTCATCCACTTCATAAGACTTCCAATTGAAGGAAGTGCAAGTGAGATGGTCGGAAGAACATAGGCAAGAATCTTAACCTGTGCATTTGCAAACTTGTACGGCAGGTTGAAGAACTTTGTTCCTATGGCCGCAAAGATGAAAATGTAGGCAAGGGATGGAACAGAACCAATGAAGATTATGTACCACATTCCTATCTTATCCAGAATACTGTCCTTCTTTCTTGCGTTCAGGATTCCGATTGGAATTCCCAGAATATAGGCACCTATTGTTGCGATAAGACCTATGACAAAAGAAGTCTCAAGCATGGACAGACCTTTTGTCCTGTAAGTGCTGATTGTGTACTTATCCGGATAGTTTTCCCGGTCGGCTTCAGTAAGGGTTCCGTTATTATAGGTAAGAGAATGGAAATCTATAGCGGTTTCAACATACTCATCCGTGCCAACCTTTGCGGGAAACTGGGTTTTTACAACCCTGAGTTCTCCCGTAGGTGTGGTTATTACATTTGTAATTTCCTGACCTCTGTACTTGGTGAAGGAAACACCCAGGTTAAGATGTATCCAGTTCCAGTGCATGAACGGGAAATGACTGTCAAAATAGATAAGATACTTATGTGTTGTTCCGCTACCGACAAGGGCGTAGAAACCATTGTATGGGTCTTTCTCAATCCTTATGTACCTGTCTGTCAGTTCAGGATCCTGAACATCGTTTACAGTCTCAAAGGAAATGAGGCCTTTCAGATAATCCCAAAGCCTGAGGAACATGCTTCTCTCTCTTGTGGCGATAAGATAACCTGTTCCACCCGGTTTGATTCTACCGTTGCCGTACTTTATGGGCTCAAGATAAGTAATGCTGTAGCCCTTGCCTTCGTAATACTCCATGAACTCCTGAACGGTTTCATTTGAGGACCAGAGTTCTGCATTCTGGATGGCAGCCCTGTCAGCTAAAAAATCTTCATTCGTCACATACGAGTCACCATATAGAGAAACATATTTCTGCTGTAGAAATGATGCATAGTTTGCTAATTCAAGATACCCGTACTTCTGGTACATGGTATATTCGTAAAAAGCTCTTTCGTTGTTGCTTCTCTTGTTCCAGACATCATCCGTTTGGAAGATAACTCTTCTATCTATAAGAGAATAAACAAGAAGCATTACAGTCAGAATGACTACAAGCAACGAGAAGATTGAAAAAAGTATTCGCTTTAAAAGATATTTTTTCATTGTTTTAAAAAAGATATAAACATCGGAGGACACGACTTGTGTCCTCCGATGAGAACTTGTGACTTTACCGGAATCTGATGTTTATCAGAACAGTCCGATAACCTTTGTCATGTAACCTTCACCATATCCTTTGAAGGTGTCAAGGTATGTACAAGGATCACCGAAGTCTGGGCCCCAACCTGAACCGTAGAAGATATCAAAGTTACCAGCCTTTCCGTTTGAAGCTCTGTATCCGGAAGCATAGTAGTCTGCGGATGTTGTAGCTTCAACATTATTGATAATAACATTCTCTTTTCCAAGAGCTGCTTCAATAACCTGCTTGACGGCCTCAGCCTGAGCAGTATTATCTGCTCTTGCTGAATAGTAAACATTGTCAAGAACGATCGGCCATGTTACAGAATTTCCGAGCTCAGCCTTAGCTGCCTCAATGTACTTCTTGGCTGCTTCAGCGTTGAACCAACCGTTTGTCTGGTCAGCAACAGTTATGCCTGCACCAAGCTGGTCACAGTAGTACTGAACCATCTCGCCGTACATGGTACCTGCTGGGAATGTGTGTCCGTACTGGTCTGTCTGAGCAGTTGAAAGCTGTACGAATTCAGGATGTGTATACATGTTTCTGAGGTTTGTAAGAGCAAGGTCCTGACCTCTTAAAACTGCGTTGTATGTTTCCTTATCGAAAGCAGAAACAATAGCCTTTCTGAAGTTCTTGTTCATCATGGCTGTCTCTGTATCAATCTTCTGCTGCTCTGTCTTGCCGGAAGCAACTGTACCTGCTTCAAGAGCGAATGTTCCTCTGTTGAGGTTCAGACCACAGAAGAATGATGTAGAAGTTGTATCGGAAATGTAAGAATACTTGTCAAAGTTTCCATCAGCCTTTGCAAGAGCAAGGGTTCCGGAGCTTTCAGTAAGACCAAGTCCTGCGTATGTTCCCTTGACAACATCGTTGTAGAGAGCAACAGGGTTCTCGCCGTTATCATAAATCCAAGTAATGGAGTTAATCTTTACAGCATCCTTGTTCCAGTATCTCTTGTTCTTGACAACAACAATCTCTGCATCCGGATTCAGCTTCTGAAGAAGGAATGCACCATTGTAAACCTGAGAAGAGACATCTGTTGCTTTACCGTAGTTGATTGTTCCTGCAGAATAAGCATCAGCATATGCCTGCTTTCCGAAGACACCACCGCGTGACTCATAGAACGGCTTACAGATCGGTGAGAAGCAGCTGTATGTCAGCATAGTAATGAAGTATGAAGCGGGCTTCTCAAGTGTGATCTGTAATGTGTACTTATCAACAGCCTTGTATCCAACATCTTCCCATGCACCACCTTCATAGAGGTACTCAGAAGCGCCCTTGACTACGCCGTCAACAAGCCACTCAAGACCGGCTTCAGCATCAAGCATGTGCTGGAAACCAGCTGCAAAGTCTTCAGCTGTGACTTCTGCGTAGACTGTTCCTTCTGATGTGAACCAGTAAGCACCCTTTCTGAGATTGAATGTGTATGTGAGACCATCGTCTGAAACTGACCAGGACTCAGCCATGGAAGGAATCATCTGTCCTAGGTTGTTGTACTGAACAAGGTTGTCAGTTGTATTTACGAGAATCTCTGTATCAGCCTGTGAAGAAGTGTTGAGAGTATCCAGAGTTACAGGAGCAGTTTGGAATGTTGTTCTGTAGTCTGTGACAATATTGTGGCCCTTGCTCTTCAGGTAAGCAGCAGCATCATATGTGCCCTCTCCCTTGACAGCAGCGTTCCACATTTCAATCATCTCTGCTCTCTCCTCTTTTGATATGAAATCTTCAGAAATGATTATTCCATACCATCTGTCATCATCATTTCCCCAGTTTACGTACGGGATTGTTCTGTAAGCAACTCTTGAGATTGTGTATGCACCACCCTGTGTTGTTGTCGGGAGCATGACAGCAGAATCAAGAAGGAAAGCTTCTGCCTGAGCATAAAGAACAAATCTTGCGTTATCATTGGCCTCAGCAGCAGCCTTTGCACAAAGTGCCTCATACTCGCCAAGAACCTTTTCATAGATGGCTTCATCATCACCGCGTTCGTAAACAACACTTGATGCAGCTACAGCAGTTTCTGCAGGAGCAGCTGTTGTTGTTGCAGCTGTTG
>DBVL01000049.1 GCA_002308475.1 Spirochaetales bacterium UBA1265 | reverse complement strand
TGGCAGGCACAGGGTCTGATGAACATCTATCCGACAGATGTCTTCTACGCCATTCTTCCCATCCAGCATGCTTACACCATGCTCGCAGTCATGATTGAGTCTCTCTGTGTGGGTGCAAACGTCGTATTCGGCAAGCGCCTTGTCATAAAACAGCTTTTCAAGGAGATGAAGGAAGGAAAGGTCACCATGTTCCTTGCTGTTCCTCTTCTTTACAACAAGCTTATTTCAGCTATGATGAAGGGTGTGGCCGAGAAGGGTAAGGTAGTTGCCGGCCTTATCCACGCCATGATGGGGTTCTCCGGATGGATGAAGAAGACCTTCAATGTGAATATTGGAAAGAAGATGTTCGGCTTCCTCCTCAAGAAAGTATCATTGGAGAATGTAAGAATCTGTATCAGTGGTGGTGGTCCTCTTCCAGCCTCAACATTCAAGCAGTTCAACCAGCTCGGTCTTGACTTTGTCCAGGGTTACGGCCTTACGGAAACAAGCCCCATCCTTACCCTCAACCCCATCTTTGATTATGAGGAAGCAAGTATAGGAAAGGTTGTTCCTGGTGTTGAGATGAAGTTCATTGACAAGGATGAGAACGGAAACGGAGAAATCTGTGTCAGAGGATCCATGGTCATGAAGGGCTATTACAACAATGAAGAGGCCACAAAAGAAATAATTGACGAAGACGGCTTCCTCCATACAGGAGATATTGGATACATTGATGACAGAGGCTTTGTCTATCTCACTGGAAGAGCCAAGAATATAATTGTCACTGAAGGTGGAAAGAATGTCTTCCCGGAGGAGATTGAGGATCATTTCCAGCTTTACTATGATGCTGAACAGGTCTGCGTTCTCGGCTACACCTTAGATGCCAAGATGAAGTCAGAAGGTATTTGCGTACTTATCTATCCGTCAGAAGAATACAGAAAAGCAGGGCATTCAAAAGAAGAGACTCAGGCTCATTTTGAGAAAATAGTTGAGGAAGTAAACAAGGAAATTCTTCCTTACAAGAGAATGAGAAAGGTCATTGTCATTGATGAGCCAATGGAGATGAGCTCCACAAAGAAGATCAAAAGATTTGTTGTTGCCAAGAAGTATAAGTCTCTTATCAACGGCTGATTGTTCAGGTTTTAAGTTGACGGGTTGCAGGTTTTCTGTAACCCGTTTTTTGTCTTTCCAAGGTTTGCCATATGGAAAGTATTTTGTTATATTTTGTTCATGTCTAAAATTATTACTTCTTATGGGGAATTACCCGAAAACATTTATATTATTCCCATGCGTGGTTGCCCGGTTTTCCCCGGTCTGTTCACCACAATTGAGGTCAGTGAGCCCTCAGATATAAAGGTTGTGAGAAATGCAGAGGCCGGAAACGGTTTCGGACTTCTTCTTTTAAAGGATGATGAGACACCTTCCAGAGCTCTCACTGCAGATGATTTTTATTCAATTGGAACCTTTGTCCGAGTAAAGAACAGAATTACAACCCTCTATGGAACCCAGTCTCTTTACCTGGAGACAATCTGTCGTTTCAGGGCTGTGGACATGGTTTGCCAGGGCGGAATAGTGTCTGCAAAGGTTGAGTACATAGAAGAAGAGAAGCTTTCAACTCTTGAGGAAAAAGCTCTGTTTGGGATTATGAGGAAAGAGATATCCATGCGTCCTGATGCCAGCGGCCTTATGAACAATATTAAATTCAATGCCGGCAGTATCTCAAATGCCACAAGGCTTGCAGACTACCTTGCTTCAACTGTAGTTGACAGGGATAAGCAGCAGTCCTTCCTGGAAGATCTTTCTCCCAAGAGCCGTATGTACAGAATAATTGAGATTCTGAAGCAGGATATGGATCTTCAGAAGATGCAGCATGAGATTCAGGTTAAAATCTCAAGCAAGTTTGACAAGAGACAGAGGGAGTACTACCTGAGAGAGGAGCTCAAGACTGTTCAGGAAGAGCTGAGAAAGCTCAAGAGACCGGATAACATCCAGGAACTGTCAATGGAGGATCTTGAAGAGCTCTCCGATGAGCCTTCTTCAACAGGAGATTCATATCTTGATGCTCTGGCCATGAAGCTTAAGAAGTGTAACCTTGAACCGAAGATAAATGCCAAGGTGATGGAAGATTTTGAGCGCATGGCTGGCATGGAATCATCTAATCCGGAGTACACCATTCTCAGAACCTATCTTGAGACTGTTGCCGAGCTTCCGTGGAATACATTCAGCACTGAGAAATACTCAATTGAGAATGCCAGAAAGATTCTTGAGAGGGACCACTACGGAATAAAGGATGTAAAGGAAAGAATTCTTGAGTTCCTTGCTGTTAGAAAACTCAAGGGAGACACAAAGGGCTCCATTATCTGTTTGATTGGTCCTCCTGGAACCGGTAAGACTTCCATAGGCATATCCATTGCCAAGGCTCTGAATAAGAAATACTACCGCTTCAGTGTAGGTGGTATGAGGGATGAGGCAGAGATTAAAGGACACAGAAGAACCTACATTGGTGCCATGCCGGGACAGATAATCAAGGGCCTTCAGATTACAGGGACAAAGAACCCTGTGTTTGTTATAGATGAGATTGATAAGATGACAGCCTCCTACCAGGGGGATCCTGCTTCTGCTCTCCTTGAGGTTCTTGACCCTGAACAGAACACTACTTTCAGAGATCACTACATGGACCTCCCGTTTGATGTCTCAAATGTCCTCTTCATAGTCACTGCAAACTCTGCGGACACCATTCCCCGTCCGCTTCTGGACAGAATGGAGTGCATAGAGCTTAATGGCTATACTGCGGAAGAGAAGCTTCATATAGGAAAGAAGTATCTTGTTCCTAAGAGCCGTGAGAAACATGGTCTTACTGCAAAAGATGTCCACTATCCGTCTTCCATACTGAAGAAGATAGCTGAGGAGTATGCACGGGAGGCAGGAGTAAGAAACTTTGAAAAGGCTATTGATAAGATTAACAGAAAGGTTGCCATGGAGATTGTGGTAAACAGTCTTGAGTCTAAGGATGGGGAAGAAAAGCTTCAGCGTCCGGTGGAGATAGATGATCAGGCTCTTATCAAGTACCTTGGTCAGCCCATTTTCCGTGAGGATGAGATAATCAGAGCAGAGAAGCCTGGCATGGCTGTTGGCCTTGCATGGACTTCTATGGGCGGAGACGTTCTGGCAATTGAGGCTCAGCATATTCCTGGTAAGGGGGAACTGAAGCTTACAGGTCAGCTTGGAGATGTGATGAAGGAGTCTGCAAACATAGCCCTAAGCTACATTAAGAGCATCTGTGAGAAGTATGGGTTGTCCCTTTCATGGTTTGAGAAAAACTCCATTCACCTTCATGTCCCTGAGGGGGCTACTCCCAAAGATGGACCTTCTGCCGGTATAACCATGGCTACTGCCATGTTCAGTCTCCTTTCTGGCAAGAAGATTAAGAGAGACCTGGCTATGACAGGAGAACTGTCCCTTATGGGTAAGGTCATGCCTATAGGAGGACTGAAGGAAAAGGTTCTCGCAGCCAGGAGAAACAAGATAAAAACCATAATCATTCCAAAGTTCAACCAAAGGGATCTTGATAAGCTTGAGGATAATGTGAAAAAAGGCGTGACATTTCTTCTGGCTTCTGATATGGAAGAAGTACTCTCTTATGCTTTCACAGGGCTTAAGAGTGTAAAGGAAAAGAATGAAAAAGATTGAGCTTCTGTCTCCGGCCGGTGGAATTGAAAAACTTGAAACTGCATTTGCATACGGTGCAGATGCAGTTTACATGGGTCTTAAAAACTTCTCTTTGAGAACAAATGCCCAGAACTTCAGCTATGATCAAGCTGAGAGAATCAGGGAAATAAAGAACAGGTATAATGGAAAACTCTACTGCACCTGTAACATCTACTTTCATGAGTCAGATATTCTCAAGCTGGAGTCTGAGCTGTCAGAGATGAAAAATTATCCATTTGATGCTTTCATCATCTCTGATATAGGTGTTTTCCAAACTATCAAGAATGCCTTTCCAGACGCTGAGATGCACCTGAGCACCCAGGCCAGCTGTATAAACTCAAAGAGTGCTGCCATGTATCAGAAGATGGGATTTGATAGGATTATTCTTGGTCGTGAAACTCCTCTTTCTGATATTAGGAGAATTAAGGACGCCTGTCCTGATTTGGGTATAGAGGCTTTTGTCCATGGGGCTATGTGCATGGCTGTCTCAGGAAGATGTTTTCTTTCTTCTCATCTTGCTGGTAGAAGTGCTAATCAGGGAGACTGCGCCCACACCTGCCGCTGGGCATACCGTCTGGCTCTTGAGGAGGAATCCAGACCCGGGAGATACTATCCCATTTCTGAAGACAACGGCTTCACAACCATCATGTCCAGTAAGGATCTGTGCATGATAGACCACCTTGAGGATCTGAAAAACGCCGGTGTGGATTCTCTTAAAATAGAAGGGCGCATGAAGAGCACCTACTACGTGGCAAGCGTGACAAGGGCTTACAGAAAGGCTCTGGACCATCTTTATGACAGCTCTGTTGAATACAAGAGTTACAGGGATGAGCTTTTCAACGTCAGCCACAGGGAGTTCTCAACAGGTTTCTTCTATGGTGTAGGACCTGTAGATACTGATGATGACATAAACAAGAGTGCTCAGAACGGATACCTCAGGGATTATCTCTTTTTGGGTACTGTAAAGGAAGAGGTAAAGAAAGGCGTCTGGTCTCTGGATATAAAAAACCAGATAAAGAGTGGAGACAGGATTGAATTCATAGGTCCTGATGTTTTGTCTATTGCTGAAAACAGTGTAACAGTTTTAGATGGAGGTTTTACAGAGACTGATCATATAGATCATTGTAGAGACGGTTACATAAAAACTGATCTTCCTATCAAG
>DBVL01000012.1:2965-6970 GCA_002308475.1 Spirochaetales bacterium UBA1265 | reverse complement strand
AGACCTGCGTTATGAACATCTGGACAGGAGATGGATTTAAGGATATTCCAGGTGACAGGCTGGGACCAAGGTTGCGCTACAGGGAAAGCATAGATGAGATACTGACCGAGCAGTATGACTTTTCCCAAGTAAAACCCTGTATAGAATCAAAGGTGTTTGGAATAGGAGTTGAAGCTTACACAGCCGGGAGTGCCGAATTTGCATTGAGCTACGCCGCATTCAACAAAGGCAAATGCATTCCTCTGATGGATAACGGACATTACCACCCCACTGAAGTTGTCTCAGATAAGATTCCGGCACTACTTGCCTTCTTTGATGAGATAGCACTTCACGTGACAAGACCAATCCGCTGGGACAGTGACCATGTGGTGCTGTTTGATGACGAGACAAAGGAGATTGCCCGTGAGATAGTGAGATGCGGAGTTGACAGGGTAAATATTGCACTGGACTATTTTGATGCCTCCATCAACAGGATCTCAGCCTGGGTAACAGGATACCGCAATATGCAAAAGGCCCTGCTCTTTGCTCTTCTTCAACCTCAGGAAGAACTGAAGCGGCTTCAGGATAATCAGAACTTCACTGGCCTGATGGCTCTCCAGGAAGAAATGAAAGTCCTTCCTTTCGGAGACGTATGGGAGGAGTATTTGCGGACATGTGACAAACCTACGGATGACAGATGGTTTGCAGAAGTCGAACGCTACGAGAGAGAAACACTCTCAAAGAGGGATTGAAAATGGATACAAAGCTCAAAAGAGATTTTACAAAAACCTGCAGTGACGGCTTTCTCCAGGGTTGGCACGAAAGAAACGGCGGGAACCTATCATACCGAATGAAAGAATCTGAAGTGGAGGAAATAAGACCTCTTCTTAATTTTGACGGCAAATGGAAAGAAACAGGTACAACTGTTCCGCTTCTCAGCGGTGAATACTTCATGGTCACTGGTTCGGGCAAGTATTTCAGAAATGTTGAAGAGGATTTTGAGGACAGTGTGTGCGTAATCCGTTTGAATGAAACAGGAAGCCAGTACCAGATAGTCTATGGCCTTACCAACGGAGGAAGACCTACAAGCGAACTTCCCTCGCATCTCATGAACCTGGAGGTTCTCAAGAAACGTGATGAAGACATCCGTGTTGTCTACCATGCTCATCCTGCAAACATTGTGGCTTTGACTTTCGTATTGCCACTGGATGATGTGGTCTTTACCCGTGAGATTTGGGAAATGGAGACAGAATGTCCTGTTGTTTTCCCTCAGGGCATAGGAATTGTCCCATGGATGGTTCCGGGAGGAATGGAAATAGGAGAGAAAACCTCAGAGATAATGAAAACCAGAAATGTGGCTATCTGGGCTCATCATGGCATGTTTGTCTGTGGAAGGGATTTTGATGAGGCTTTCGGACTGATGCATACAGTTGAGAAAAGTGCAGAGATTCTGGTTAAGGTCATGAGCATGTCAGACAGAAAACTGAACACTATAACACCTCAGAATTTCCGCGACCTACAGAGACCTTTCGGTATTGAGCTTGATGAGAGATATCTCTATGAAAAGTCTGGCAATTGACATAGGAGCTTCATCAGGAAGGCACATACTGGGCTGGATTGAGAACGGTCAGATCCGCAGTGAGGAAATCTACAGATTCAAAAATGGTGTCAAAGAGCAGAACGGACATCTGATCTGGGACATTGACAGTCTCTTTGAAGAAGTGAAAAAAGGTATAGATATTGCTCTCGAGAAAGACGCAATACAGTCACTGTCCATTGACACATGGGGAGTTGACTATGTTCTTCTTGATGGAAACAGGGAACAACGCCCTGTGTATGCATACAGGGATTCAAGAACACTGACCGCAATTGATGGGGTGCACTCCCTGGTTCCTTTTGATGAGCTTTACAGACACACCGGTTGCCAATTTCAGAGTTTCAACACTATTTACCAGCTTTATGTTGACCTCAAGAACGGACGGCTTGATGAGGCAACCGACTTTCTCATGGTTCCAGAGTATCTTATGTACAGACTCACAGGTAACAAGACAAAAGAGTTCACAAATGCCACGACTACCGGTCTTGTAAACCATGAGAGCCTGGAGTTTGACATGGACATCATAAAAAGACTTGGCCTGCCTGAAAAGCTTTTTCCAAAACTCAGCAGACCGGGAGAAACCGTCGGTTACTACAAGGGAATCAGGGTTATACTATGTGCAACGCACGACACGGCAAGCGCCGTTGAGGGAATTCCCATGGAATCTGATCAGCTTTACCTGTCCAGCGGAACATGGAGCCTTATTGGGACAAGAACTCCGGCCCCTCTGACAGATGACAAAAGCCGCATGGCCAACTACTCAAATGAAGGAGGTGTAGGCTATAACCGCTACCAGAAAAACATTATGGGAATGTGGCTTGTGAATGAACTTCAGCGTGAAATCTGCCCTGATGAGGAGATATCTAATATCTGCGCCAGAGCCCGGGAAAGTGATTTCGAGGGCACCCTGAACGCCGATGATCCATCCCTAATGGCTCCGAAAAGCATGAAAGACGCTTTTGATGCCCTACTTCCTACTTCTCCTTCGGATGTATATGGATACTTCCGGTGCGCCTACAGGTCTCTGGCCCTGTCATATGCAAAGGCAATAAGAGAAATAGAGACAAATACCGGCAGAAAGTATTCAACCCTGTATATTGTAGGTGGAGGAGCAAAAAACGCCTTCCTGAACAATCTGACAGAGAAAGCTACGGGCAAGAAGATTATTGCTTTTCCGATAGAAGCCACGGCTCTGGGAAATCTGAAAATCCTCTTGAGGAACTGAAAAATCCGGACTCAAGGCAGATATACTTTTACAGTACTGATTCCATCAATGATTTTTCCACATGTCTCAGAATCAAATCCGAGGTATGGCATTCTCATGATACGGTTCAGAGAGAGTGCTCCGTTTTCAATTCCATGGGAAAAACCAATCATAGAAGGACAATTCCTTTCAATGATCAACCGTGCATCCGGGTTTGCAGCAAGATCCCGCAGAAGAGTGTCTCCATCCAGTATACATCTCAGGTCATGATCCGATTCAACCTCATAGACATGCTTTCCAGCATCAACGTAATGCTCCTCAATACCCTCAAGCCTGACAAGAGCCCTGCATCCGAACGGCACCTCTATCTGAACATGTGCATTCCCCTCCCCGGTAATACTCCATTGTATGCGGTACAACCCGGCTATGGATCTGTATTCACATCTGCAACTGCCTATTCCGGGATCAACAGCTACCTGTCAGTTCATACAGGCAACGACCAGGACCTGAAGAATCTTGTGCTCAACATGATGCTGGAGACTATGAACAAGTACCGTGAATACGACGCTATTCTTTACGCCGATTTCTCAATTTTCTTCGCAAAGCTGCTGCGGTACTATGAAAGTACCATAAAAATCTCGGGCATGGACAATGATGACATGTTTGCTCATAGGATAACAACCTACATTACTGAACACATGACAGATGTGAGACTGACGGATATAGCTGCAAAATACCACTACACTCCCGAATACACCTCGCGGCTTATAAAGACCACTACAGGCAAGACCTTCAGTGAAATACTTATTGAGTGCAGAATGAAGCAGGCTGTTACACTTCTCAAATCCACAGTTCTTTCTGTTTCTGAAATATCCTACAGGATAGGATATGAGAACTGCGAGAATCTCATAAAGACCTTCAAAAGAACATACGGAAAAACTCCCTCAGCATACAGAAAGGATCAGACTGAGAGCTTTTCGGTCTGATAATTGTTCATCCATACAGTATTTCAGAACAATAATACCACTCCCGCAACAGAAATGAAGGTTCCAAGCAGAGAAAGCATTGAAATCCTTTTCCTGTCTATAATCAGGTCTACGGGAATAAGAAAAACCGGACTTGTCTGAGAAAGGCTTCTCACAACTCCTGCAGGAATGATCTCCATGGCTCCAAGAGTGAGTGTCACTCCTAAGACAGGACCAAGAAAAACAGAGAATACCATCAT
>DBVL01000012.1:2719-2924 GCA_002308475.1 Spirochaetales bacterium UBA1265 | reverse complement strand
AATCTTTTCTTCTGATAAAGCCGAATATGATCCAGGCTCCTAGGCCACCAATGAGTCTCAGATAGTTAGTAGATACTGAAGGAATGTCTGTCAGAGATGCTTTTGCAGTCACATCTGAGACGGATTGGAGAAACGCCGCCAGGATGGCACAGACAATTCCTGTTTTCAAAGCTTTCGCATCCTTGCCGTCGGACCTGCCCTTCTC
>DBVL01000012.1:1843-2713 GCA_002308475.1 Spirochaetales bacterium UBA1265 | reverse complement strand
AGAACCATAAGAAGGACTCCACAGAGTGTAATGAGCATGCCTACAACCTGTTTTCCTGAGAGCTTTTCAGAAAAAAGGAAGAGAGACATAATAGCCGTAACAGCCGGGTTCAACGTCATGATCACGCTTGTCTCTCTTGCTCCGAGAGTGACTATGGCTCTGAACATGAAGTAGTCACATAGAAAGAATCCTATGAAGCCTGAAGCAAAGGCTATCAGATAGGTCTGAGATGGATAGCCTGAAGGCAACGAGCCTTCAAAGACGAGAGCCAGGACCAGCCCCATTGGGAAAGCCACAAACATACGGACATATCCGATCATGTCAGAAGTAAGACGCTCTCCCATCCTGTTGTACAGGTGGCTGCTGAGAGCACAAGAGAGTGCTGCAGCGAGAGCCATCAATTGTCCCTGGAACATAGAGTTATTTTCTTCTCTTCTGTAGTATGCGCTCTGCAGGATTGATCTTCTGCACTACGGCGTAGCAGATAATTGAAATGCTCAGACCGCCTACTATGTCAATGAAGTAGTGCTGTTTGGTGAACACAGTGGACAGACAGATAAGGACCGTCATAACCAGAGAATAGACTCTTGTGCCCTTGGAGACCTCTTCGCGCTTCCTGATTCCCAGATAGCAGTAGAGGCTGATAAGGCAGTGATATGAAGGGAACAGGTTGAACGCAAGGCTTCCTCCATCCGCACCGTACACAATTCTCAACAGTCCATTGAACAGGCCCGGCTTCTGGGCATGGTACATAAGTCCTTCAGCAGCCCTGTCCATGTAGGTTGGCATGAAGATGAAAATCAGAAAGCCCACAATGTAGGCGGCAGATAATCCTATTATATAGTTTATGAAGTTCTTTTTTTCTGTAAG
>DBVL01000012.1:1495-1758 GCA_002308475.1 Spirochaetales bacterium UBA1265 | reverse complement strand
GGAATCTTGGGCACAAATGCCCATGCGGTGGTTCCGAACACCCTGCTCAGCAGTTCTGCAAGTCTGTACATTGCATACTGAAGCACAAAATAAACAACGCCGAACACCCAACCATACCTCGGCACTTCCCTGACTCTATTTAAAAACCTGTTCATGAGAATAAATCCTTTTTCAACATTTTAAACATACCGGATAACATGATGCAATCTAAGATTCATATTAAAGAATCAACAGATACTGCATATCCATGCAGCAAGTGCAGA
>DBVL01000012.1:0-1441 GCA_002308475.1 Spirochaetales bacterium UBA1265 | reverse complement strand
GTTGTAGCCGTATTTGTTCAAAGGGTACACTCTTTCCACTTCTGGGAAATAGTATTGGAAAAATCTGAACTTTATCAGCAGGAAGTAGTCAAAGCATATCATGTCATAAAGTTTGTAGACCGTGAAAATAAAGACAAATCTGAAAAAGAACTGCCAAAGCGTGAAACCGCTCCTAAAGCCATCCCAAATTGAGATAACACCTACNNAGTAGTCAAAGCATATCATGTCATAGGCTTTGTATATGGTGAATATGAGTACGAACCGAAGGAAGAACTGCCAAAAAGTATATTCATTTCGTATTCCATCCCAGATGGATACAACTCCTACTCCCAGAATCAAGAGAATGCTGAAAACCATAAGCGCCCATCCTATTGTCCTTGCGCCATAGAACAGCTCTTTATCTCTTGGCTTAATAACCGCCTGTGCCTCCTTTGGTGCTGAAGAGAAGAATTCCTTCTTCTGAATAAAAGCCACCGCTGACAGCAACATAAGCGTAATTGCCACACAAAATACAATAGATAGAAAAATGGTTAAAAGCATAATCTTCAAGCCTTAAGATGTGCCAGGAAAGCGCGTCTGCCACCCTCATCCACAACCTTCATGGCAATACGTGTGTAAAGTCTCAGTTTTTTCTTTAGTTGCTTTCTGGCCACACCGAAGAAAGGGCGCTCTTCAACAAGTTTCATTCCACATTTCTCAGCAACACTTTTTCCGTTATCTGCGCTGAAATGCAACTGAGCATCTTTATTTCCGGTTTTCTTGATATAGTCGTTGGCATATTTGATTGCCTTCCCCGTCATGGCGTCAAATACCACCTCCACATCTGGAAACTCGTTTTTCAGCCTATTCAGAAAATCTATGACCTTCTCTTCCTCAAAATACTGAAAGACACCAATTACTGTAACAAGTGTAGGCAAGGCCTTATCAATGCACTCCGCCCATTTGAAGTCAAACATATCTCCTGAAATGAGTACCTCATTTTCAGACTCCCCTAGCACCTTTGCTCTGGCCTTAATCACATCCGGAAGGTCCATTTCATAGAAAACTGCTTTCTTAGGATCTGGTTTGACCCGAAAAAAGGATGTTTCCAGTCCGCAACCAATATTAATGACATTGCACCTCCGGTGCTGGGTTATGAAAACCTCTATGATCTGATCAGTATTAAAAAAACGACACGCTCCGGCCATCTGGAAATACTCACTTGACTTGGAGACTATCTCTTCGTAAGGTATTTCGCTTTTCAGAGACAGTGCCTTCTCATCATAAAAGTATTCGGGGAAATGCTCAGAGACATATATCCGAGCCGTCAGCGGAATGTATAAAGTATCCGCTATGCCTTCAAATCTGTTCATTTTCCCTCTCCAAAGTTTATCTTTATAATCTTCATTTTCACCAGATTGTCACAGAAGCGGATCAGCAGTTTGTGAAACAGTCCTACATC
>DBVL01000004.1:1936-14951 GCA_002308475.1 Spirochaetales bacterium UBA1265 | reverse complement strand
AATACTGCTGTCTGTGACCCTGGGTCTTGCGGTATCCCTTTCTTCTGTGGAACTTGTAGACACGGACCTTTTCATCCTTGAAGTTGGACTGGAGGGTTGCTACAACACTTGCACCCTTAACATAAGGGGCACCAAACTTAGCTTTCTTCTCATCTACTACAGCAAGAACTGATTCGTAAGTGACCTGCTGGCCTACTTCAGCCTTAACCAGATCTACCTGTACTTCTTTTCCTACTTCAGCCTTGTACTGCTTACCGAGAATTTCTACGAGTGCGTACATTTAACACATCCTTATTTGAAATTTACCTGTCTTTTATAGATTTATATGTCTTTTCTTTCAAGTGCAATTGCCATTCAAAGTAAGAAAATACTTCCTGTTTTTCTACCGAACGGTCGGTCTGATTATTGTCTTTTCTTAATTTTAGTTATACCATTCTTCCATGGATACAAAAGACAGAATCCTGGATTCTTTTCTGCACTTTGGACAAGATAAGGGTTTTCAGGAAATCTCAATCTCTCAGGTCTCGGCCATGGCAGGCATAAGGAAGGCTACGGTTTTCAGCCATTTCAAAGACAAGGAAGAGCTCAAAGATAAGGCGTTGGACAAGTGCCTGAGAGCTTTGGATAAAGCTGAATTCAACATAGACTTCAAGGCAAAAGACAAAGAAGAGCTGTTTGTGTCTCTCATAAACAGTTTTATAGACACCTTCACTGCTTTTCCAGTCAGTGCGCTGCTCTCATACTCAGAGCAGTTAAGAGGCGTGGATGATAGGGCTCTTGGTATCTCAAAAGATATAGACAGAATCATATCCAGCCGTCTGCTTGTGGCCCTGGACTACTGTGTCCAGCGTTCCTGGAGCACGGTTGACTACACTGACGCTCTTTCAGAACTGCTCAGTCCGGCAGTAAGGGACATGATAAACGGGTTCCTGGATGAGGAGAGCCTCATAGATAACCTGCTGGATCTGATCTAGTACATGCAAAATGCCAATTTTTCTACTCGCATAACGTTTGTTTCCATTATTATGGGCATAAACATGTTAAGACTAAGGGTCCATTTTTTAGGCCATTATAGTGGAAACGTCATGAAACAGGACTGAAAAAATCAAACCGCACTTCACATCTTTTCGAGAAATGGTATTCCAATCAGAGCCATGGCATTCTGCAGAGAAGTCAGAACAACCTTGCACAGGCGCACGCGTGCAACTGTCAGAACCTTGTTACCTGAATCCAGCACCTGGTTGTCATGGTACCAGTGGCTGAAAATCTTACACAGATCATAGAGGAAGGAACAGAGCACAGACGGGTCGTAGGACTGAGAAGCCCTGGTAACCAGTTCAGGAAGAGAGCCACATAGCTTGAACATCTCACGCTCCTCCTCGTTTGAAAGAAGAGAAGCATCAAAGCCAACACCCTTGTAGATATCTTCATTAGCTGCAAAGTTTCTCAGGATTGAAGAAATACGGGCACCCATGTACTGAATATACGGACCGGTATTGCCTGTAAAGGAAAGGCTCTCTTTAGGATTGAAAGTCACATCCTTCTGAGGATCAAACTGAAGCATATAGTAGTTCAGGGCTCCAAGAGCTATCTCATGGGCTGTCTTATCAGGGTCTTCAAGATCCTTATCCCTGCCCTTTTCTGAAATCTCTTCCCTAGCCATAGCAGTAAGCTGAAGCAGAAGATCATCTGCATCCACAACAGTGCCTTCACGGCTCTTCATCTTACCTTCAGGCAGGAAGACCATACCGTAGCTCAGATGGTGCAGATCCTTTGCCCATGAGTAGCCAAGCTTATCAAGGACATGGAACAGAACCTTGAAGTGGTACTGCTGCTCGCTTGCAACCACATACACAAGAGAATCAAACGGCCAGTCTTCATGGCGGTTGATGGCAGTTCCTATATCCTGGGTTATGTATATGGAAGTTCCGTCCTTTCTGAGAAGAATCTTCTTATCAAGTCCTATATCTGAGTTGTCTATATATACAGCTCCATCTTCCTGTTTCTGGAAAACACCCCTCTCAAGACCTTCAAGAACTTTATCTTTTCCAAGCTTGTAGGTGTCACTTTCGTAATAGTACCTGTCAAAAGAAATACCTGTATTCCTGTAGGTTTCAGAGATGCCGTCTATGGTCCACTTGTTCATGAGATTCCACAGTTCAAGCGTCTCCTTATCCCCCTGCTCCCACTTGACCAGCATCTGTTGGGCCTGTTCTTCAGCAGAGGGATCTTCCTTAGCCCAGTCATTGAAACGCACATACCAGGATCCAACAAAATGATCTCCCTTGATTCCTGTGCTTTCAGGAGTTTCTCCATTTCCAAAACGCTTGTAAGCAAGCATGGATTTACAGATGTGAACACCGCGGTTGTTAATCAGATTGACCTTCATGACTGTAGCACCTGAGGCCTTCAGAATGGCACTTATGCTGTTTCCAAGGCAGTCGTTTCTAACGTGTCCCAGATGCAGAGGCTTGTTTGTGTTAGGACAGCTGAATTCAACCATGACATTTCTGCCATCAAGAACCTTTGTACTTCCAAAGGAAGAGCCTTCCTCATCAACTTTCTTACAGAGGTTCTCAATGAGAGAAAGCATGTCAACGCGAACGTTCATGTATGGGCCTGCGGCAAAAGCCTGACCCTCTGGCCTGTCTTCGAGACTGTTTATATCTTCAGTAAGAGAGTTGGCAAGTTCTACAGGGGACTTACCAAAAGCCTTTGCAAAGGCAAACAGAGGAAATGCCAGATCCCCCATTTCCGGTTTTGGTGGAACCTGAACAACTACCGAAGGAAGAGAACCCTCTTTACCGGTCTTTTCAAACAAAACTTCCAGTCTGGACTGAACCAGATCTTTCCACTGCTGCCTGTCTATCATGTCAAACCTCTCTGATGCTGACTTCACCTGTGGTCAAGACCATCTCCTGACCGTCTTTCTCAATTATATGAAGAGCGCAGGCATTGTCAATTTTAGAAACTGTTCCTGTTGCCGTGACTTTTCCTGCCTGAATGACATTTACCTTTTTGCCTATAAGCATGCTGTGCCTCTGGTACTCAGAAAGCCAAGAGTCATCTTCTTCAGTGCACAGGTGAGTCAGGTTCCTGACCACCTCATTCACTGTATCCATCGGATCACTGTCCGACTTCTCCGGTGAAGGATAGAGACTTATTGCTGTATTCTGAAGTTCCAAAGGGAAGGCCTTCTGAGGCGTGCAGAAGTTTATTCCTATCCCCATAATCACATGAGTCTTGTAGGCCTCAGCAAGTATGCCGCAGACTTTCTTTCCGTTGTAGTAAAGATCATTGACCCACTTTATCTGGCACTGTCTGTCAGTACAGTATTCTATGGCTCTTCTGACTGCAACTGCGGCCTTGGCCGTAATGGTCATGCTGTCATCTTGGGGAAGAAGCATGGAAAGATAGATACCACCCTTGGGAGATGAGAAGTCTCTGCCAAGTCTTCCACGCCCCGCGCTCTGACTCCATGCAACCACCACTGTCCCGTCCGGAGCACCCTTGTCGCACATTTCCTTAAGAACCTTGTTTGTAGATTCCACTTCTTCAAAATATGTGAGATTTATATTAAGTTCACTCATTCACTTCTCCAGCACCGCCTTGTCCGCAGCGGTCATTTTCACCTTTATCAGATCTCCACAGCGGAATGAATCATTCAGACCCAAGACCTCAACTCTAAGGTAGTTTCCAGTGGTTGCGTACCACTTCCCCCTGCTCTTCTCTTCTATTATGGCTTCCAGCGTGCGCCCAATCTGCCTGTTGGCATAAGCAACCCTGGATGTTTCTGAAAGAGACCTTAAAATGGCAGCCCTCTGATCACGCACCGACTCAGGGACCCTGTCTCTGGCGTCAAATAAAGCTGTGTCAGGTCGGGGACTAAAGGGAAAGACATGGATGGCACTGAAGTCATTTCTTTCAAGAAAGCTTCTGGTTATCTCAAACTCCTCATCTCCCTCAGCCGGAAGACCAGTTATGATATCACAGCCGAGAAACGGGTCTTCCTTGACCTCTCTAAGGCGTTTAACTATATACTCGAGATGCGAGCTTCCGTATGTCCTTCCAACTCTTTCCAAAACCTTGTCTGAGGCACTCTGTACCGGGATATGAAAGTGGCTTTGCATTCTGAAATCCGCTATCTGATCCAGAAGACGGTCATCTACATGGTCCGGTTCCATAGATGAAAGACGGATTCTTATGTCCTGCCCTAGGGCGGGAAGAAGCTTCTCCAACAGTCCACCTAGTCCTTTGCCGCCATGGTCATACATGGTCAGATTCACACCTGTGAGCACTATCTCGTGGTATCCGTGCTTTTCTATCTCAAGAGCCCTTCTCACAACCTCATCCGCATCCAGAGACCTGGAAGGTCCACGGGCCACATGAACACGGCAGTAGCCACAGCTGTTGTCACAACCATCCTGAATCTTGAGAAAGCTTCTGCTGTGGTAGGCAAAGTCTGCAGCACTGAAGTCAAAGACAGAAGTCTCAAACCTCTTCTCTGAGCAGAAAGACCTGACATCTGAAAGGAGAGTATCAGGTAAAGAGTGTTCAAGAGCCTTTGGAAGCCTCAGCAACTCTGCCTTTCTCGAAAGAGGAAGAACAACAACCCGACTTCCAAGCTTTTCAAGCCCTGCTGTCCCGTCCAAGGCATAGCAACCACTGACAATTGTAACTGCGGAATTAGAGAAAAGGCGGATCATCCTCCTTGCCTTCTGCTCTGCCTTGGCTGTTACGGTGCATGTATTAACAATAATAAGATCTGCCTGGTCATAGGATTTGACCACAGTGCTGCCAGCCTCTGTAAAGGCCTGAGCTACTGCTTCTGATTCACACTGGTTTACTCTGCACCCTAAGGTGTATACATACACGTTCATTGCCCGAATTCTATCGGCTTTCAGCTTTTGTTACAATCGTTACAATCTCTCATAAATCCGGCAGACCACAGGAAAAAGAAGCATCACAAACAGAAAAACCAGGTAGGAAAGAAATGAGGCACTGCCAAGGGACGAAGAGAAAGAAAAAAGAGAGCTAAGCAGATCAGTGATTATGGAATTAAGATTAAGAAGAAAAGACAACGGACCAAGGATTACAACAAAGAGATTTACTGTCATGGCAAAAAGAACAAGAAAGACTGCCACGGGGCCTGCAAGTATGGCTTGAGGGTACCAGCAACCATTAAGAGCAAGCTGTAGAGGAGCGCTGAGAATAAGAACCCCGGTTGTGGAACTGATAAGGCCTCCAAGGTGCTGACCCAGGTAAGACCTCATGTTCCAGTGAATATAGGGACTGATTGTCATCAGGGCAAAGACTGCCAGATAACCGAACGCGTTTGAAGAGTTGAGAAAGACAAACGGCGTAAGAATAAGCTGGAGCATGAAAGACAGACAGACTGCCCTCTCTGTCCCGAGAAAAGAAAAGAAGAACATGAGAGCTGCCCTGATAAGAGACGGCCTTGGCCCGGCTATGAATACAAAAACGATTATCAGAATGGCTGAAAAAACCTTTGAAAACCTGTTTTTACCAAAAATTCTTTGAACTGTGTCAGCCAGAAAGTTCAGATGCATGCCACTGAGAGCCAGAACATGTATGCACCCGCTTGTAACAGCAGTCTCAGTTATCCTCTGTGGCAGATCCTCAGCACGCCCGAGAAGCAGAAGCATACCCAGAGAGTTCAACGACAGACGCTTCTCCAGAAGCAGAACAAGCGCCTCCCTGATGTGGTTCAGAAACCCCTTACCTACCACTTTTACAGATTCACAGATGAATAAGTTCCCTGAAAAATGACCCGTCAGATGAACCCTCGTCCCTGCGCAGATCAAGGCCCTCTCCTTGGCCAATGCCACCACTTGTAGTCCTCCCGGGAACCCTTCAAAAGTGTTTGCATAACTGTCCCCGACCTTCTTCACGACCAGTCTCAGCACAAGGGTGCCAGACTCCGAGTAGGAACTGTCGCCAGACAGCACGCCTTCCAGAAACACCACAGTGCTCTTATCACATGGAGCGTTAAACTGTCCGCATTGTTTCAGATAGAGGACTCTGTGAAGAATAAAAGAGAGAAGCAAGATAAAAACAACGGAGGCAAGGGTTTTGCCTTCCTTAGCCCCGAAAACAAGAAGGAAAACACAAAGAAAGAACATGAACGGAACCGCAACCCACAAATACGAAGGAGTGAAAGGAAGAACACAAAGCGCACATAACAAGCCTGATAAAATACAGAAAACCTTCATACTCATATAGACGCCACAAAGTGCAAAAGCCTTGTTATTAATGCTGTTTAAGTCTTATAATCTGCCTAGCGGCTGCATGAAGCTGCAACAAATACAGAATCCATTTTTTTAGGAGTGTTCAGATATGGCAAAAGAATTCATAGTTGAAACAAGTGCAAGACATGTACACGTAACTCAGGAAACTCTTGAGAAGCTTTTCGGCAAGGGCTACCAGCTTACAGTCAAAAAGGAGCTTTCACAGCCCGGTCAGTATGCCTCAAACGAGAGAGTTACTGTTGTTGGCCCGAAGAGAGAGCTTGCAAACGTATCCATCCTTGGTCCTTGCAGAAAGGCAGACCAGGTTGAACTTTCAGCTACAGATGCCAGATCCATTGGTCTTACAGCACCTGTAAGAGAGTCTGGAGACACAAAAGGTTCTGCAGGATGCAAGCTTGTCGGCCCTGCCGGAGAAGTAGAGCTTTCAGAAGGTGTTATTGTTGCAAAGAGACACATTCACATGACAGAAGCTGATGCAAAGGAATTTGGCGTATCAAACGGTCAGATTGTAGATGTTCTCGTTGACTGCAACACAGGCAGAAAGACAGTTTTCGGAGACACAGTCATCCGTGTTTCAAACTCATACGCTCTTGCCATGCATATAGATACAGATGAATCCAACGCAGCTGGCTGTGCAGGACTTGTCAAAGGAACAATCGTTGGCTGAGGTAGCCGGAATCTGGGATTTTGACTACACCTCAATAAGTGATATAACCGAACTTCTTAAGGAAAATGGTCTTTACATGACCAAGAAGTTCGGTCAGAACTTTCTCATCTCCGACTCTGCATTGGACAAGATCAGGGATTTTGCTCTTTGCAAAGCCGGAATGAAAGTTTGGGAGGTTGGCCCGGGACTGGGGGCTCTTACATCCAAGCTGCTGAAAAGCGGAGCCCGGGTCACAGCCTTTGAGATAGACAGAGGTTTTTGCAGAATCCTGAAAGAAAAAGCCTTCGGTAACTGTCCATCCTTTACCCTTGTGGAAGGAGACGCACTTAAAAACTGGCATGAGGTCTATGAGAAAGAAGGCGCCCCTGATGTGATCTGTGCCAACCTACCATACAATGTAGGTTCTGTTTTCATTGCAGATCTGATTGAAAACAGATGCCTGCCTCCCCTGATGGTCTACACCCTGCAAACAGAAGTGGTAAAGAGAATCTGCGCAAAAAAGGGAGAGGAGGACTACTCAGGCTTTTCAGTTCTTACATCAATTGACTATGAAAACAAGGAAGTATTGAAACTCAGCAACAGATGCTTCTGGCCGGTACCGAACGTAGGAAGTTCTGTTGTCCGTATGGTCCGCAGAGAGAAATCCCTTGTGGAAGAAGAGATAGCTGAGGCCTTCATAAAAACATCAAGACTGCTCTTCTCTCAAAGAAGAAAGACAGTTAAAAACAACCTCAGAAGCTCAGGCATCCTTACTTCTGATGAAGTTGTAAGAGCACTTGAGAAAGCATCAATAGATGAGAATGAGAGGGCAGAGAATCTGGATATCAGTCAGATAGCAACTCTGACAAAAGTTCTTTACTCCCATTTACCATGACAGAAGAAGGAACACCGGCCTTCAACAGCTGATCCCGTGTTCTGAAACCCCATGTAACCATAATAGTCCTGCACCCTATGTTACACCCCGTCTTCCAATCAGTCTCTCCATCACCTACATATACCAAATTGTCAGAGTTACACCCGCTCAGCCTCATAAAAGCCTCAGGCGCCTCAGTGCTTGGTTTTCCCGGGTATTTGCCGTGCAGGCCAGCTATGAAGGAAAAGACATCCGGCAGAGTGTGAGAGATGACATATTCAGCCAATGGCTGTTCTTTAGCAGAGAAAACACCAATCTTGAAGCCCTTATCATGGAGAGTAAGAAGAATCTCTGTTATCCCATCATAGGGCTTTGTATGCACAACAGGAGAAGAGGCGTAGTTTGATTCAAAAACACTGTAGAGGTTCTCAAACTCTTTCTGATCTGTTGGAATCTCACGCCCAAGGAAGGTCATGGCGTCTTTCAGGGCATTTCTCAACCCACGCNNCTGCAGATCACAGATATTGGCTCCAAGAGTTTTATTCAATGCCACATTGATATCTGAGATGGTGTCCAGCAGTGTACCGTCCAGATCAAAGAGAACAGCCCTGTTCGTACTCATTTGATGACCCTTAAAATAAAGACCTTCAGATACTCACTTTCAGGGAAGGATAAACGGATAGGATGGTCCTCTCCCTGCCCCAAAGTCTCAAGGATCTGGACCTCAACTTTGGCATCTTTGGCACTCCAGGCCAAGACTGTCCTGAAGTCTTCTCTGGTAAGCGAACCGGAACAGGAGCAGGTTACCAGAACTCCACCTTTCTTTATTTTTCCCATAGCCAGACGATTAAGGTCCTTATACCCTTTCTTTGCCTCCTCAAGACCCTTGGAGGTTTTTGCAAGTTTGGGAGGATCCAAAATCATCAGATCATAAGTGTTTGAAGGTATGGTTCTGAGGACTTCAAAGATATCTCCCTTACTGGCTTGGACTCTCTCATGACTCCCCTTCTCCAGAACACCCAGATCCTCATTCAGATGAACGTTTGAAAGAAGACGGTGAACGGCATCTGAGGAGATATCAAAGGCATCTACCCTCTTTGCGCCAGCTCTGAGAGCATGGAGGGTGAAAGAGCCTGTGTAACAGCAACCATCAAATACAACTGCATCTTTTGCATAATGGGCAACACGTAGTCTGTTTTCCCTCTGGTCGCAGAAGAAGCCACTCTTCTGCCCACTGCCTGGAACCAGGGAATAGTAAATGCCGCTCTCACGGATACGTATCTCATCCAGGGCTTTCTGAGGGGAGAAAGATACAACTTTTCCTTCCTCTGTGACCTTGTAAAACTCAGTCACTTCCCTCATGTGCTCAATCCCACAGAAAGCCTGATCTGTATTCAGAATAATCATATTGGGTTTTAAAAGGGAACCGAGAGTCTCTACCACCGTTTCCCTGTACTCAAAAGCTGTTCTTGAGCTGATTATTATGCGGATTATCCGGGCATAGACATCTGCAGTCACTCCAGGAAGAAAGTCAGCCTCTCCATGAATAAGACGGAAGGTATTTGTATCTGAAGAAGGAACAAAGAAAGCTTTTCTGCGCAGAACCGCCTGACGGACCATCCTTGCCCACCATGAGGCATCCGGTATTTCCTTCTCATCCCAGCTTGCAAGGCGCAACTGGATATGACTTTCTGGATCATAGAAACCCCATGCAATAAAACGCCCCTCAAAGGTTTCAACTCTTTCTATTCCAGCCTTCTGAGGAAGAGGCTCTTCCATAGCTCCTGAGAAAACCCAGGGATGATGCCGCAGAAGGTTCTTCTCCTTGCCCTCTTTTATCCTTATCACTTTTTCTCTCCGTTTCCGAGATTCACAAACTTCTCAACAGCCTGACTGTAGAGAATTCCAACACCCTTACCCTGCAGACAGTCCAGATTTCTGATGGCATCTGTAATCCGGGCCTCCTTCTCATCAGGACAGAGAATCATAACCATCTCTTTGTCAGGAACTATATCCACACCAAGAAAGTGTTCTCCGTTTGCCGGAGCCGTACCACGTGCATGGACTATTGTTCCACCCTCTGCACCGGCCTCTCTTGCTGCATGCATAATATCATCCGAATAACCTGTATTTGCAATTATTGTTACCAATTTCCACTTGGCTCCCATGTTTTTCTCCTCATCCGAATCAAGTAGGGCGCAGACACCTGTCAGAACAGAATCTGCCTTCGCTGCACTGATAATTGAATCTGCACAGGAAGAATCTTTAAGAAGGACAAGAACGAGGTCTCTCGACTTGTCCCCGAGGCCGAGCATCCTCAAAATCCTTGCTGGAAGCTGTTCCCTTTGCAGGAATGGCAGTAGCTCCACCTGCTCCGTTCTGACGGGCAAGAGAAGCAAAACGCTCCGCCTGATTATGACCTAAAAAAGCAAGTAGAAGACATCCCTCAAGAATCAGCATTCTCTTCCCTCCTATCTGTCTTTTTTTCCTTTACTCTGAATATTATACCAAGAATCTGCAGTGTTATCAGCGGAGAAATGGCAATCAACCCAACCAGCCCAAAACTCATCTCTGGCGAGTCTGAAGCACCAATGGCTACAGAGAGCAGAAACGAAGTGCTCAGCGGTCCGCTCGCTACCCCTCCCGAGTCAAATGCTATGCCCGTGAACAGCGATGGAGAGAAAAAGGATAAGATCAATGCCATACCGACTCCTCCAAACACAAAGTACAGGTAGTTTATGGAAAAATGCACCCGTAACATGGCTAAAGCCACAGCAGCGCTGACTCCCATACACATGAAAACCATGACCTGCCTTTTTCTGATTCTTCCGGCAGACACATTTTCAATCTGATCAGTAAGGACCCATACAGCCGGCTCTGCAAGAACAACAATAGCTCCGAACACCAATGAGACAAGCAGAAGAACAAAGAACGGATAGCCCTCACTAAGGGTTTTTCCTATCATGACCCCAACTTCAGAAAAGCCGTATTCAACTCCCGACAGAAAAAGAACTATTCCTACAAAACTATAAAACAAACCAAAACAAATGTTTCTGAAGCGAATTCTCGGAAACTTCAAAAGCGTTAATTGCAAGATGATTATTATGGCAAGAAGTGGGGAAAAACCCACAAGAGTGTTTCTTAAAACATGAGTAATCACATGAGAGAAAGTAAGAACCTGTACAGCCCCGGTCGCGGCTTCCTGAACAGCAGAAGAGCCCCCTCCCATTCCAAGCGCCAACAGACCCACGGCAAGAACAGGACCAATGGAAGCTATTCCAGTCAGACCGAAGGCGCTGTCAGTCTTACCCCTGGTAGAGTTTGAAACACCAAGTCCCATGGCCAGTACAAAAGGAACTGCAAGAGGTCCGGTTGTAGCTCCGGAAGAGTCAAATGCCATAGATGCCGTACTCTGCCCTGTAAAATACATAAGGACAAAAACCGCCAGATAAAAAGTCAGGACAACTGACCTCAAACTTAACCCCTTAAGGGCTCTGAACAGCCCCAGGTCTATGAATACACCCAGACCAACAGCTATCATAAAGGTCAGTGTTCTGCTGTTCATACCGGGATTCAAGGCACAGATACGGTTTGCAAGTACGCTTACATCAGGCTCGGCAAAGGTTACTCCAAAACCTATTATAAACCCGAGAATAAGAACCAGGGGAAGACTCTTTCTGGAAGCCATGACACTTCCCAGTTTCTGTCCCACTGGTACCATGGATATATCCACACCGCCAAGGAACAGGGACAATCCCGCCACAAGAAGCAGAGATCCGATCAGAAAGCTTCCCAGATGGCTTCCGAGCGGAACAGCTGTAAAATTCAGAATCAACACAGTTATGACAATAGGAACCACTGAAATAAGCGTTTCCTTCAGCTTTGCTGCAAAGTCCACAATCCTTCTCCTGCATCTATCTTAAAGAAAAAAACAACCTTAGCAAACCCTCTGTTCTTTCACAATCCACGCCAATTATGGTATGGTCTAAAGACAAACAGGAAAAGCGAGGAAAGGGAATGAAAACAGAGACTGTAGAAATCTATGGAGCAAAACTGGAATTATTCATAAATGATGACGGAAAAACCCGTCCCATGATCATTATCTGCCCGGGTGGCGGATACACACACGTCTCTGAAAGAGAGGGCAGACCTGTAGCATTGTGCTTCTATGGAAAGGGGTACAACTGTGGGGTATTGACCTACACCTGCGCCCCAGAAGAGCATTTTCCCACTCAGCTTATCCAGCTGGCATTCTCAGTCAAGCATGTAAGAAAGAACGCTGAAAGCCTTTTCACGGACCCTGATAAAATATGTACTATGGGCTTCTCTGCCGGTGGTCATCTTGCTGCCTGCCTTGGTTGTTTCTGGCCCGAATACGGCATCCTCTCACAGGTAAATGCCCAGATTCTCTGCTATCCGGTAATCACAGCCGGTAAGTTTGCCCACAAGAGCTCTTTTGAAAATCTCTGTGAGGGAAACGAGGATCTGATGAAGATGGTCTCTCTTGAGAAGATGGTTCGCGAGTGCGTTCCCCCAACCTTCATCTGGCACACTAAGGCTGACAAGTCGGTGCCGGTTGAAAACACCCTTCTCTTTGACAAAGCCCTGACCAAGGCCAGAATTCCACATGAGACTCTTCTCTTTGAGACCGGAGCACATGGCATTTCCTTGGCAACTGAGGAAGTTGTCCATGAGGCGAATCCTCAGCCTAACAAGGAAGTGCAGATCTGGCCTGATAAGGTAGACACCTGGCTTAGAGAGCTCTGGAAGTGAATTCAGGCCAGAGGATGCAAGTTACTTCTTCCGTCTTGAGAACAGCATTAAAAGAGGAGCATACAGTACGCCTGCTACCGGCCAGATAATCCAGACCTTATCCGCAACATCAAGGAAGATAAGAACCAGAAAGATTGCGGTTATAATCATCCAATAGACAGTTGCAAAGCCTGATCTCTTCTCAAAACCCGCTTTATGCTCTCTTGTGTAATCACCCTCTTCAAGAAGTCTGTCAAAGGAGTCATTGATTGTACAGGTATAAACAAAGCCGTGGACAGAGAAGCTCACAAGAAGGATAAGCGCACATACTGAGCTTATTATTACTGAAGTCTTTGCATATATGCATGAGAAAACAATCAAAGGGATTACGGAAACAATGCAGAGAACAGTGGAGATAGTGTTGATTCTTGTTGCTTTCTCCCTGAACTCCTCCTTTCTCTTTTTCACCAGTCC
>DBVL01000004.1:725-1876 GCA_002308475.1 Spirochaetales bacterium UBA1265 | reverse complement strand
GCATCTGATAAAGCCGGTGACAGCCACAGCAACAAGAACAAGAAGAATTCCCAGTCCGGCTCCTAAAACAGAACCTTCTATATTTTCGCCCAGCGCCGTGAGGAAAATCAAAGGAATGGGAGATATAACACAGAGGAAAGAAGAAAAAGCAAGAAGAGGAGCTCTCCTTCTTTTCATATCCATGAAGTCTATTGCTTGTTCCAATGAAACCTTTCTCACTATGGAATCTGAATCAGAAACAGGCACTTCATAGTCTTCCATCTTATAGTCGTCTTTAAGAAGATAATCCGTTGAAACTGAAAACAGTTCGCTCATTTTAATTATTTTATCCATATCCGGAATACTCTGGGCACTCTCCCACTTTGAAACAGACTGCCTTGAGACACCGAGCTGCTCCGCCAGATCCTCCTGGGACCAGTTCATCTTCTTTCTTAGTTCAACAATTTTTTCGGAAAGTATCATTGTGCATCTCCTTTAATTCATTAAGTATGGCTCAAGGATATAAAAAAGTCCTGTTTGCATTCTACCAACAGGACTTTGAAAACTGTCAACCAAAGGTTGCTTTTTCACTTTTTTTCGAGAAGTTCATCTCTTTTCTTTCTCTCTTCCTTGGAAGGTCTACCCATAAAAGAAACAACCAAAAGAACAATCACTATGACTATTATAATTCCCATATCCTATTCCTCATCATCCGCCCATGTGAGAGCAGCTCTGACAGCTCTCTGCCAGCCCTTTATAAGACGAACACGCTCCTTCTCATCCATAGATGGTTCAAAGACTTTATCTACGGCCCAGTTTGTCTTTATATCTTCAAGACTCTCCCAGTAGCCAGTAGCCAGTCCGGCAAGATATGCAGCACCAAGACCTGTGGTTTCTATACATGAAGGTCGGACAACCTGAGACTTGAGGATATTGCTCTGAAACTGCATGAGAAGATTATTTGCACTGGCTCCGCCGTCAACGCGCAAACTGGAAATCTTAATCCCTGAGTCTATCTCCATAGCCCTTGCTATGGCATGGGTCTGGTATGCCAGGGACTCTAATGTAGCTCTGACCAGATGGGCTCTACTGGTACCGCGAGTAATTCCCGTTATTATTCCTCGGGCATTCTGGTTCCAGTAAGGAGCTCCCAATCCTGTGAAAGCCGGAAC
>DBVL01000004.1:0-623 GCA_002308475.1 Spirochaetales bacterium UBA1265 | reverse complement strand
ACACTTCCTTCCAGGGCATATTCAACATGGTCCTTGTAGCCTACGGCAATGGTGGTGACAAGGCCTGATTTGGAAACAACCGGCTTTCTGCCTGTGTTCATGAGCAGAAAACATCCTGTTCCGTATGTGTTCTTCATCTCTCCTTCGTTGAAACAACACTGACCGAAAAGAGCGCATTGCTGGTCTCCTGCAGCTCCGGAGATAACTATCTCTCCACCGTAAAACTCCGGTAAAGATTTACCATATATGTAGCTTGATGGTTTAACCTCCGGCAGTATGCTCTCAGGAATGTCAAAGAGCTTCAATAGTTCCTTATCCCAGCAAAGATCATGTATGTTGTACAGCATGGTACGGCTTGCATTTGTCTGGTCGGTGACATGGACCTGTCCTCCTGTGAGGTTCCAGATAAGCCAGGTTTCTATGGTTCCGAACAGTAGCTGTCCGCAGTCAGCTTTGGCTCGGGCACCGGGAACATGGTCCAAAAGCCACTTGATCTTTGTGCCTGAAAAGTAGGCGTCAGGAACAAGACCTGTCTTTTGGACAATCATATCTGAGTATCCGTCTTTAACTATAGAATCTATTATGGGGCTGGTCCTTCTGCACTGCCATACTATGGCGTTATA
>DBVL01000065.1:6066-6240 GCA_002308475.1 Spirochaetales bacterium UBA1265 | reverse complement strand
CATGAAATAACCGCTGTTGAACGGATAGATTTCAAGAGCCTTGCTGTCTCTGTGCTCATTCAGGGCCTTCTTGAGAATCTCATATCTCTTTCTGATCTTCTCTATTCCCTCTTTCTTATCCTTGTGATAATCAGGATCCGACATTCCTTTAAGAAGAATGTTCTGGGCACTCAT